>JAYEME010000106.1:0-3582 GCA_034717915.1 Thermodesulfobacteriota bacterium
TTCATAACGTAGAGTCTATTCTATGGGACTGGAAATATATAAGTCATTGGAATTCGCGCCGTGATTTAGGTCATATTTAGTCGATCCGATTGAACAAACTGCAGAACTAGCTGTCATAGACTATAATTCTTCATCAGAAAGCGAGGATGAATTCCTGACATTAAGCACAGACAGCTCCTCTATGTTCTCCAGTATAAACACAATGATAGGAGAACACAAATGTTATCGTCAGGAGTTGACACAGGTGGGGTAAATACTTCGAAGAGGAAGAAGTGTCCTTCCCGTGGAAAGCGTTATTCAAAAGCACAGAAAGAAGAGATTCTAAATTTCGCCAAAGCCAATAGCGTTGAAGAAGCAGCTGTCAAGTTCAATGCAACAGGCAGCTCCATCTATGAATGGCGCCGTTCTTTGAAGCGTCGTGGCGTTGGGGGTGGCATTGTTGAGGGTGAAATAGAGATAGAAGATCAAGCGGAGAATAGAGACCAAAAGATTATAAAGATGTGGCGTCAGCACCCAGGTTTTGGTCCGAGCCAGATTCGCAACATGCTTAAACGGGGTGGTTTTAAGGTTTCGGTCGGCACTGTGCGCCATGTGATGGAAGGAAATGGCTACATCCCGCCGACCTTGAAACGTAAAGAACATGTTGGACGTTATGAGGCTGATCGTCCTCGGGAACTATACCATCTGGATTTTTATCATTTTTATGTGCACAAGCAAAAGCAGTGCGTTCTGTTCATCGAAGATGATTACTCCCGGTTTATTGCCGGATGGGCTATGGCGCCGGTCGAGAAGGCTGATCCTGTAATTGCAAGCTTTGAACAAGCGGTCAGGCGTTATGGCAGACCAGAAGGGGTTATGTCTGATCGTGGTTCAGCTTTTCATTCCTGGCGTGGGTTATCTCGGTTTGAAGCTTTGCTGGAAGACTACGAGATCAACTATTATCTGGCCAGAGAGGCAGCAGTAAATGGTAAAGTTGAAGCGCTGAATGCCAGTTTTCAGAAGGAATGCGTAACCCAGACGGAGTTCATGGATCTGACTGATGCCGCCCGGGGAATAGGACGCTGGGTGGAGCATTATAACCATCGGCGCACCCATCACGGTCTTGGTGGCTTGTTGGTTCCTGCAGATCGTTTCTACGGGGTGGCCGAACAAAGCTTAAAGAAAATTGAGCAGGGGCTCGGGGCGGATACGACGGATCTCACCAGTATTGATCGGCGAGGGCTGGATTTGTTCAGGGTCGTGTCTTATGGCGGCAAACCGCAGATATGGCTGATGGGAGAAAAGATTCTCGGATAACGAGTTGAAAAAAGGGGTGATTGTTTCGTATAAAGGTCAACCAAAACCAGGAACAACTGCCCCCAACCGAGAATGAATATAAAAGAAGAACTTCGAAATAACAAGCTTACAATAATCGCTGCATATAAATTTATCATGGAACTGGCCGCCACCATAAATTTGTCGTTTGAAGGTACCCTCTCCGCTATTTGCGAAAATGCCGGGGTAAACCGGACGCAGGTTTATGAACGTAAAAATCAGTTGGAAGAGATCCTGGCAGGTTTGGAGTTTACAGGTTCAGGTCGCCCTTCTGTCCCGGCCTCCGATGCGGATGATATCCTGGGTAGGGATTTACGAGAAAAGGTCTTACGTTATCGCTTAGAACACCCAGGAGCTGTGGTATTTCATGGCAGCGGGAGAGCCACATACAGCAATGGCTTTATCCGTTTTATTCTTGATTTGCTGGACGAGTGGGAAGGTTCACCGGAAAGGTTCTGTCAACAAGCAGAAATTCCATATTCAACCCTCCGGGTTTGGATCAAAAAGGATGAAGTTCAACCCTTTTCCCGGCAATCAAATAAGCCTACTCCTTGCATACCGGTATCGGCCAGTGAAGATGTCAGGCGTATTGTCGAAGATTATGAGGCCTGGCAAGGGAGCATCAGGGAATTTTTCAAGTATGAATCAGCCAGAATGCATATGGGGCCTACTCCGATTCGCAGAGTTTTGGTGATATGCGAAATGCTGCCACCACGTTCAATCAAATCACCGCGCTATAGGGGATCTACAACCAAATGCCAGCCCGGTAGCATCCTGGTGACAGATGGTAAAGAAGTAGATGTGCAATGTACTGGTACCGGCGAAATGATGGCCTTTAACTGGCAGGGAATCGTTGATCAAGCAACAGCCTGCCATACAGCGGTGGTTATTACTGCAACGGAATGTGCTGCTGGTGTTCGTAAAGCCTTTGACGACAGCTGTACTGTTCTTGGTCAGGAACCACAGGCCCTGATTCATGACAACAAGCCTATTCATAATGATCGAGAATTACGTGAGCATATTGAGAAAACGACAAAAATGATACCAGCTGCCCCTGGAACGCCTGAGAATAAAGCCGTTATTGAAGGAGAGTTCGGAAAATTTGAACAGGCCGTGGGCACCATTGTTCTTGACGATACCAACAAGCCTGCATTGATAGAAAGCGCTGTGCACGAGATCTGTCGTGCCTATACAGCAGGACTTAATCATGCGGGACGAGCAGAGTGTAATGGAAAAAGTCGAGAGCAGGTGTTGCGGGAATATTGTCCTGATCCTGAAAAAGATCGTAAATTTATAGAGCAGCTGCATGCCGATCATACTGGTTCTGGCCGTATTGATGTGCTGCCGACGACTGCAGTAAGTCGCGCCTTACTGGATGAAGGTTTTGTTCAGTTTGGTCTACAAAATCAGGATCCGGAAGGACAAATACGCCAGTGGCTTGCCGACCGTTATACCCCGGAAGCCATACAACAGGCGTTGGCAATTTTCGGCACCGAATGGAATAAAGGCCGTCTCCGCAACAAAATGGCTCATCGTTACCTGGTCAAGGTGATTCAAAATTGTCAGGAAGAGGTTGATCTTCGTATCCAGGAAGAACTGTTGCGAAAATATGCCCAAAAAGAACATCAGGGCTGGTTACAGGAATTTGAAGCTGAATATCAACAATTGAAAAAGGAATGTGACTGCAGTACTCCCGAAAAGAATATCTTGCTTTGCATGGGTGAAAAAGCTGTATTTGGTGGTTTAGCCCTGCAGAGGAGCTTTTGGGAAGATAAGCTGAAACACATGCTTGGTAAATGTCATGATAAATTTTCCGTTGTCTGCCGTCATATCCGTCGGTTATTTGAAGCAAAGTGGAATGACCGGTTCGTGTTGATCAGCAAACTTGTTGCGTGGGAGCATCAACTCGACAGTCGAGTTATCTGAGAAACAGTCATGTGCCTGCTGCTGGTTTAGAGGCCAGGTAAGATAACAATCAGACTACCTCGGTTGTTTGGTAGGCTTGTTTATTGAAAATCAATCTATTTGAAACTGATTTTCGGTAGTAACGACTCAAGCTGAAGGACAGTTTGAGTCAGACTAGCTGGGAAGATGGAGGCCTTTCTGTATCTTTTAGTGTCAGGAATTAATCTATGAAAGTGTTTGACAAGGACAAATAACATCTGTCTTTGAGTTTGCTTAACCCAACTTTGTGCGATTCATTATCAAACTCCTCTGGAAGGAAGGTTTTTCATAAACTGTCAAAAATAAAACAATGCAATATCAAAG
>JAYEME010000107.1:0-3534 GCA_034717915.1 Thermodesulfobacteriota bacterium
TTAGCTCAATCGCTGCCTGTTTCATTGACCATGTTCAGTGTTGGGCAGGGAGAATCAATGTTGCTGCGGAACAATAATGGGCAGACGATTTTGATTGATGGAGGTGGATTTTACAGTGACCGGTTTGATGTTGGTGAACGTCTGCTGGCACCGGCTTTTGGGGAGTTAGGGGTGACCGAACTGAACGCGGTTGTTTTGACCCACGATGATCTGGATCATCGTAAGGGACTTATTTTTATTCTGGATCATTTTCCAGTGGGGGAATTCTGGATCGGAAATACCTTTTCCGAGTTACATGACAGCTTGCAGGAGGTTTTATTGAAAAACGATATTCCGGTTAAGACCGTACCTGCCGATTGGAGCAAAATTTCTTTTTGGACTGCTGGATCTCTGAATATATTCAATGGCACAACTCCGGACAGTAGTAGAAATGACTCTTCTCTGATTATGTATCTGACCTGCGACAGTCATGATAGCTTATTGTTAACCGGGGATCTGGAAAAACAGGGAGTATTGAATCTCCTCGCAGCAGGATTGCCCGGGCCAGTCTCTCTGCTGAAATTGCCCCACCATGGAAGTAGATTTTCTGCAACTGACCGTCTTATTGATCAGCTCAACCCTCAATCCTGTCTGGTTTCGGTCGGTTATCAAAATCGTCACCATTTGCCGGCCAAACAAGTTGTTGAATATCTGCAAAGAAGGAACATTCCCCTCTATCAAACTGATATTTCAGGAACTCTTCAGGCTAAACCTTCAGAAAAAGGTTGGCAGATACGGCATTGGCAGCGGGGCGTTTTTCGTTGACATTCCTTTCTGAATGCTGAATAATCTCTTATTATTATAGGAGACTTATGATTTCTGTCCAATCAAACATCCTTGTTGTTGATGATGAACTTTTCTTTCGTAAGCTGTACCGTGACCTGTTATTAGAGGAAGGTCATCGTGTGGATGTCTGTGCGAATGGTGATGATGCTATTGCTTTGCTCCAGCAGCGTGACATCGACCTTGTCTTGACCGACATGGTGATGCCTGGCAAAAACGGTCTGGAAGTCCTCCGTGCTGCCAGGGCACTGCCAAATTCTCCTGATGTTATTATGGTGACTGGCCATGCCAGTCTTGAATCGGCGATTGAGGCATTGAAAAATGGTGCACGAGATTATCTGATCAAGCCGTTTGATCCTGATGAGTTAAAGCATGTGGTTCGAAATTGTCTCGATCAGCGTAAATTGTTGATTGAAAATGATCACTTGCATAGACAAATTCACCTTTTTCAGACCGGACAATCTTTATCATCACTCATTGATCTGGAACGTTTGCTTCCACAATCTCTTGATGTTTTTTTGCGCGAGATGAAATCTGGTGCTGGTTGTGCTTTCACTCTGAAAAATGGCGAGGTTCCCTCTCTTGCTGGACTAAAAGAGCTCCCTGCCGAATTTGCCGAACAGTTGGTTCTTGCTTTGCTCCCGCAGTTTGATGAGTCGACAGGTTTGTGCCAACCCGGTAGTGCTGTTGCTGCGAAGCTGCTTAAACTACAGCAGCGCCGGGAGCAAACCTGGATGTTACCATTGCACGACGGTGAGGTGCTGAAGGGGGGTATTATTGTTTGTGATGTGGCTGATAATTTGGAGGCCTCTGTCCCTCTTGCCGATTTACGTTACTTGTGTGACCAGGTTTCTCTCGGCTTTGAAAATGCTTGCCGTTATCAGGACGCGCAAAACTTGATGTATACCGATGATTTGACCGGACTCTATAATCATCGCTATATGCAGGTTTCGTTGAATCATGAAATCAAACGTGCGCAGCGCTATGGATTGAAATTTTCCCTGATATTTCTGGATCTTGACCGATTCAAAGAGATTAATGATAACTATGGGCATCTCGCGGGCAGTGCCGCATTGCAGGAAGTTGGTCGTTTATTGGATAATTGTGTTCGGGATGTTGATATGTTGTTCCGTTTTGGTGGTGATGAATTTGCTGCAATCCTGGTTGAGACAGACGATACTACGGCACGGATTGTCGCGGAAAGAATTCGCAAAGTGATTGAAGGGCATGCTTTCCTCAAGGATCAGGGAACCCCGAGTTATGTGACTGTCACTGCCGGATTTGCAACTTTCCCGACCGATGCTACAGAGAAAAAACAACTGCTTGATCTTGCTGATCAAGCGATGTACGTCGGTAAAAATTCTCGGAATGTTATTTGTGGAGTGGTCGATATCCCGAAAGAAGAACACTAAATCCGAAATCTGGTTATCCAGTTCACTCCACTTGGGAAAAGATGTGCCCATGCGCACCCTTTCCAGGGACGCATGAACCCATCCGTGGGGCTTGACTGTCGCCATCCGGGCGACAGACACCCTTCCAAGGATGCGCATGAGCACATCGTCGGCATGGGTGGAGCCAAGTAGATAACCAGAATCCGAAATTTGTTAATTGGCTTTGGACAACCCTGCTTTCGCTAAATCTTAGATCCCATCTTCTGCAATAAAAGCGTATAAATATTGCTTAAACCCCTTTCAGATCAGCATAAAATAATGTATCTTCTCCCGTCTGTATCGATTTCTTTAGCCCGAAAATAAATAGCGATAAAAGAAAAGGTCCTATTGTGAGTATAACTGCAATTAAAGGGATGAATGATGTTTTGCCTGGAGAGGTAGAAACCTGGCAGTTTCTGGAACAGAGTGCCCGTGATGTGTTCGGTCTTTATGGCTTTTCTGAAATCAGGACGCCGATAGCAGAAAAGACTGACCTGTTCTGCCGTTCCATCGGTGAAACAACCGATATTGTTGAAAAGGAAATGTACACTTTCAGTGACAAGAGTGAGAATTCATTGACTTTGCGTCCCGAAGGGACTGCCCCGGTGATGCGCTCTTTTATTCAGAACCGTTTGCATAGCCTTGATCCGGTTTCTAAACTTTACTATATGGGACCGATGTTTCGTTATGAGCGGCCACAAAAGGGTCGTTATCGCCAGTTTCACCAACTTGGAGTTGAAGTCCTGGGGGTTGAAGATGCAAAAATTGATGCCCAGGTTCTGGCGATGCTACATCAATACTTTGTCCGGATCGAGATCGATTCAGTTTCTCTTCAGATCAACTCACTCGGTTGTCCTGAATGTCGCCCCGGATATCGACAGGAACTGATCGCCTACCTCGAAACACATTTGGATCAACTATGTGTGGAATGCCAGCGTCGTTACCAGACTAATCCTCTCCGAGTGTTGGATTGTAAAGCAACAGGATGTCAAGTGGCGACGGTTGATGCTCCTTCAGTTCTTGACCATCTGTGTTCCTCTTGTAACGACCATTTTACCCAGGTGAAATATTATCTGAATGCTTTAGACATACCGTTTGAGGTTAACTCACGGATGGTGCGCGGGTTAGATTACTATGTGCGAACCACCTTTGAATTGATCACCGATCAACTTGGATCACAGAATGCTGTTGCTGCGGGCGGACGTTACGATGGCCTGGTTGAAAGTCTCGGTGGTCCAGCGTTGCCGGGGATTGGTTTTGCCATCGGGCTTGAACGTCTGGT
>JAYEME010000108.1:0-40282 GCA_034717915.1 Thermodesulfobacteriota bacterium
GGGTCAATTTCTGGAAAGCCTCCAGTGCTTCGGTGTCAGTAATCGATACATATTCAGCTCTTTCAATATCTTGCAAATGGGCATGTTCAGGACCGACTCCCGGATAGTCAAGACCCGCAGAAATAGAATGGGCATGTTGGATTTGGCCATCACCATCCTGTAACAGATAGGTTTTATTCCCGTGCAGAACTCCGGGGGAACCAGCAGAAATTGATGCAGCATGCTTGCCGGTTTCTATACCAAATCCGGCCGCTTCAACACCGAGAAGCTTGACTGAAGAATCTTCGATAAAAGGGTAAAACAGCCCCATCGCATTGGAGCCGCCACCGATACAGGCAATTGCCACATCGGGCAAACGACCTTCTGCTTCATGTAGCTGCTGTTTGGCTTCCATACCGATAACCGACTGAAAATCCCGCACCAACAGTGGGTAAGGGTGAGGACCAGCAACAGTACCAATCACATAAAAAGTATCACGGACATGGGTCACCCAATGACGCAGGGCATCATTCATAGCATCTTTCAAGGTTGCCGTCCCGCTGGTGACTTCATGAACTTTAGCACCGAGCAATTTCATCCGAAAGACATTCAGGGATTGACGACGGATATCCTCCTTGCCCATGAAAACTTCACATTCCATTCCAAACAAGGCAGCAACGGTTGCAGTAGCAACACCATGTTGACCTGCACCCGTCTCGGCAATCACTTTCTTTTTTCCCATTCGCCGCGCCAGTAAAATTTGACCTACGGTGTTGTTGACCTTATGGGCACCGGTATGATTCAAATCTTCCCGTTTGAGATAGATTTTTGCCCCACCTAACTCCTTGGTTAGCCGCTCAGCAAAATAGAGGGGACTGGGACGACCGACATAATGTTTTAGATAATACTCAAATTCCTGCTGGAATTCTGGATCCTGACTGGCTTCTGTATATGCCTGTTCCAGCTCCAAGAGTGCCGGCATGAGAGTCTCAGCAACATAACGGCCACCGTATTGACCAAAATGGCCACGTTCATCGGGATATTGATAGTTCATATTTGTCTCACTTGCTGAATAAACTTGTGTATTTTATTGCGGTCTTTGTGCCCAGGAGATTCTTCAACACCACTGGAAACATCGACAGCATAAGGATTGACCATCCGTACCGCTTGAGCAACATTACCCGGGGTCAATCCACCAGCTAAAATTATCGGTCGATGACCAGTCAGTTCTCTTGCCAACTGCCAATCAAAACTCTCACCGGTACCACCATACTGCTGCTCGTTCCAGGCATCCAGAAGCAATGCCGATACAGGATAATTGTCGATCCCGGCCAGAGAGTCGGCACCTTTAACGCGCACCGCCTTAATGACCGAGTATGGATTCAAGTGACAATCTTCCGGTGATTCGTCACCGTGAAGCTGAACAACCCCTAAACCAGCCATTCGCATCGTTTGTTTAATTGTGTCAGGGGCAGCATCGACAAACAAACCAACCGTTGTCACAAACGGGGGTAGCTCTGAAACAATCTGTGCAACTATTTCTGGATGAACATAGCGCGGACTCTTTTCATAAAAAACAAATCCGAGAGCATCGGCACCTGAGCCAACGGCACAGAGAGCATCTTCCAGATTGGTAATCCCACAAATTTTGATCCGGATTTCCGCCATATACGTTATCCGTTCCCCAGCAAAGAAGCTAATTTCCCCTCAATATCAGTTTCCCGCATCAAACTTTCACCAATCAAAAAGGCTCCGGCACCCGCCTGCTGCAACCGCTCAATATCCGCCCGGCTATGAATTCCGCTCTCAGCAACGGCTAATTGATGACGTGGAATTTTTCCTGCCAGCTGTTCGGTTACACTTAGATCGGTGACAAAAGTTTGCAGATCCCGATTGTTAATACCGATCAAATCAACCGGTAATTGCAGTGCCCGCTGCAGCTCTGCACCGTTATGTACTTCCAACAGAGTATCAAGTTCCAGCTCAGTTGCCAATTCTGCCAGCTCCAGCAGCTGACCATCTTCCAGCGCAGCTGCGATCAGCAGAACCGCATCAGCACCGGCAACCCGAGCCTGAAAAACCTGATAGGGATCGATGATAAAATCCTTACGCAACAAAGGCAAATCCACCTGCCCCCTAATCTGCCCGAGATACTCGAGAGAACCGTAAAAATAGTGTTCATCGGTCAATATCGAAAGACAGCTCGCCCCACCCCGCTCGTAACTGCGAGCAATCGCCACCGGGTCAAAATCTTCACGGATAATTCCCTTTGAGGGAGATCCTTTTTTAACTTCGGCAATGATAGCAGTTCCAGAGGCTGCAGATTGACGTAGACGCTCAGCAAATCCCCTGGTTGGATCGGAATTCACCACGATACTTTTTAGTTCAGTCAGCGATTGCCGGATCTGATCCGCAGCAACCTCTGTTTGTTTCGTCTGGAGTATCTGATCAAGAATCATCAATTAATCGTCTCGTGGTCTCGCAAAAACAAATTAGATGGCTAGGCAAAAATTTCGTCCCACAAGGCGTAGTGGTTTTTCAAGGACGAAGGCATACATGTGGTATGTCGAGATCTTGAAAAATCGCTGCAACGCCGTGGGGCGTACTTTTTGCGACGCCATCATTATTGGTTAGTTATCCGCACCAATGCTTCCAGGGTCGCTTTGGCACGACCGCTCTCAACCGCGTCACGAGCCTGCTCAATTCCGGCATCAACATCGGTCGCCAAACCAGCGGCAACCAGAGCGTAGGCACCGTTCAATAAAACAATATCCAGTTTTGCCCCGGATTCTCCGGAAAGAACTGATTTAACAATTTCTGCATTCTGTTCGGCATCACCGCCCTGAAGGTCATGGAGTCGGCAGCGTTTGAACCCAAACTGTTCCGGGGCAATGGTCTGCATCTCAATATTGTTGCCACTAATTGCTGCCACCAGGGTGGTTCCCGTCAGGGTAATCTCATCCATCCCGTCCGAACCGTGGACGACAAAGCCACGCCGGCAACCGAGGCTGAGAAGAGCCTGCGCCAATGGTTCAACCAGATCTTCACTGAACACCCCCAGGACCTGCCGATCAGCTCCGGCCGGGTTGGTCAATGGTCCAAGAATATTAAATATTGTCCGGATCCCGATTTCCCGCCGTGGATCGATGGCATATTTCATAGCGCCATGCAAAGCGGGAGCAAACAAAAAACCGACACCGGTTTTTTCAATCGATTCGGCAACCTGCTCAGGGGAAATATCGAGTTTGACTCCCAATTTTTCCAGAACGTCGGCACTGCCACAGGAGGAAGAGATACTCCGATTACCATGCTTGGCAACTTTTGCACCGCATGCAGCCACCACAATAGCGACGGTTGTGGAGATATTAAAGCTCTTCGTTCCGCTGCCACCGGTACCGCAAGTATCGAGAATGGTCTCCCGATCAACATTGATATCATCCCGATCGATATCAACCACATCACCAACCCGGATCGGGGTGGCTCGTGCCCGCATCACCCGCGCCGCACCAATAATTTCAGGGATCGTTTCCCCTTTCATCCGTAACGCAGTAATAAAGGCACCAATCTGTGCCGAAGTTGCCTCGCCACCCATGATCTGATTCATCGCATCGATCATTTCCAGTTCGTTCAAATCGTGCCGTTCAACTAATTTGGCAATCGCTGCTTTAATCATTTATTTTCCTCTGTAGGGGTACGCCCCCGTGCGTGCCCAGCAGTTCGGGCAGCCACAGGGGGCTGCCACTACATTCGTTACGTCAATTTCAAATAGTTCCGCAACAGCTGCATCCCCTCGGTGGTCAGAATCGACTCAGGATGAAACTGCATTCCCCAAACCGGCAACTGTTGATGTTGCAAGCCCATGATTTCCCCCTCTTCAGTCCAGGCAGTGATTTTCAGAGAATCGGGAAAGCTCTCTCTCTCAGCAATCAAAGAATGGTAACGGGTTGCAGTAAAGGGGTTGGACAAATTCTGATAAAGACTGCTGCCATCATGGTGGATCGGGCTGGTTTTCCCGTGCATCAAACGATCAGCTCGCACCACCTTGCCACCAAAAGCTTCGGTGATTGCCTGATGACCAAGGCAAATACCAAGAAGCGGAATCTTCCCGGCAAACTGTTGAATCGCTGCCACTGAAATTCCCGCCTCTTTTGGCGTACAGGGACCGGGGGAAATGACCAGTCGCTGCGGTGCCAACTTCTCAATATCCTCCAGAGTCAATTTATCGTTTCTGATAACTTTAACCTCTTCACCTAGCTCAAGAAAGTATTGAACTAAATTATAGGTAAAAGAGTCATAGTTATCGATCATTAACAGCATAATTTATATGTCCAATACTTAGTCTAAAATGGTGCTAGTTTAAACATTATTGCAGCAAACTTGGGACTGTCCCCAGTCCCATCGGGGGCTGTCCCGAAAGTTTGTGATCCACGAAGAACTACAGTGGTTCGCGTCACAAAAAGCCCGGGACAGCCCCCATACAGGGAGAGTCCCGGTTTTGCTGGGGAAACTAAGCACCTTTCATATAAGTCCGCGGTTGGCCATTTCGATGGCACGTTTGACACCACGGGCTTTATTTAAAGTTTCCTGATATTCCATCTCAGGATCACTATCGGCGACAATCCCCGCGCCAGCCTGCAAATAAAACTTATCTTTCTCAATTTGCAAGGTTCGAATCGCAATCGCCAGATCCATATTGCCGCTGAAGGAAAAGTAGCCCACAGCTCCTCCGTAAACCTCACGCCGTACCGGCTCCAGCTCGTCAATGATCTCCATCGCCCGAATTTTTGGTGATCCAGACAGGGTTCCAGCTGGAAATGCCGCCCGGAAGACATCAAAACAATCCAGCTCGGGACGCAATTGCCCACGGACGTTAGAAACGATGTGCATCACGTGGGAGTAGCGCTCAACCACCATCAGCTCACTCACTTCAACCGTTCCACCTATAGCAACCCGCCCGACATCATTCCGTCCGAGATCGACCAGCATAATATGTTCGGCGCGCTCTTTCGGGTCAGCCAATAACTGCTGTTCCAGAGCCAGATCTTCTGCGGCGGTTTTACCTCGGGGTACAGTACCGGCGATTGGCCGGACATCGACCTGATTCCCCTCTTTGCGCACCAGAACTTCGGGAGAAGCACCAACAATGATCGATTCACCAAAGCGGAGGAAAAACATGTAGGGAGAGGGGTTGATGGTTCGTAGCGCACGGTAAATATTAAAAGGGTCACTCTGCAATTTTCCCGAGAAACGCTGGGAGATCACCACCTGAAAAATATCCCCGGCACGAATATATTCTTTGCAGCGTTCGACTGCCTGTTTAAAATCTTCTTTATTGAAATTTGTTTCCAGCTCCTGACGGCCATCACCGCCCGGCTCTTCATCTTCACGCTGCAATGGTTGCCGCAGTTGCACCAGCATCTGATCAACCTGCTGCTGGCCACGTTGATACGCGACAGAGGGATTCTCATTCTCCTGCAGATGAACATTACAGACCAGTTTCACCTTCTGGCGCATATTATCAAAAATCAACAACCGCTCAGTAAACATGAAGCAGGCGTCCCAACCATCAATTTGACGAAGGTTCGTATCAGGGAGATCTTCAACAAAACGAACCATATCATAACCGAGATAACCCACAGCTCCGCCGAAAAAACGGGGTAAACCTTCCACTTCAACAGGCTGATAAGCAGACATCAGGTCACGTAATTTATTCAGTGGATCTTCGACCTCTCCCGATTCCTCCAACTTGCCAGCATAGCAAACTTCATAATAGTGATCCCGGCACCGAAAAACCCTCGCTGGACCGCTACCAAGAAAAGAGTAACGAGCCCACTTCTCTCCACCTTCAATTGATTCGAGTAGAAATGCGCTTTGCCCATCATCAATTTTACGGAAAGCAGAAACAGGGGTTTCCATATCCGCAAGAATTTCACGGTAGACAGGTATTAAATTGCCCTGCTGAGCCAACCGGCAGAACTCTTTTTCGGTAGGGAGGTACATAGGAATAATAAACCTTTGTAAAAAGGAGGATTTTTAACACTATAGAGTAAATCAAGTCAAGCAAACCAGCTCCTTAATTAAAGAGACCTGACTGAAAAAATGAGCACATTTTATGAGCCCTCAATTGAACAACCCCGCCGCAAGCAGCGGGGAATTCGACCCGATATCGATTGAAAACTGAACCACTCTGCACTGAAAGTGCATAGAAACAGCTGAGTTCATAAAAATCAGTTCACTGTTTGATGCACGTGAGCATTTCTTACCACCAGAACAAAATCTTACAAATATTTTTTTTTAAACAGCGTTATATTCATCATCATTAGATTACTATTTTGGTTATTTGCCAGTATTTCAAGGTAGCTACATGTAAACATTAGAAAATGTTCCAATCACTACCCCAAGTGGTTTCAGGGGCAAAACAAAAAAGTGTATTGACAACTATAGAACGCAGTATTATTGTTCCCCACGATACAAGCTATCAGTAGATTAGAATTTACTAAAATGAATCTCCGGTTTGATTTAATATAATCGGGAAGGCACAAAACATAATGCCCAGCAGAGACAAAGACTCCTACAATATCAGGTCAGTTGAAAATGCTCTACTGCTACTCGAAGCTTTGGCAGATGAAGAGAATAAGTGCAGCCTTGCCCAACTGAGTCAACGGTTGGACATGACAAAAGCCAGCCTTTTCAGGTTAATGGCGACTTTTGAAAATCATGGTTATGTGGAACGTGGCCAGCGCTCAGGAGAATACCAGCTAGGGTTAGCCGCCTTTGAGGTCAGTCAGAAACTGCTCTCTAAAATGACCCTGCTGCACAAGGCTCGTCCTGCGATGGCTCACTTGGTTCGCCTGTGCAATGAAACTGTCTATCTGGCTGTCCAGCGAAAGCAGGAAGTGCTCTTTCTGGAGATGTTAGACAATGATCAAAAGGTCAAGGTCATGTCACTGACCAGCCAACGCTTTCCACTTGAAGATTGTGCCGCAGGAAAAATTTTCCTGGCATTCGGTGGGATTGAATCACAGCGATTGACAAACCAACCCCAACTTGCTGAGGATATCTCCTATTGCCAAAAAAGGCGCTATTGCATTGATTACAATGGTGTTGGTGAAGGAAGTACCTGCATGGCAATTCCGCTGTTTAAGACAGAGGAAGTTCTGGTTGGATCTCTGGCACTGGTCGCCCCGAGCTTCCGTACCGATGAAACCAGGATTAACAAAGAACTGCTGCCGGCACTCAAAGCAGCAGGCGAAATGATTTCAGCACAGCTTGGGTATAACGCCTACGCTCCCAGGAGCATGGCTTGAGCAATGCACAACGATAAAGCCTGAAATAGTTCAGGTAGTTCTATCGCGACACATTTTTGTATCCAGGAACGTAAACATAAACAGGATTGACTAATTTTTGAAAGGAGGCTTCTAAAAAAACAGTAAGACCTGAGCAGAAGATCAGCTCACAGATTCAAACGGTTTATTTTAGGGGGTAACATCTATCTTTTTGTGAGGAGGAAATTTTTATGAGTATGGACAATAGTAGTGCAGCTTATTGGAAGGAAACGTTAGCCTTAGTCAGGAACATGCTGATTATCTGGTTCGTAGTTTCTTACGGCTGCGGAATTATGTTCGCCGGTGCGCTGAACAACATTTCGCTGGGTGGTTATCCACTGGGATTCTGGTTTGCTCAGCAGGGTTCAATCTATACTTTCATCATTCTCATTTTCTACTATGCCAATAGAATGGGAAAACTTGATGAAAAATATGACGTTCACGAAGACTAGGGAGGAAATTTAATTATGGGTTTACAAACTATGACATATCTCGTTGTTGGACTCACCTTTGCCATCTATATTGGCATTGCAGTATGGGCTCGCGCGGGAAGTACAAGTGAATTTTATTCTGCCGGTGGTAATGTCGGTCCAGTTGTTAATGGTATGGCGATTGGTGCTGACTGGATGTCAGCAGCCTCCTTTATCTCCATGGCTGGCCTGATTGCCAATATGGGTTATGGTGGTGCTCTGTTTCTGATGGGTTGGACCGGTGGTTATGTGCTGTTGGCGATGCTGCTGGCACCTTACCTGCGGAAATTTGGTAAGTTTACGGTTCCCTCTTTCATGAAAGCCCGCTACTACTCCAATGGTGCCGCTCTGGTCGGCGTTCTCTGCTTGCTGGCTGCATCCTTGACCTACATCATCGGTCAGATGACCGGTGTTGGGGTTGCATTCTCCCGCTTCCTCGGTGTTTCCAACGCAATGGGTGTTTACATTGGTATGGGAATTGTTTTCCTGTATGCGGTTTTCGGTGGCATGAAAGGGATCACCTACACTCAGGTTGCTCAGTATTGTGTTCTGATCCTCGCCTACACCGTTCCTGCAATTTTTATCTCCATGCAACTGACTGGTAACCCAATACCACAACTTGGCCTTGGCTCCGGTTTTGTTGGCACCGACATGACCCTGCTGGCTAAACTGGATCAAGTTGTTACCGGCCTCGGTTTTGGTAAGTACACCACTCAGGTTCCAGGTAGCTTGCTCAACATGTTTGTTTATACCGTGTCCCTGATGATCGGTACTGCCGGTCTTCCACACGTTATCATGCGTTTCTTCACCGTTGCTACGGTTAAGGATGCCCGTTACTCCGCAGGTTGGGCACTTGTCTTTATCGCCCTCCTCTACACCACTGCTCCTGCTGTTGCTGCCATGGCACGTTTGAACCTGCATGCCACGGTTAACAAAGGCGTTATGGAAACAGGTGGCGACTTGTTCGCAGCTGAAAACAGTATTGTTTATGAAACTCGTCCCGACTGGATGAAGCGTTGGGAAGTTACTGGTTTGCTGAAGTTTAAAGACTTAAATGGTGATGGCCGGATTCAGTACTACAACGCCAAATCCAAAGATGCAGATTTCCAGGCTAAAGTTGCAGCTGCCGGTTGGAAAGGTAGCGAGTTGAGCGTTAACCGAGACATCATGGTTCTGGCAAATCCAGAAATCGCCTTGCTGCCAAACTGGGTTATTGCTCTGGTTGCTGCTGGTGGTCTGGCTGCTGCATTGTCAACTGCAGCTGGTCTGCTCCTGGCAATTTCCTCTGCCATCTCTCATGACCTGTTCAAAGGGATCTGGTTTAAAGATATGACCGAGGGTCAAGAACTGCTGGCGGGTAAGATCGCCATGGCATGTTCCATCGTAGTCGCCGGTTATCTGGGTCTGAATCCTCCGGGATTCGCCGCTGGTACCGTGGCTATCGCCTTTGGTCTGGCTGCAAGTTCAATCTTCCCATGTCTGATGATGGGTATCTTCAGTAAAACCATGAACAAGCAGGGCGCTATTGCCGGCATGCTGGCAGGTATCGGCATCACCATGCTCTATGTTTTCGCCCACAAAGGTATCTTCTTCATCAAGGGAACTGAGTTCCTGGGTCTGTTTGGTGGAAAATCAAGCTTCTTCTTCGGTATTTCCCCGAACGCTTTCGGTGCCATCGGTGCGCTTGTTAACTTCGGCGTTGCCTTTGCAGTCAAGAACATGACTCCACCGGTACCAGAAGAAATTGCACAAATGGTTGAAGATGTACGGATTCCACGTGGCTCCAAAGCTGTAGATGGCGCTCATTAAGATATCACGAGTTTAATGCGATCGGTGCATTATGCCTGATCATTTTGCCCCGCCAGAGCTTCTGGCGGGGCTTTTTTAACCAACTTGATGGCGTCACAAAAAAAATTACTTAGCCATCCCATGAGTTTTTGCGAAAGCATCAAATTTGTTTTTTACAACGTATAAAATAATCAGTAGTGTCCGGTTAGAAAGTTGCAGGTTTTGAATCTGACATAAAAATCCCCCTCAATCCCCCTTTGTTAAAGGGGGAGGCTCAAAAACTCCCCTCTTTGGCAAAGAGGGGCTGGGGGAGATTCGAAAATCGGGATTAAATTTCAGTTTTTTTGTCTATGCAAATTCTTAACCGGACACCACTGTAAAATAATCTTGATTGACCCGACGACATCGGTTACAAGAGTCACTCAATTTAGAGGGTTTTACTGGAGAGTTTACGAGCCATCACCAGTTTAAGCATTGTTGCAGCAAACTTGGGACTGCCTCCAGTTCCATCGGGGGCTGTCCCGGAAGTTTGTGATCCACGAAGAACTGTGGTGGTTTATCCCGCAAAATCGCGACAGCCCCCATGCGGGGACAGTCCCGATTTTGCTGCAGAGTTACAAATAATTGACTGAGGAGCTTTAGATGGTTTTTGATATTGGAGTTATACTGACCTGGGTTTTGTTTCTGGCTCTGTTTCCGATGGCTTTTTTCTGGCTGCGGCGCACCTGGCGAATTCTTGTCAAAAAAAACTACGCTGAAGTTGCCACTAAACGGGGCTTACCACCAAAAAATCCAAAAAAATGGGCTCCTTTTGTCGGTCTGCTCAATCTTGTTTGTGGCGGCATTGTTGTTTGGATTATTATCGGTGTCCCGTTCTGGATTTTCACTGGTATTCTTCTCGGCCCCTTCCAGAGCTATGAAACCTGGAGTGCTATAGCAGGAATGACCATCTGGGGAAAAATTATTGCCGACCTCATTATCCGCTTCCAGGCTCATCCAATTCAATTCGGGAAAAAGAAAGACACCGCCACAGATTGATGATCTTGCAGAAAAGCACCCCCTTCCTTTTTTCACCATAACTGTGATATTCTTCCCTGAATTTACGTGAGGCTTCCAAGTGGAGGCCTTTTTTATTCTGTAGAGATCTTAAATAGTGAGATAGGAATATCAATATGGGTCTGATCAAAACTTTACGCGAAACAGAACCGTTTAACCAGCTACCAGAAGAAATTTTTACTGAGCTTAACCAATCGGCACAAATCAAGAAATTTCCAGCACAAACACTCATCTTTAATCAGCACGATCAGCCAACGGGATACCTCTATGTGATTAAATCCGGGCTGGTAGAAATTGTTGTTCAACCTCCTGGTGAGGTAGAGATGATTGTCGATTATCGTAAAGCGGGGGCTTTTTTTGGAGGAACGCCCGTCTTCACCAGCCAAGGATATTCAGCTGGGGCACGGACAGTCAAAGAGACCGAATGCTATCAGATCCCGGAACCAATTCTGACTAGAATAGCCACGAATTACCCACACATTACTGATTTTTTCAATCAGGCAATTTATTCCCGCGTCCGTAGCCTTTATTCAGATATGGTCAGTGAACACGCCCAGAATGCACTGACACAAATGGAAGCCTATCCGTTTAAAAAGCGGCTTTCAGAAATCATGTCAACCCCGGTGATAACCTGCACTCCTGAGACATCAATCCAGGAGATTTCCCGTAAAATGATTCAACAGAGTATTAGTGCCATATTGGTTTGTGATAAAAAAAACCAGCTTCTCGGTATCGTTACTGAAAAGGATTTAGTCGCAAAAGTTCTCGCCAGAGAAACGGTAGATTTTCACACAGCAAATGCTGGTGAAGTCATGAGTCATCATCCCTATACCATGGCTCCAGATACTTTTATGTATGAAGCGACCACCTTCATGATGGGGCATAAGATAAAACACCTGCCAATCCTCGATCAGGGTGAAATTGTTGGAATTGTTTCGCTTCAGGACTTAATGAAATACCGTAGTCAAAAATCGATGTTGTTAATCGGCAATGTCAACAAAGCTCGTACCGTTGAAGATCTCATTTTTGCCCGTGAAGAGATTGTCAAGGTTGCTCGAGCGCTACTGGGTGAAAGCCGCTCACATATTGAAACTATGGAGATTATTTCCTATATCCATCACCGGATTATCCAGCGTTGTTATGAAATTGTTCTGGATGAAATGCAACGTCAGGGCAAGAAACAGCCGGATATCAAGGTCTGTTTCATTATCATGGGCAGCGGTGGGCGCAAAGAAATGTTGCTTGGCCCGGATCAGGATAACGGTTTTATTTACGAAAATTTCCCGGATGACAAAATTGCAGAAGTTGATGCCTTCTTTATCCCCTTTGCCGAAAAACTTGTCGCAGCACTTGCCCGAATCGGATATCCCCGGTGCAAAGGGAATGTCATGGTTAACAATCCCCTCTGGCGTGGCCGTTTAGGGGAGTGGCAAGAGCGGGTATCAGACTGGATCAGGGTTCCGGAAGCCCAAAAAGTCCGTTATTCCTCAATTTTTTTGGACTTTATGCCCATAGCTGGTGAAGCTTCATTGTGTCAAGATCTGAGGGAAATCGTCCATCACGAAATTAAAACTCATCCGATTTTTCTCTATCATATGATGGAACTCGACTTTAAGCACAAGGTGCCGCTAAGTTTAATTGGTCGTTTCTCCCTGGAAAGGGAGAAGAAACACAAGGGGCAGCTATCCATCAAGCAGGCAGGGAGTATCTTCATTGTTGATTGCGTCAGAATGTTCCTGCTGGAGCAGCAAGTGGAAGCGACGACAACCACAGAACGACTTGATCAACTGGTCAAACTGAAAGTATTCAATCCTGAGACTGCTGAACATATCAAAGCGGCATTCGAAGCATTTACTTTCTTGCGCTTGCGCAATGAGATCTCATTGATCGACCAGGGTAAATTCCCATCCCATTATCTGGATCCTTATGCCTTAACCAAAATGGAACAGGATCTTCTCAAAGAAGCCTTTCGGGTTGCCAGCAAGCTTCAGGATTCAACCAAGAGGCATTTTTCAAAAATTGTTGGCTAATACAATTTCGATCGGCATCCACCTCTGAGCAAATCCGGGACTGTCCCCGCACGGGGGGGCTGTCCCAGCTGTTTGCGCTGTAAACCACCACAGTTTCATGGCTCGTAAACTTTCGGGACAGCCCCCGATGGACCTGGGGACAGTTTAAGGGTAGATGGCAGCAAAACCGGGACTGTCCCCGCATGGGGGCTGTCCCAGGTATTTGCGGTGTAAACCACCACAGTTTCATGGCTCGTAAACTTTCGGGACAGCCCCCGATGGACCTGGGGACAGTCCCAAGTTTATTGCAAAACTGCTTAAACTAGTGCCATTCGGGGTAATCCGATGAATTAATTGATTGCGAAAAATACTGTTTCGATTAAGATAGGAATGGCAATTAAAACACTGTTATGAACAGAAACAGCTCCCAGGTGAACTTTCTATGACGAGAAAAGAGGAATTACAAGTTTACTGGAAGCAGAATGTCAAGTATATCGCCATTCTGCTTTCAATCTGGTTTACCGTTTCCTATCTGTTTGGAATTGTTTTCGTTGACCAACTCGATAAGGTAAAATTTTTCGGCTTTCCCTTGGGCTATTGGTTTGCCAATCAAGGGGCGGAAGTTATCTTCTGCCTGCTAATTATTATCTATGTCCAATTGATGAATAGACTTGATCGTAAATATGATGTTTTTGAAGATTGACACTATTTTAAAGAGTTCCGTGGTGACAGCAGGGGAAATCCAACCATGAGTATTACAACCTGGACCTGGATACTTGTCGGCGTCACTTTCGGAATCTATATCATTGTTGCAATTCGTTCCCGTGCTGCTTCAACAGGGGCTTTTTACACCGCAGAACGGACTATTCACCCAGTTCTAAACGGCATGGCAACCGGTGCAGACTGGATGTCTGCCGCCTCTTTTATCTCCATGGCAGGGCTGATCTCGTTCATGGGACGTGATGGCTCCATGTATCTGATGGGCTGGACTGGCGGTTACGTTTTGCTTGCCATGTTGCTTGCTCCCTACTTGCGCAAATACGGAAAGTTCACCGTTCCAGAATTTATCGGTGATCGCTACTACTCTCAAAGTGCTCGAATTATCTCCCTGATCTGTGCCATTTTTGTCTCATTTACCTACGTTGCCGGACAAATGCGTGGTGTTGGAGTGGTCTTTTCCCGCTTTCTCAATGTTCCAATCAATACCGGTGTGGTTATCGGGATGTGTATCGTTTTTTTCTACGCCGTCCTTGGTGGAATGAAAGGGATTACCTATACCCAGGTCGCCCAATACTGCATCTTGATCATTGCCTACATGATTCCTGCTATCTATATCTCCATCATGTTGACCAGCAACCCGATTCCTGCTTTTGGTTTTGGCAGCACAATCAGCACTGGTGGGGCAGAGATTCTTCAGGACGCTTCGACTCAGGGAAAATACCTGCTTGATGTCCTGAATGGTATCCATAAAGACCTCGGTTTCAGTGAATATACCTCCGGGGTCAGGCCTAAAATTGATCTCTTTTTTATTGTCGTTGCCCTGATGGTTGGTACTGCCGGATTACCACACGTTATCATCCGTTTCTTTACTGTCCCCAGAATCAGAGATGCTCGTGCTTCAGCAGGATGGGCACTATTTTTCATCGTTCTCCTTTATACTGCTGCCCCGGCTGTTGCCGCCTTTGCCCGAACCAATTTCATCAAAACAGTTCACAACGTCAGCTACGTCCATGCCCCGCAATGGTTCAAAAACTGGGAAGCAACCGGACTGATTGCCTGGGTCGATAAAAACGGGGATGGGGTCATGCAGTATGGCCCCGGAAAAGCGATGGCTGGAAAACCAAAATATACCGGGAGAACCGGAAAACTTGGTCAGGCAATGGTGTCCAATATTATCACCAGCAGTCCAAATGAACTCTATGTAGATCGCGATATTATGGTTCTGGCGAATCCTGAGATTGCTCGACTGCCAAACTGGATTATTGCTCTGGTCGCTGCCGGAGGATTAGCGGCTGCACTCTCAACAGCAGCGGGACTATTGTTGGTTATCTCTGCGTCCATCTCACATGACCTGATGAAGGGTGTGCTGATGCCAAGCATGTCGGAAAAAGGGGAACTGTTGTGGGCTCGTTGTGGGGCAGCTGGGGCGGTCGTCATTGCCGGTCTGTTCGGGATTTTCCCACCCGGTTTTGTCGCTCAGGTTGTTGCCTTTGCCTTTGGCTTGGCAGCAGCTTCTTTCTTCCCCGCTATCATTATGGGTATTTTCACCAAAAAAACTAACGTTTATGGAGCGATGACCGGAATGATTGCCGGTATCAGTTTTACCACTGCCTATATTGTCTATTTCAAGTTTATCAATCCGGGAGCCAACAGACCCGAGAATTGGTGGTTCGGAATCTCTCCCGAAGGAATCGGCACAGTCGGTATGCTCATCAACTTTGCACTGATGTATATTGTGTCCAAAGTAACGCCCGATCCACCGCTGGAGATTCAGAATCTGGTAGAAAAGATACGTTATCCAGTTGAGAGAGCGTCAGGTGAAAGAAAAATATCGACAGATGCTCGTCGACCATATTAGGCGAGATTTTCTGTTGGCACCAAACCATTTCAAATCTCCCCCTTTGAGAAAGGGGGATTTTTCATATCAAACTCACAAAAACAGCCCCTGGAAGTGATGGCTTTCAGGGGCTGTTTACGATCCACGAAGAACTGCTGTGGTTCGCACCGCAAAAGTCTGGGACAGCCCCCATGCGGGGACAGTCCCGGTTTTGCTGAGGTTTTTGTGAAAATTAAAGTAGTTTTTTTACTGCCTCTAATGCTGCGGTATAATCTGGTTCTGCGGTGACTTCCGGCACCAGTTCAACATAAACCACCTTGTCATTCTCATCGACCACATAAACGGCCCGCGCCAGCAATTTCAACTCTTTCAGCAGCAATCCATAATTTAAGCCGAAAGAACGATCCTGATAATCGGAAAGAGTCTGAACCTTGTCAATCCCGGCATTGCCACACCAGCGTTTCTGGGCAAAGGGAAGGTCAACACTGATAGTATAGACAACAACAGAATCGGGAAGATTGGCAACATCCTGATTAAACTGACGGGTCATTGTGTCACACACCGGGGTGTCCAGAGAAGGAACAACTGCGATCAGCCGAATCTTGCCAGCTGCAGTTGCTAAAGTCACCGGCTGCAGGCCATTATCAACAACACGAAAATCTGGAGCCGTATCTCCGACCTTAACCTCAGAACCCAGTAAAGTTGCCGGATTCCCCTTGAATAACACTGCTGCTTCACGTTCTTGATAATCATTCATTTTATAGCTCCTCTATAGATTATTGTTAATACCTTACCAAATCAGTCGGCATTCTACCTTTTCTATGTCATCTGTCAATCAAAAAAATAACCTAAAAAAAACCCACTGACATTATTTGCCAGTGGGGGGATAATCCATTACAATGTATCGCTAGAAAACTACTGACCGACTTGAGGTGGAACAATAGTGACAGCACGATGGGTTTTACGGAGAATCTTTTCCGCAACACTCCCAAGAAAAGCATAATGTAATTTTCCTTTACTGTGACTGCCAAGAATAATCATATCGACATCCAGACGATCTGCAACATCCAGAACCATCGGAGCCGGATCACCGTGAT
Source organism: Thermodesulfobacteriota bacterium (assembly GCA_034717915.1). Lineage (GTDB taxonomy): Bacteria > Desulfobacterota > Desulfuromonadia > Desulfuromonadales > Geopsychrobacteraceae > Desulfuromusa. Next base: position 16,282 of record JAYEME010000108.1, read on the forward strand.
GCACCTCAATTTCGGGAGGATTGATATTATCCTCTTCCATCAGTTCAGTTTCATTTTTGATAATTTCATCTAGCTGTTGACGCGTCTTCTCCGTCAGTTCTGCCTCATTTGTAGCGTTAAACTTCGCCAGATTATCCGGCCCCATTGTCAGGGCAACCATATTCAGAACTGAAGCATCAACCGTCGGCATAACATGCAGCACATGAACCTGCGCATGAAACTTACAGCCCAGTTCCAGTGCATAACGGATAACCCTGGAAGATTGCTTGCTCAAGTCTTTAGCAACCAGAATTTTATTGATTTGCATATCCATAGCGGTCTCCTTTTTTACCAACTTTTTAACTGTCCTCACCTTCACCGTCAGGTTCGATAGCAAAAGGGTGAAAGTGGAATTACGCAGTTATTTTTCTGCCTATGCGGTAGAAGCCGCAGACAATTGTCTCTTTTTACGCCGGTTCTGAATCAGCCAGATCAGCACATACAGACCAACAGCGGGAACATAGACCAGCTCCTGCGGCAGCCGTTTGTTAGGCATCTGCAGATTCAGTATCTGCTGGTCAAAATCGACCCCCATCTTCTCCGCTTCACTGGAAAAAACCACATTGTCGATCAGGATTTTCCCCTCCTCATTACGAACCTCAATTCCGATTCCATTAAGGCGCTCAGCACCGGTCGCTTCATCACCAACGCTCAGCATGATGGTTTTGGTAAAGACCTTGCCGGTTCTAAAGTTTTCCCCCTGAAGTTCCATGCGTAAAGCTGAGCCAGGATCCATTTCACCGACAACAGACTCAATATCAACCGGGGATTTTTCGAGCAATGGCGGAAAAATTTTATCCCAGACAATTCCCGGACGGAACAGCAACAGAGCCACAAGCAACAACACGGCAGTCTCCCAGATGCGACACCTGACCAAAAAGTATCCTTGGGTTCCGGCAGCAAAAGCGAGCATCGCCAAAACCGCCGAGACAATAACGACAATCAGTTCATACCAGTGATCAATACCGATCATCAGCAGCTTGGTATTGAAAATAAACATGAAGGGAAGGACTGCCGTTCTGATATCGTAGATAAACCCCTGGATACCAGTCTTGATCGGATCGCCCCCCGATATACCTGCGGCGGCAAAAGCTGCCAGTCCCACTGGCGGGGTATCATCGGCGAGGATGCCAAAATAGAAGACAAACAGGTGAGCTGCAATCAGCGGAACAATCAAACCGTTCTGCGACGCCAGATTGACGATAACCGGTGCCATCAGGGTAGAGACAACAATATAGTTGGCGGTGGTCGGCAGACCCATACCAAGGATCAGGCTGATAATAGCGGTGAACAGCAGAATCAGCATCAGGTTACCACCGGAGATAAATTCGACAAACTCGGTCATAACCAGACCGATACCGGTCAGGGTCACAGTACCGACAACAATACCGGCAGCTGCAGTCGCTACACCGATGCCGATCATATTCCGCGCACCGGCAACACTGCCGTTAATCAGATCGACAAAACCGGCCTTAAATGCAAACTCTTTGTCCCCTTGCAGTTTGCGGAAGATGCCCTTGATTGGCCGCTGAGTCAGCAGAATACAGATCATCAGAACCGTTGCCCAGAAGGCCGACAGGGATGGCGACAATCTCTCAACGGTCAAACACCACATCAGCACAACAACCGGCAATAAAAAGTAGTAACCCGCCTGGGCAGTTCTCCCCAGATGGGGCAATTCCTTGATTTCAGTACTCTGATCCAGTTCCGGCACCTTGCAGGCATACCAGAGAAGGAACACGTAGGCGGCCGCCAGTACCACCGAAACCACATAGATTGTTGCTCCTCCAGCAACCACCTTGATCCATCCCAGCCCATAATAGGTCACCCCGGCAAGAATGATCATGAACAGAAAACCAAAAATAGCAGAGATAAGGCGCTGTGTCGCTGTCTTGGTGATCGTCTTTTTCATCCCTTCAAGACCCAGCTTACACGCTTCAAGGTGGACAATGTAGACAAGGGCAACATAGGAGACGACGGCAGGGAGAAAAGCGTGCTTGATAACCTCGATATAGGTGATGCCGACATATTCAACCATCAGGAAAGCAGCAGCCCCCATAACCGGTGGCATCAACTGTCCATTGGTGGAACAGGCAACCTCAATTGCACCAGCTTTTTCAGCCTTGAAGCCAACCTTTTTCATCAGGGGAATGGTAAAGGTGCCGGTTGTAACAACGTTGGCAATCGACGAACCTGAAACCAGTCCGGTCAACCCGGAGGAGACAACGGCCGCTTTTGCCGGTCCTCCCTTGAGGTGACCAAGAGCGGCAAAAGCGGTACGGATGAAGTAGTTACCGGCACCAGCAGCCTCGAGCATGGCGCCAAACAACACAAACATGAAAACCATACCGGTCGAAACACCCAGAGCAACACCGAACACCCCTTCAGTTCCCAGCCAGTAATGGGACATCCCTTTTGCCAGACTTGCCCCTTTATGGGCAATGACCTCCGGCATATACTGCCCGCCAAAGGTGTAGGTAATAAATACCGTGGCGACAACCATCAATGGTGGTCCCAGAGCCCGCCGGGTTGCTTCAAGCAACAGGATCAGACCGATAACCGAGACGATCAAGTCCAGCTGGGTCGGCAAACCGGGACGATCCGCTAATTGTGCATAAAAAATATAGAGATAACCGGCACAGAAGGCGCCGGTCAAACCAACCACAATATCCTGGATCGGGATATGGTGCCGGGGGGATTTTTTCAGGGTCGGAAAAGCGGTGAACGCAAGAAAAACGGCAAAAGCAAGGTGGATTGCCCGCGCTTCTGACGCATTGAGGACAAAGAAATTGAAAATAAAGGGCAGAGGCGATGCATACCAGAGCTGAAAGACTGTCCATGCCAGGGGGACATAGAACAACATTTTTTTCTGTATCAACCCGGTGGGATTCCGAGCCCCCGACTCCGATTCAACCATCGCATTGGGATCTTCAACAACCGTTTTGCTCTCTTCTTTAGCTGTGGTCATAACACTGAACCCTTCATCTGGTGATCAACATCTGAATGTTACCCGCAGAAAAAAAGTGCACCGCAAAATGCGGTGCACTTTTTCCTCAAATTCGGGTTTAATTTACATCAAGCCCGCTTCCTTATAGTACTTTGCAGCACCGGCATGGAGAGGAGCCGAGAGACCATCTTTGATCATTTCCTCTTTTTTCAGCACACCAAAGGCAGGATGAAGTTTCTTGAAGGATTCAAAGTTCTCAAAAACCGCCTTGACAACATTGTAGATAACATCCTCAGACACGTCAGTTGAAGAGACGAAGGTTGCGCCAACACCAAAGGTCTTGGTGTCCTCAGGGGTACCACGATACATGCCGCCAGGGATGGTAGCAACACGGTAGTAATCGTTAGCAGAAACCAGCTTGTCAACTTCTGGACCGGTCACATTAACCAGAACCGAATCACATGAGGTAGAAGCTTCCTTGATCGAACCACTGGGATGACCCACGGTGAAGACCATGGCATCAACTTTGTTGTCACACAGGGCTTTTGACTGCTCGGCAGATTTCAGCTCGGAAGCGAGTTTGAAATCGTCATTGGTCCAACCAAAGGCTTGCATAACCAGCTCCATGGTGCCGCGCTGACCGGAACCTGGGTTACCGATATTAACGCGCTTACCTTTGAGATCCTGGAAATTTTTGATGCCGGAATCTTTACGGGCAACAACGGTGAAGGGCTCAGGGTGAACTGAGAAGACCGCACGCAGTTTTTTATTTGCGCCTTGATCCTTAAATTTGCTGGTGCCGTGGTAAGCATGATACTGCCAGTCAGACTGGGCAACACCCATATCCAACTCGCCGGCAGCGATGGTATTCAGGTTATAAACGGAACCGCCGGTACTTTCGACCGAGCAACGGATCCCATGCTCTTTTCTGGTTTTGTTAACCAAACGGCAGATTGCACCACCAGTCGGATAGTAAACACCGGTTACCCCACCGGTTCCGATGGTAACAAACTGATTGTCGGCTGCTTCAACCTGACTGACCGGAACAAAACTGGCAGCAACAGCAAAAGCCAACAGGTACATAAACATTTTTTTCATTGGTACTCCTCCTCAAGAAAGAATAATTTTCTGCCCACCCGATGCGGACAATTATAAAGCTCATTAAAAGCTTTGTGCACCCATGAGGACTAGCAAGGAAGATACCACCATTCAGATAAAACTATAAATGATGATAAGTCATTGATTTATAATACTGTTCTACAGACTAGAGAATGAACTTCGGACATGAACCACCATAACCAGGCGAGATGGAAAACCTACAAAAACACAATTCCACCTGAAATATCAAAAGGTTAAAAAATATAACCGGAAGAGCAATCATAACTAAGTTCATAGGGGTTCAGCAAGCCGACTACCTTAACCGTTTACTTAATGCGGGCTGGGAAATTCCCAACAAGCGGGCTGCAATACTCTGATTGCCAGTAGAACGCTGCATCGCTTCATCAACCAGCATTTTCCCTGCTTGCTGCAGGGTCGGCAAATTTTCCAACTGGGTAAAGGGGTTTTCTGTGAGAGAGGACTGCCCAGCCGGGGGATAATCAGCTTGAGCACCAATCCGCGTAAGAAAGCTTTGCATCGACAGGACTTTTCCATTATGCAAGCTCACCGCATCGTAGACCATCGCTTCGAGTTCACGAACATTGCCGGGGAAACTGTATGTTGACAATAGAACGGCCAATTCTTTAGGTGGAGTCGGCTTCTTTTTCCCCAGTTTATTTGCAGCCTCATCTAGAAAATATTCCAGCAACAATGGCAGATCATCTTTACGCTCCCGCAAAGGGGGAAGATTGACATGATGTGAATAGAGCCGATAATAGAGGTCACGACGGAACTCTCCTGCTGCCATTTTGGCATCCAGATCAGCATGAGTCGCAACAACCACCCGCGCACTCATCTGCTTTGGTTGATCGCTACCTAATGGATAATATTCACCATTTTGCAATAATCTCAATAGTTTAACCTGAGAGGCTACATTTAGATCCCCAATCTCATCAAGAAACAGGGTTCCCTCTGCAGCCTTTTCAATCATCCCCTTGCGGACATTTTCCGCGCCAGTAAAAGCCCCGCGCACATGCCCAAACAAAGTATCTGCAAACATATTATCATCCAGCCCGGCAACATTGACCGAAACCAGCGACCCACTGTTACCACTGAGAGTGTGTATTGATTGAGCAACCAACTCTTTGCCAACTCCACTTTCGCCAGTAATCAGGATAGGCTGACTACTCGGAGCGACAGCTTCCAAATATTGAAATCTGGCTCGCATAGCTGGATTATTGGTGACAATAGGAGCAAATACTTCGGGGGCATCAATCTGACCATGAAAAAAACGGGTTCGAATCGCGCGATTTTCAGATTCCAGCTCAACCATCCGAATAGCACGCCGCACTCCATCGACCAGACGCTCTTCATCAACAGTCTTGACAAAATAGTCAAAAGCACCCGAACGCATACAATTGACCGCCGTTTCCAACTGGTTCATTCCACTGAGGATAATGACCCGGATCTGCGGATATTCGGTAACAATCTGCTCCAGCAATTGTTCTCCAGAGATGTGCGGCATAGTCAAATCTAACAGGATCAGACCAACATCATTCTGCTCCAATATCGGCATCACCTCACGGCTATCCTGACATTGCAACAGATGAGTCATTCCACCAGGACCTTCAAGGGTTAGACTCAAACTCCGCAACCAGGCGAGTTCATCATCGACCAGCAATACCCCAAATGAAGGATATAGTTTTTTTTCCATTATTCCCGTTCCTTGTCCACATAGATTGGCAACAGCAATCGTACCACCATCCCTTTGCCAGTCTCTCCTGAAAACTCCAACCGTCCGTGATGATCCTTAACAATACCATCAGAAACCGAAAGGCCAAGACCCGTTCCACCAGTTTCTCGTTTGGTCGTAAAAAATGGATCGGTAATTCGTTGCAAGGTCTCTTCGTTCAAACCACACCCCTCATCATTGACTTCCAGAACCACCATCTCTTCATCTTTTAGCCGATAAGTGCACAATTCAATCGTCTGCTCCACAGAAGTTAAAGCCTGACAAGCATTCAAAATCAGGTTAACGACAACCTGTTCGATCCGATGACCATTACCACGAAAACAGGGCAGTTCAGGGCAATAATCAACTCGGAAGTGTCGGGTTGACTTACGCAGAGCATTATCAACCAGGCGCAGAGCAGAACGGATGACTTCATTCAAATCAACCATGTCGTCCAGACCAGAATCATTACGCCGGGCGAAGTCTTTCAAATCCTCAACAATTCGCTTGATACGATTAGAACTTTCCAGCATTTCCGCTAACATCTTCGGAATTTCATCGCGCATCCGCGAATACTCGAACCAGCCAAGTTTAAAATCACCCTGTTTCTGATATTTATCATCAAGGATCGGCTCGATACTCTGATACGCCTTGCTTAACTGTGGCAGACTGAGCTGAATCAACCCGTTAGGATTATTAATTTCGTGAGCGACTCCAGCGACCAGAACCCCCAAAGAGGTCATTTTATCAGCGTGCAACAATTGTTTCTGACGAATTTGCAACTCTTCTGCAGAGCGCATCCTTTCAGCAATCTCGCGTTCCAGCTCTTCCGTTCTTAAGGCAACCTGTCGGCGCAAGGTTCTCGACCAGAGGGCAAAAGCGATCAACACCAACAATAAAGGGCCGATAACCAGCGCTCCAATATAAATATAATTTGTCCAAGCGATTGGTTCTGGTTGGAGAACCCCCAACCATCTCTCGCGAATCTGTCGGTATTCTCCAGATTTTTTTAATAGCGACAACCCTTCATTGAACCGCCCCAGCAGTTCCAGATTCCCTTTTTTGACCGCAAACCCGTAATTCTGTGCAACCAGTGGACGAGCAATGGGATGGATATTGTCCAACCGTGGATCACTCAGCAGATACTCTCCGGGAAGCTTTGCAACCAAAGCACAATCATGATGCCCTGAGGCCAACAGGTTCAGAGCATCAGCCAGGGTTTGTACCATAAAAAGATCAGCGGCAATCTCGTTTTCGAGCATGAAATCATGCATCACGCTCCCCTTCATCACAATCACCTCTTTGCCAACCAGATCATTGACCGTGCGGATATCTTCATTGTTGTCACGAATCCAGATGGATTGATGTACTTTTGCATGGGGAATAGAAAATTCAACTTCGTCCAAGCGCTCTTCTGTATGAGCCATTCCCATCAGGATATCAACATCTCCCTGCTCCAGAGCCTGGCGCATTTCTCCCCAGGAGCCAAGTTGAATATTGATCTCCATCCCCATCACCCGAGCAACGGCCTGACTCAGCTCAATGTTGTAGCCAGTCGGCAAACCGTCCTGATCCAGATATTCATAGGGGGGATAATTATAGTCACCACCGATTCGCACCGGCAGATCAGGAAGGATCGGTTCTTCTGCAACGGCAGTCATATTGCTGCAGATGAGCAGCAAAATGGGGAGGATAATGTAGTGAAGTAATGCCTTCAAATCAGTTTACCTATTTAACATCAATCTCCCCCAGCCCCTCTTTGCCAAAGAGGGGGGGCGATTAAACCTCCCCCTTTGTTAAAGGGGGATTGAGGGGGATTTCAAATCAGAACTGTGCATGCCCTGGAGTCCGTGGGAAAGGGATAACATCGCGGATATTTTCCATCCCGGTCAGATACATTAATAAGCGCTCAAAACCCAAACCAAATCCAGCGTGTGGACAGCTACCCCAACGTCTGATATCAAGATACCAATCCATATCATCTGCAGCAATTCCTTGATCCGTCATCCGTGACTGCAATACATCGAAACGTTCTTCACGCTGGCTACCGCCGATAATTTCACCCACTCGGGGCACCAGCAGATCCATGGCAGCAACGGTTTTTTCATCGTCATTCATGCGCATATAAAAGGCTTTGATCTGCTTCGGATAGTCAGTCACGAAAACCGGTCCGCCGAAGATTTTTTCGGTCAAATAGCGTTCATGCTCCGATTGCAGATCATGCCCCCACTCGACTGGAAACTCAAACGTCTGCCCCGATTTTTGCAGCTGTTCAACCGCTTCGGTATAGCTGATCGTCCGGAACTCAGCTTTTGCTAAAGCCTCCAGTTTATCGAGCAAACCTTTTTCGACTCGTTGGTTGAAGAAATCAAGATCCTCCTGACAATTTTCCAAAGCATAGATGACCATATAGCGGAGAAAATCCTCACCCAGCTGACAATTATCGCGCAGATTGGCAAAAGCAATTTCAGGTTCAATCATCCAGAATTCAGCAGCGTGACGGCTGGTGTTGGAATTTTCTGCCCGGAAGGTGGGTCCAAAAGTATAAATATCGGTAAATGCCGTAGCAAAAAGTTCCCCTTGCAATTGCCCACTCACTGTCAGGCCAGTGCGTTTGCCAAAGAAATCTTGCGTCCAATCGATATTGCCATCCTGTTGTGGAGGATTTGTTGGATCCAGAGTGCTGACCCGGAACATTTCCCCGGCACCTTCACAATCATTAGCGGTAATAATCGGGGTCTGAACATAGAGAAAGCCGCGCTGTTGAAAAAATTGATGGGTTGCAAAGGCGAGGGCACTGCGCATCCGAAACACTGCACCAAAAGTATTGGAACGTGGGCGCAAATGAGCAATTGAACGCAGATATTCGAGGCTATGGCGTTTTTTCTGCAGCGGGTAATCTTCATCCGCAGTCCCGACGATTTCAATCGACTGTGCCTGCACCTCCCAAGCCTGACCCGCAGCAGGTGATTCAACCAGCTGCCCGACAACAACCAAGCTGGAACCGGTTCCAACCTTGGATACCGCCTCATAATTATCCAGATCCGGGCTTAAAACAACCTGTAAAGAGGCAAAGCAACTACCATCATTCAAAGTAATGAAAGCCACTCCCTTACCCCGACGGATGGACCGCACCCAACCTTTGATGCAAACAGCCTCTTCCGGCTGTTGTAACTGCAATAACTCTTTGACCGAAATCCTTATCAATTTATTCATCTTTGCTTTCCTTTCAGAGCCCACACAGAATTTTCATATTATTCCCAAATTAACTCATGATCTGCAAGGGATATCAAACAAAAAGACTGTCCGGTGGCGAACAGTCTTTTTGTTTCAGAAAAAAATGTCAATGATACAGGCTGATTCTATTCGATGAAACGCCCGCCTCGAGATTCCAGAAAAGCCCCATATTCTTTGTCTACTTTCAGGATATGCTCCAGCACCCACGTTCGAAGAAATGTCAATAATTCCGTTGCCAACTCCTCAGTTCCAGAGGTTGCTCGTTGTTTTAATTCCTCAACAGTCGCAATCAGTTCCTGATGAATTTTCTGATGTTCCTCAAGTCCGGGGTAATGATATTCCGCCATCAATTTTTCTTCATGCTGGAAATGATCAACCGTGTAGGCCACCAACGCGGTCAGTACCTCCCCCAGAATTTCCTCGCCACGCTTGTCCCGAACCGCTTCATATAAACGATTGATCTCCTGAATCAAGCCACGATGTTCATTATCCAGGGTGACGATACCGGTCTCATAAATTTCCTTCCAGCTGATAACGGCCACCTGAGCCTCCCAACAAAATCGAAACTATTCAGAATAAAAACGATGGCGTTGCCATCAAAAGACAAATGACTCTTCTTCATGACTTAGCGGAAGCACCAAATCAAAACAGCTCCCCGCTCCCACCTTAGAAACCACACTCAAGCTTCCCTTATGATTCTGGGTTGCAATAAAATAGGCCACTGACAATCCCAGCCCGGTTCCTTGACCAACCTCCTGAGTTGTATAGAAAGGGTCGAATATTTTAGCGACAAGCTCCTCTTTCATCCCCGGCCCATTATCTTCAATCTGCACCCGGACATGATCTTCACCAGAAGGTAAAAGCCTCAGAGTGACCTGTGGGTCATCGATGTTGTTGCTTAACGCTTGAGCAGCATTTTTCAACAAGCTAAGAAATACCTGTTGGATTTGACTAGCGTCACAACACACATTTGAAATTGAATGGTAATCTCTAACAATACGAATTTTTCTAAAATCAAAATGGTGCCGCATATCATGATCGCTTCCAGCCAGTTCAATCGTTTTCTCCAGCAGGTCAGAGATCGCACAGGGTATAAAATTGGATCCTCCGCGACGGCTGAAACTCTGCATATTTTCAACAATTTTTGCTGCGCGTTGCCCAGCATCAGAGATCGAATGGATCATTTTTTCGCAACCACGGAGCCTGGTATATTCGACAATTGTCTCAATCGTGATTCCCAACTCTTGAGCTATTTCCCGGTTTTTATTTAAATCGGGAGACAAACGCCGACTCAAAACCTGCACATTCTGTAGAATGACCGCCAGAGGATTGTTAATTTCATGGGCTAATCCGGCGGCTAACCCACCGATGGATTGCATTTTTTCTGAACGAACCATCATCTCTTCCAACTGCAGCCGCTCCGTAACATCGTCCATATGAATGACTGCTCCACTTGCCTTAGTCAGCGAAAGTGGATAAATAAGAATATCAAAATAGCGGTTATTCCCATCTTTTGCCTTTTTGGTGCTCTCAACTTTCAATAACCGGGTCGGTTTTCTGGTACGAATTGTCTCCGATAGCTTTGAAATGTATGTCGTTGGTTCGAACAGGTGACAGACATCAGTCATGGAAAGCCCATGGACTTGTTCCGCCGTAAGAACACTTTCCTGTTCAGCTCGTTTATTCCAAAGAGTTATTTTCAGATTAATATCAACACAGATCAACACTGAGGGCATTGAATCAATAATATTCTGCAGGTAGACATGGAGCTGTTGAAGTGCTTCCTGAGCCGCTCTTTGTGCAGAAATATCCCTCACAGTCCCTTCAATATAGAGAATGTCCCCCTCATCATTACGAATCAGGTGGTTGTTAAGTGACGCCCAGAAAATATCCCCATTTTTACGCAGCATCACCACTTCATAGTTCAGGAGGCTCTCCTGCTCGTATAATCGGGTCAGCATCTGCTCGCGATCATGAGGATTTTGATACAGTTGCTGATCCAGGTCAGAAAAACTGGTAAAAGCATCTTCTGCCGTATCATAGCCAAGCATGGCAACTGCCGCAGGATTTAACTCCAGGAATTGTCCAGAAATGCTGGTGCGGAAAATACCCTCTGTCGCGTTGGTAAATATGTCCCGATAACGTTTTTCAGATTTCTGTAATGCAAACAAGCTCTCCTGAAGATCAATCAGCATCCGATTGAAAACCACTTCAATTTCGTCCCATTCATCATCTCGCCCCAATTGCATTGGTGAACTATGATCGCCCTGCTGAAATTTCTCCAGTCGCGCGTTGATCAAATCTATCGGGGCTTGGATATGTCTTCTGAATAAATTACGGTGGGAAAACCAGTATACTCCTGCCAAAAGCCCCAAGAATCCAAGAGCTACAGCAACTGCAGTATTGAGGGACTTTCTGATCTCGGCTCTGGCTTCAGTAGCAGCAGCAACAGTCTGACCATCCAACTGCCCCATGATCGATACGATTTGCGCTGTCAATTGCTCCATTTGCCGGTTCCGCTCGCCAAGCCGAACCATCTCTTGCTGATACTGCCGCATCAAATGCTGATAGTAGGCCAGTTGACTGAGCAGATGTTGACCTAAACGATCAATAGGGGGTTCTGAAGCGGTCAGGGTCTGCAGACGTGACCTCAAACTACGCAACTCAGCTTCCAGGGGAAATGGGCTATCAATTGAAGCAGAAAGTAAACGTGAACGGTTCTCTTCGGCGTTAAGTTTTGCTATTTCAAGGATACTTTCCCGATAACCGGAAGTTAACAAAACCAACTGTTCGAAGTAATCGGCATCCCCCCCAGACAATACAACTTCAACGGTTTTCTCAGCAATGATTTCCTGAACAAACAACAGCAGTTCGTTGAGATCATTATCCTGTCCGGAACGCCAAAGAAGCAGATAATTGATCCACTTACAGTGTTCCAGATAGAGAAAAAGCTCTCTTTTCAGCTGACCTAAAAGATCCCTTAAGTGAGAATTATCTACGTCAACCTGAATCGCACCGAAATCCTCCAACAGGGAGACTCCCTCAGTTTCAAGCAGCTCGTCATCAGCATAAAAAGTATTTTGAAAAGTACTTAACCGGGCATGTAACAATCCAAAATCACGACCATTTTGCGAATTTTTTATTGTTTGTTGCAAACTTTCTTCAACAGTTTGATCAATATTTTGCTGCACCATCGAGGAAGCAAAGTAGACACTCAGAGCAATCACCATAAAAACAACAATTGAAACCAGAGATACCCGCTGTAATCTCGTTTTAATCGATATTCGTTGATTAAATTTATAAACCATTCAGCTCACATTGACAAACAGGGTTCAGGATATAAAATCTCAATCCGATCTCACCAGTTTTGCTCCTCTTAATACCAAAGGGTCAGGAATAGCCCCCAAACGTTTCATCGTTGTTACATTGATCATTCTTTTACCACGGGAATTGCGCGTCACCGGCAGCTGCTTCATAGAAACACCACGCATTGCCTGCAACAGCATATCAGCAGCGCGATGACCATGTTCTCGTCCATTTGTAATCACCGCACACAACGCCCCCTGCTTCACAACAGACCCACCAATGGCCGTGGTTGGCTTTCCAAATGCTTTAACCAGTTGGGGAATAGAATCTTCTTCGCGCAGTTTCTTGCCGCCACTGTCAGCCATTCCCCAGAGAGCAACCAGAAACAGCAGATCAGCTTCATCCCGAACATCCTCTGCCATCTCAAGAGCTTCTTCCATTGTTGATGGAGTCAAAAATTTCACCATCCGTGCAGACAACCGATGTTTGTCCTCTTCCAATTGGTCAGCAATCAAAGCAGATACGGGACTTTCTTTAACCATAAAAGCAAATGTTTCAATATCTCCAGCCAGCTGCCGAGTTAATGAAATTGACTCTTCAAGGTGAAATCGCTCTAAAATCCCCGAAATATTTGGCGTGGGATATCCGTACAGTTCTGGTGCGCCATTCACCCCACAGAACATGATCGGAATGGTGACTTTATTTTTCAAATAAGGGACGACAAACATCGACTGAGCATTATCATCAACAGCAATCACCCCATCAGGTTGAAGCTTTTGGTAGAGCGCAAAAGCCTCAGCTCCCTTTTGTGGGCCACCAGCCAGTACCGCTTTCGTATCCATATAGAAAAACGACAACTCGGCGAAAGGACTGAGAACCTTTTCTATCTCCTCACGGATTTCAATGTCCCAAGGCGCGTTCTCCTCATAACTGAAAACCACCAGCACCTTATACTGCTCTTCAGCCAGGGCGGGAGAAACTCCGGCAATGTAGCCGAGACAAACCAGTAACAAACAGAAATGGCACAAAAAAAATCGAGTCACTTCAAACTCCACACAGAAATGATAATCAGATAATGAACCGGAACAAATATATCAGAAAAACCCCCAGATAAAAACAAAAAAGGAGCCGCATTGCGACCCCTCTTTCAAAACTATTCAAAATTTTATCGTGTTATCAACTGTGCTCACGAGATTTCAGAAATCGTACCCCTTCCCACTGTTCCATCGTATGGCCCAGTCGCCACTCACTCGCCGCCAGATAAGTCAGATGGCCTTCGGCATCGTGAGCCAAACGTCCCTGTTCTTTTTGCTGGAATTTTTCAAACAATTTCCGGTCATCGCATTCAACCCAACGTGCAGTTGTATAATCAACCCCCTCGTAAACAGCGTTGACATTATATTCGGCCTTAAGTCGTTCCATCGTCACGTCAAACTGCAACACCCCGACTGCCCCGAGGATAAATTCTGCTCCGGTCACCGGCTTAAAAACCTGCACTGCACCCTCTTCTGCCAGCTGGGTCAAACCTTTCTGCAACTGTTTCGATTTCAATGGATCTTTCAAACGGACACGGCGGAAATGCTCCGGAGCAAAATTGGGGATACCGGTGAATTTGAGTGGTTCCTTCGGAGTAAAGGTATCGCCAATTTTAATGGTGCCATGGTTGTGTAAACCAATAATATCACCGGGGTAGGCTTCTTCGACATGGGCCCGATCCTGAGCCATAAAAATGGTCGCCTGGGAGAGGCTGACATCCTTTTCTATCCGATGATGCCTGACCTTCATCCCTTTGGTGAACTTGCCACTACAGATGCGCAAGAAAGCGATTCGGTCACGGTGAGCCGGATCCATGTTCGCCTGAATCTTGAAGACAAAACCGGAAAAATCCTCTTCCTCAGGTTCGACAACACGATCGACAGTCTCTCGCGGTCCCGGTGCCGGTGCCAGTTCGACAAAGGCATCGAGCATCTCCTGAACACCGAAATTATTGATTGCACTGCCGAAAAAAACCGGTGTCTGACTCGCCCTGAGGTAATCGTCCATAGAAAACGGATTGGCCGCCCCTTCAAGCAACTCAATATCTTCGCGCAGTTCTTTTGCCTGGCTGCCAAGCAGTGCATCCAGTTTTGGATCATCAAGAGAGTCTATTTTCACAGTCTCGGTACTGCGTACATCATCACCGGGAGTAAACAGATTCAGCTCCTTGCGATACAGATTGTAAACTCCTTTGAACCGTTTCCCCATCCCGATTGGCCAGGAAAGTGGTGTACATTCAATCTGCAACTTTTCCTCAATATCAGCAAGAACATCAAGAGGACTCAGCCCTTCACGGTCAAGCTTGTTGATAAAAGTGAGCACCGGCGTATTGCGCATCCGGCAGACCTCCATCAACTTTTCAGTCTGCGGCTCAACACCCTTAGCGCTATCGATGACCATCAGTGCACTGTCGACGGCGGTCAAAACCCGATAGGTATCCTCGGAAAAATCCTGGTGACCCGGGGTATCAAGCAAATTAATTTCGTAATCGCGATAATTAAACTTCATCACCGACGAGGAGACAGAAATCCCCCGTTCTTTCTCAATACTCATCCAGTCGCTGGTGGCATGGCGATTCGATTTCCGTGCCTTGACTGTCCCAGCCATCTGGATCGCCCCGCCGAACAACAATAACTTCTCAGTCAGGGTCGTCTTACCGGCATCGGGGTGACTGATAATACCGAAAGTTCTCCGTTTAGCTATTTCTCGTTGTAATTCTTTACTCATATTCTCTTCTCTTTATAATTGTTGTGTCAGGTTTCAGGTTCAAGGTTTAACCTTTATCCTTGAACCTTTGTCCTTCACCTTTGTCCTTCACCTTCTTCTTTCGCCAGCGTTTGTGCATCCAGAACCACTGGCTGACATCCTTGAGCACTGCAGTTTCAATAATATTGGTCAGCCGTTGAGTATTCTCGATAACGGCACTCTCACCTTCACCGGTCAATGTCACTATCGGCTCCGCCCAAACCTTATAGCGATCATCCGCTTGCCGTAGAAAAAATATTGGCACAATCGGAATCTGATATTTCATCGCTAAATTGGCAATTGCAGTTGTTGTATAAGCCTCGCGCCCAAAAAAATCGACCATAACTGACCCTGGGGGAGAAATATGCTGATCAAGCAAAACCACAACCACTCGATTTCTCCGTAATGATTTCAGAATCCTTCGGGCTCCTTTTCGACTATTGAGAATCTCAGTTCCAAAAGAGGTTCGAATTTCCTCAAAGTAACGATCAGATAAAGGATTTTTCAATGGTTTTGCCACGGCAGCACACGGGATTTCCAGATCGGACATGATAAAATTGCCAGCCTCCCAAAAACCCAGATGAGCCGTCAGAAGAATGACTCCCTTGTTCAGTGCTAACGCCTCGCGCAACAGATGCACATTTTCAAGATCGAAATAGCGGTTGAGATCATCCTTCCCACGCTTGAGCATATCCAGCCGCAGCATTTCTACACCACTGGCTCCGATATGCTCAAAATTCTTCCGGACCTTTGCTTCAATCTCTACCGCACTCAGCTCCGGCAATGCCAAAGTCATATTCTCTCTTGCCAGCCGATAGCGACCAGGCAGAAAAGTCATCGATAAACGCCCCGCGACCCGTCCAAAAGCAAGAGCCGTCTTACGTGGCAAACTCCTGACAATAGCCGCAACGACCCGCAGAGCCAAATATTCAATACGATGTTTAATAGAAACTGATGCCATCCGGCAGTAACTCCCAAAAAAGAACCCCAATTTGATCGACCGGGCACTATAACGCAACTTCAAGAAAAGAAGAAGCTCAGTTTTCGGCGACTTTAAAAAACATTACTCAAGACTAACACAAATTCACCGGCTAAATCCTTGACCAACGGAAAGGATACTTTTATGCTGCGCTGTTAAATCTGCCGAATTTCACCCCACCCCACAAGGAGAAAAACATGGCCGTCTTTGAAGTCAATCACCCTCTGGTCAAACATAAACTGGGTCTGATACGTCAACACGATATCAGTACCAAAGATTTCCGTGATCTCGCCTCTGAAATCGCCCGATTACTGACCTATGAAGCCACCAAGGATCTTGAAACTGAGGCAGAAACAATCACCGGCTGGAATGACGCTCCGGTTAAAGTTGATAAAATCAAGGGGAAAAAAATCACAGTGGTTCCAATTCTCCGTGCCGGCCTGGGAATGATGGATGGCGTTCTCGACCTGATCCCCAGCGCCAAGGTCAGCGTAGTCGGGCTTTACCGCAATGAAGAGACCCTGGAACCAGTGACTTATTACGAAAAAATGGCCAGCAACATTGAAAACCGTACTGCCCTGATTCTTGACCCGATGCTGGCAACCGGCGGTTCACTGGTGGCCTGCATAGATATGTTGAAAAAAGCCGGCTGCACTAACATCCGCGGGCTTTTTCTCGTTGCTGTTCCCGAAGGCATTGAGCGGGTCAAAAAAGAGCATCCCGATGTCGACATTTATGTTGCCTCAATTGATGAACGACTGAATGAAAATGGCTATATTCTACCCGGCCTCGGTGATGCCGGAGATAAGATTTTTGGTACGAAATAAAATCCAACAACCTTTTTGCGAAGAAGGATCAAAACATGAATCAAACCCCATCCCCCACAGATTATAATTTTCGAGCGAAAGACTGTCTGCTTGGTGCCCAGATGCTGTTTGTTGCATTCGGTGCCCTGGTGCTGGTTCCCCTATTGACGGGACTCAACGCTAATGTTGCGCTATTTACCGCCGGTGTTGGAACCCTGCTGTTCCAACTGATCACCCGTGGAAAAGTTCCCGTCTTTCTGGCATCAAGTTTTGCATTTATCGCCCCGATTATCTACGGGGTTGCCGAATGGGGAATTGCCGGCACTATGTGTGGATTGGTTGCTGCCGGACTGCTCTATGCAATTTTAAGTCTGGTTGTACGGGTTTTTGGTTCAGACATTCTCCATAAAGTTTTACCACCTATCGTCACTGGTCCGGTGATTATGGTCATCGGTCTGGTCCTGGCACCAGTGGCTATTCACATGGCTTCGGGTCGTACTGGAGATGGTGCTGCCTGGCTGGTTCCACAAAGCACTGCTTATATCATTGCCGGTGTCGCCCTGGCTGTCACCATTCTGGTTTCCCTGCTCGGTCGCGGGCTGTTCAAATTGATACCTATCTTAAGTGGCATCGTGGCTGGTTACATCACAGCTCTGGTTCTGGACGGAACCGGGTTCACCGCTTCCACCCAAGCCGCCTTTGATCCGGGCACACTGCAAAACTGGACCGGACCAGCATTGATCTCAATGGAAAAGGTGGCGTCAGCTCCCTGGTTCGCCATACCCGACTTCACTTTCCCGGTCTGGAATCTGGAAGCAATCCTGTTTATTGTCCCGGTTGCCATCGCTCCGGCGATTGAACACTTTGGTGATGTATTAGCGATTGGTGGAATTTCAGGGAAAGACTACGTCGAAGATCCCGGCGTTGAAAACACCCTGCTGGGCGACGGCGTCGCAACCAGCTTTGCAGCTCTCCTCGGTGGTCCTCCCAACACCACTTACTCAGAAGTTTCCGGTGCGGTAGCCCTGACCAAGTCCTTCAATCCTGCAATTATGACCTGGGCTGCCATTACCGCAATCCTCCTCGCCTTTATCGGCAAACTGGGCGGTTTTTTGAACTCAATCCCAGTTCCAATCATGGGTGGAATTATGGTTCTGTTATTCGGCGCAATTGCCGTTATCGGTATCAATACTCTGGTTAAAGCGGGAACAGATCTGATGCAACCACGCAATCTGGCTATTGTTGCGATTATTCTGGTATTCGGTATTGGTGGAATGACTTTTGATCTTGCAATTGTTAAACTTGGCGGGATTGGGCTTGCTGGTGTTGTCGGGGTATTATTGAACCTGCTTCTTCCAGCTGGAAACGACGCCTGAGAATGACCTGAAAAACACTGCTGCTCACGGTTAAAAATAAACGGGTTGAACTCTCGAGTTCAACCCGTTTTATTATTTACCCGGGCCTCCAAAGATTCCCTTGATTGCAGCGGGCAAGTCAGCCGGAAGAATAACCGTCTTGCTGTTGTTACTTGTTGCTGCCTGCTGGATAGCCTGAACATATTTTTCACCCAACAGGTAATATACCGACAAATCTCCATGTTTAGCCGCCTTGGCAACTATCTCAATTGATTGCTGAGACGCTTCGGCTTGAACAATTTTTGCTTTTGCATCACGTTCAGCAGCTTCAAGACGACCTTCTGCTTCAAGAATCGCAGCTGACTTCTCACTTTCGGCAGCGGTGACCGTGGCACGTCTCTCCCTTTTGTAGACAGGCAGCAAAAAACGTATCAAATCACTACATGCGTAGCACAAGAGACGAAGAAACCTCGGTTGTAGCCAGAGCTTCATTTAGTTACAATATCTGAAATCGCTCTTAAGCCAACCAGTGCGTAAAAGTTGCTCCGACTGACCTGCTCGAGAATCCGCGTATCGGCGAAAGAATAGAAGCATTTGACCCACCCGAAGTACGTCGAATTCTGGTAGGGCGCTATGAAATCGAGCAATCAATAATTTATGTGCTTCGTCTGTAGCATATATACGAGAGGAACGATAATCTGTCATTATCGATGACCGGGACGATGCGATAAGTGCCCACTTTTAGAGCTTCAAATGTCCTTGGGATATTTGCAAACCAGATTTGATAGAACATTTGAAGATGTAGCGGCCTACCTCATCATAGGGAGAAAATATTTTCACAATTGCTAAGTTTTGAAAATCGTGTAGCAGCGAGCGAGCATTGGTCTTCTGCAGTTGCAGGAAGCCACAAAAAACCAATGTTTTTGACCTGAAATCACAATTAAGGTACCATTGTAAACGTTTCATGAATTGAATAACTCAGTAGAAGGAGCAACTAAAATTCTGCCTTGGCTACAGATCGTTTTGTAATTTAGTTGCCGGAGTTCCAAGGAACTAATCACCATTACATAGGTGTTTGTTAGGAGGAAATCTTGATCAAGCCAAGTATGACTCTACTGACTTTCATTTTAGTACGACTTAGAAACCCCCGTCCTCTGGACGGGGTCAGAGTCCTTTGGCTTTGCCATAAGGGCTCATGGCAGTCCATATTCAGACGTTGTTCCCGCAACAATCTGAATAGAAAGGAAAGCCATGAGCCGTTTTCGAAAGTTAACACATGCCATATGGCACTGCCAGTACCACATTATCTGGGTCAGGGTAAATTTATTCTCTGGCGGAGGCGTTGAATATACAGGGTATCCTAGTGCATTCCGGTAAATTGTCAAATTACGCCAACACTCGAAAATGAAAACATGTAATATTAACATGTTAGACGATACAATAACTAATAACTCCCTGAATAATTACAGTTTTCTGCTTAGAACAAATTTGCCCTGTTATCTGGGTGCCAAAGTACCGCTTCCGTATCCTGGAAGGTGAAATAGCTAAAGAGGTTCGCGCCTGTATCCGAATATTCAGTGGGCAGAGCCACTGTGAAATTGTTGAACTGAATATTCAGAAAGATCATGTTCATCTGGTCATCATGGTGCCGCCCAAGGTTTCCATATCGGAATTGATGGGGCGTCTTAAAGGGCGATCAGCGATACGGATATTAAAACAACACCCTGAGCTGCGCAAGAAACGCTACTGGGGTAATCATTTTTGGGCACCCGGTTATTGCGTTGATACCATAGGTCTGGATGCAGAGATGATACGCCGCTACGTGCGGCATCAAGAAAAGCACGAAAAGAAAATAGAACAACAGCAACTTAATTTCTAACCCAATTGGACGAGGGAACAACGCTTCGGCTGCCTTCTTTGAGGGCTGCCGACAACGCCCCCTCAGGGGGCGCCTTTAAAGCCCCGTCCTCTGGGCGGGGTTTTTTACTTGGCCTTCTCAGTACCTTCACAGCACCAGTGCCGTCCAATGAACCCTCTATACCCTCTCTCTCCACTTCCCCCTTTGCAAATAGTAGCCCTGAGACCCTACATCTTTCTGAGGCTGAGAAGAATTGGCTGGCACACAATCATGTGTTGCATGTCAAAGCTGGAACGTATGCTCCAACCCTGTCTTATAAGTGAGGCGATTTGTGCCTTGATACTTTCAGTGAGCTTCACTTGTTTAGGCTTGATAGTATGGCTCTCTTGTGCCAAGCGCATTGCCTGTTTATGCCGATACCCTCGTTCACCAGTGTTGCGAATTAGTTCCCGAGATATGGTGCTTTGAGAGCGATCCATGTCAGAGGCAATTTCGGTTAATGTTTTACCTGTTTTTTTTTTGCTGTTTCAAGGTAATATCGTTCTTCAAGGCACAGGTGTTTGTAGCTCATGGCTAACCTCCGCAAATGATGTGGTATTGCTTGCGTAGTTTACATCTGAGCCTTCTTTGTCTCAAATGCAATTGCCAGCATTTACCGTTTGCGAGGCTATGCACTTATTATACGAATTCGGGTTATTCCATCTTGTTGGTTTTTGGAAATATATTTTTACGATTGGGCTGAATCATATATGAAATTTTCTAATTTTCTCCAGAGTGGATTCGAATTTACTAAAGACGAATATGAATTACGTTTAAAGTATATTTTGTTTAACTGTCTTATCGTCTGCAACGTAACCCTAGTTTTAATTGCAGGGGTGATAAGATTCTCTACGGGCTATAATCTCCAGGGATTTGTAGATTTTACTTATATTCTACTGGCGACACTGATAGCCCTGCTGGCGAGACGCTCCCAAAAGTTTTTTCCTACCCTCATCTGGTGCATTTTACTCCTTTCATTGGTCATTGTGTCGTTATCATATAAAATAGCGGCAAACGACATTAGTGGTATCAGCTGGTTCATGATTTTGATCCTGGTCACTGCCTATCTTGCCGAGAAAAAAACTACCTACGTCTTGTTTTTTCTAACATTCTCCCTTGCTGCCTATATCACCTTTTCGATGGAAGCAAAAGCCTATGCGGCAACAGACGTTATCTATGGCATGATCCCTTTGCTGGTCGCAATCTTTTTTACTCAATTCTATAAAACAAGAAATATTCTTTCCCAAAAAAAGCAGCGTATTCTCAATGATGATCTGGAACAGCAAGTACAGAATACCACTGTAAAATTATCCGTAAGCGAAGAGAAATTTCGCAATCTAATTGAAAATCTTTCTGACTGGGTCTGGGAAATGGATAAATATGGGATGTATTCATACGTTAGCCCCTCTGTGCAACAATTACTTGGCTATGAACCGAGTGAAATTGAAGGTGTTCCATATGGCAATTTTTTATCTAAAGTGGATCTGGCAAAAAGCAAAGAGCTCTTTGAAAAGTATTTCCTAAAAAACAAGTCCTTTAGAAGTAGAGTTTTCAAAGCGATACACAAAGATGGCTTCCCCGTTATGCTCGAAATCTCGGGACAACCAATTTTTAATCGTGATGGTGAGTTTTCAGGATACCGTGGTGTGAGTCGTGATATCAGCTGGCGGATAAATGCTGAAAATGCTCAGCGTAAAAGTCAAAATAGATTAGATACCCTCTTAAATGCGACTGACGATGCGGTCTTCTTATCTGATCCTAGTGGAATTTTGTTGATGGTCAATAATGCTTTAGCGGAAAGGTTTGGAAAGAAGAAAGAGGAACTTATTGGCAAGTCGATATTTGAACTCTCCCTAACAGAGTCATTTACAGAACGAGCCACAAAGTTAAATAATGTATTAACGACAAAACAACCGTTACGCTGGGAAGAGAAGTATGGTGACAAGTATCGGAACAACATGCTCTACCCGGTTCTTGGCGATGACGGGGAGGTATCCCAAATCGCAGTATTTTCCAAAGATACCACCAAACAGAAACAAGCGGAGATAGAACGAGAGCGTCTCTTGCAAGCGATTGACCAGAGCAGTGAAACAATCGTCATTACTGATGCCCAAGGGATAATTCAATATGCCAACCCTGCATTCGAAAGAACAACTGGCTATACCTGTGAAGAAGCCATCGGACAGAACCCACGTATCCTCAAAAGCGGGAAGCATGATGAAGAGTTCTATCAAAACATGTGGAAAACACTAACAAGTGGCAAAACATGGAATGGCCAGTTTATCAACAAAAAAAAAGGGGGAGATTCTTTTACCGAAGAGGCAACAATCTCTCCAGTGAGAGATGCTTCAGGAAAAACGGTCAACTATGTTGCCGTCAAACGGGATATCACTGCTGAGATCAAGATGGAAGAGACGCTGCGACAAGCCCAGAAGATGGAGGCTGTTGGAATCATGGCCGGAGGGATAGCCCATGATTTTAACAATAACCTTGCAATCATTCTCGGCAACGTTGAGCTTTCGCTACTATCCTCACCTGCTAACAGTAAAATAACCACTCGTTTGGAGGATGCAAAAACTGCAGCTCTGCGTGCTCGGGATCTGGTGGATCAGATCCTCACCTACAGTCGTCAAGGAACCCAAGACTTGAAACCGGTACAAGTCGATCTTGTTATTGATGAAACCCTGAGACTATTACGCTCCACCATCCCAACAACAGTCAAGATCAAGAAAACAATCACGGATCACAGTCAGGATATCATCATCCAGGCAGATTCAACTCAACTGCAAGAAATTTTGATTAATTTTTGTAACAATGCCGTTCATGCAATGGACGATAAAGGAGAAATAGGAATTTCCTTGGATGTTGTTGATGTCAAATTATCTGATATCCCTGCCCATTACGAGCGGCCTTCAGGGCAATATGCAAAACTCAGAGTTCAAGATACTGGCTCCGGTATGTCACCGGACATACTTGAGAGAATCTTCGATCCCTTTTATACGACTAAAGAAGTTGGGAAGGGGACCGGAATGGGCTTAGCTGTTATCCATGGCATTATCGAGACACATGGTGGGTTTGTGGTTGTCAAAAGCACCCTGGAAGAAGGCAGTACCTTTGATGTGTACTTCCCGATGTTTGAAACTATAAAGGTAGAAGAAGTCACAATAAATACAGATCTTCCCAAGGGGAATGAAAGTATTCTGTTCTTGGATGACGAGGAGATGCTGGCACAACTGGGGGGTACGATTCTTTTGGAGCAAGGCTATCGTGTTACAATTGAAACCAGCAGCAAAAAAGCCTTGAAAATATTTAAAGAGAACCCGGAGCAGTTTGATCTGGTGATTTCCGACCAGACCATGCCTGAGCTTTGCGGCAGAGACTTGATCAAAGAGCTCCTTGCTATCAAGCCTGAACTGCCGACAATTCTTTGCACCGGGTACAGTAATAAAATCAACAAAGCACAAGCCAAGCAGCTTGGTATCAAGGCTTTTTGTCTAAAACCTTTGGATCTGCCGCAACTAGTGCAAACAGCTAGGCGGGTATTGGATGAAGGAAAAGAGCACTAGCCTCGTCAACAGAGTTTGTTGTTGATTTCATAAATCGAAAAAACACTTTTGAAAACTGATTTTGGTGGGATAGGTCAGGCTAGTTTTCAAAACTGGTAAGTTATGAGCAATTTTTTACGCCAGAAAACAAGTCTGCTCTTAAAGTGCCAGCGCCTGAAATGCTTTTTCCATCGCATCGATAATCAATTGTGGCGAATCTTCACCCACAGAGAGACGAATCAACCACGGGGAAATCCCCATATCATTGAGAGTTTTCTG
>JAYEME010000109.1:0-13985 GCA_034717915.1 Thermodesulfobacteriota bacterium
ATTGTGGAGGAACCGCCACAACCCCTTTCGTCTGATATATTCCTGTGCAGGAGGCCGATAGAAATAACAGAATCGCAGCAATAAAATGTAAGATCAATCTTTGTGGGCGCATAAAAACAGTTCCAATAGATGATTCAATGGTCGATTTTGGGGTGAAACGGGACAGCCGAAGGGTCATATTCCATGTGAATGGGAGTAATGGCGTTAAAAAAATCAGGATACTTCATATGATCTCCCTACAATTGATTTTATAAAAATATTGACAGAAGAGGCTTCAATTCTTCAGTTCTTTCAGATCACTCTTGACCAAGGTCAGAAAAATAGCTGCCGAAATTCCAGCTGAACCGAATATCATACACATTACCATGATCTGATATCTGGCAGCAATCAGCGGCGAGACCCCGGAGAGGATCTGTCCGGTCATCATTCCCGGCAGGGAAACCAGGCCGACGGCGAGTAAAGAGTTGGTTATTGGAATGAGAGAGGCATGAAGGGCAATACTGCGGGCTTTTTCATACGGGATATTTCTGCTGATTTCTGCCTCCAGCCGCTCTCCAGCCAGACTGATACTGTTCATTGAATTGGCAAAAATCATCCCGGCAAGGGGAATGAGATAACTTGGCAGGTACCAGGGGTGTAAGTTGAGGACTGCCTGGCTCATAAGTAACAGAACTATCCCTCCACCCAGAAGAATGGAACAAAATGATTTCAGATAGAGAGTTTTACGTGGGATTGATATTGTCCGCAAGGCGATCCAGCTGGCAGAAAACAGCATGATCGCGAGAACCGCTATAACAATCAGGGAACTTTCAGTTTTGAAAATGTAGGTGAGAAAATAACCGATAAGCAATAATTGTAGCAGCATCCGGCAAACGGCATAGATTGAGCTTTTGTAGCCCAACTGCCATTTTCCGATAATAACAATAACTGCAATCACCGGGATGAAGGCGAGTGCCAGATTGAGAAGTGGTATGGTCTGGATTGAACTGCTCATAAATATCCGACTCTCATCTTGAATGGTGCTGATGGTAGAAAATCCGGGACTCACCCCGAACGGGGGGCTGTCCCAGGATTTTGCAGTGCGAACCGCCACAGTTTCATGGCTCGTAAACTCTTGGGACAGCCCCCGATGGTGCTGGGGACAGTCCCGAGATTACTGTAAAATTGCTTAAACCAGTACCATTCTTTCTAGCCTCTGTTATTTTTGCTCTATTTCAATAATTCAAAGCCCGACTCAAGATCTTTGATCAAATCCTCAGTTTCTTCAAGCCCAATATTCAGTCGAACAAGAGTTTTTCCAGAATATTCAGATTTTTGGGAACGGTTGTATTTCCCGGCAGTAATCAGGCTTTTGAAGCCACCCCAGCTGTAGCCAATGCCAAATAACAGCAGAGAATTGACAAATGCTGCCAGCTGTTTCTGCCCATATTCTTCCTTAAAAACAAAAGCGAAAAGACCCGATGAACCGGAAAAATCTCGGCACCAGATTCGATGTTGCGGGTGACTTGATAGTGCTGGATGGATCACTTGTTCAATGATGGGTAAGGTTTCCAGCCAGCGGGCAATGACCATGGCCGATTGTTCATGCTGCCGCAGTCGGAGCGGGAGGGTTCTCAGCCCGCGCAGAGCCGTGTAACAATCTTCCTCTGGAGTATAGATTTCCAGAGTTCGGTAAAAATGTTTCAGTGTGTTTGCGTATTTTTCGTTAACTGTCACCGTCCCCATTAAAAGATCGGAATGACCGGAAAGATACTTTGTTGCCGACTGGATTGAAACATCAACCCCCAGAGTAAACGCATCCAGGTAAAGAGGAGTTGCCCAGGTGTTATCCAGTACGGTTATGATGTCCCGTTTTTTTGCCAGAGAGGTAATCGCCGGGATGTCCTGTATCTCAAAGGTATTAGAGCCGGGTGATTCGAGAAAGATCAGTTTTGTATTGTGCTGAATATAGGTCTCGATCTCTTTACCGGAATCTGGTGGGATAAATGTTGTCTGGATGTCGTATTTTTTGAGAACCTCAGTACAAAAGCGTGCCGTTGGACCATAAGCATTATCGCAAAGGAGAATATGATCACCGCATTTGGTAAAGGTTAGAAACGTATTTATGATGGCACTGATTCCAGATGGAAAGGCGCGAGTTAATGCTCCCCCCTCAAGTTCTCTCACCGCTTCTTCAAACGCCCTTTGAGTTGGTAATCGATCTGTTCCATAGGTGATTCCACTGTATTCACCAGCAGTTGCGAGGGTCAGGTTTTCAAAATTTTTAAATAAAACTGTTGAACCCCGATAAACTGGGGGATTGATTGTTTTTAGAGGGTTTATATTCTCGTCTTGATAGGAGGAATCAAAGTTAACCAGACGGGTTGTTCGTTTCATTTTATTCTCCAGGCTGCAAATCTTCCGGGTAAGTAAAAGAGAGATCAAACAGATTAAGAAAATTATCCAGCAGGCGGTAGGTAATCCCCCAAAGTGGACGGTCACTCCATTCACTCAGGTTGATTCCCGGGTGTTTGCGATCCTGGCCACGATAGAAAAATGTGAGTTGCTGGTTACGTTGGGGATCCAGCAGGGTGTGTATTGGAACCCAGAACAGATCGACAACTTCACCGTTGAGTTTGAATTGTGTGTTCATCTCAACCTGATAGATAAAACAGGAGATATGGACTGAAAGGTAGGCTCCGGCAAGGTCGTCACTCTGCCCAATATAGTTTTTTTCGTTCAGGCAAAAACCAACTTCTTCCCACGTTTCCCGTTCTGCTGCAGCGCGTGGGCTCAGGTCGCTACTTTCAATTCTTCCACCAGGGAAACCCAAATCTCCCGACCATGGGTCTTGATCATGCTCAGCTCGGCGAATCAGAAGAACCTCTGTCTGCAGATTGTTATCTCGTAATAACATGGAAACGGCAGCGCGTCGGTCGGATTCATGTTGCAGTGACTGTGGCTGGTGGTCTGAGAGTCGGGTTTTAATTTGTTCAATGTTGAGCATCAGTCTATTTAGTCCAGTTATTAAGCGCGAGAAACAAAGCGACATTCCCGCGTATCGACTTTAATTTTTTCATCCGATTCCAGATATCCGGGCACTTGGACGGCGATGCCGGTTTCCAATATTGCCTCTTTGGTCTGTGCGGTTGCGGTCGCATTTTTGATTGCAGGAGCTGTTTCAGTAACGGTTAATTCAACGATTTGTGGAACTTCAAGGGTGACGACCTGATCATTGAATACGCCGAGAGTCACCTCACCATTTTCCAATAAATAACCTTTGATATCATCATAAATTTCACCACTTATTTCATATTGCTCATAGTTCTCCTGATCCATAAACACTCCTTGATCACCTGTTGCGTAGAGAAATTGTCCTTTACGCCGGGCAAAATCGGCTTCATCCATCCGATCTCCCGATTTGAATGAACTGTTTAAAACCTGTCCGGTGATCAGATTGCGGTATTTGGTTTTGACCAGGGTATTACCACCGCGTGCTGTCGGGGATTGAAAACTGACATCAATAACGATACAGGGCGCAGCGTCGAGTTGGAAGACAATCCCGCGACGCAGGTCATTGGCGTTAATCATTTCTATAAAACTCCTTTAAAAATCTCTGAAAGTACATATTTTTTGTCTGTTAATCTGAGAGTAGCGATTTCTCTTTGCGATAAGCAGTTCCCTGAAACTGAGCAAGCAACTGCTGATTGTTGTCAGTAATTTTGACCTGATAATGACCTAGCCGTCGGTTGACAGAGAGCTCTTCTGCTTCTGCAAACAGAGTCCCACTATAGATTGGATTCAGGAATGTTATGGATGTATTGGTTGCCAGGGCGAGTTGCCCCTGACTGTTGGCAGCGGCAGCAAAGGTGAAGTCTGCCAAAGTGAAAATTGCGCCGCCATGAACGGTTTTTGCCCCATTCATATGGTGTGGTTGAATATCCATTTTGGCCTTCGCCCAACCCGGTTTTACCTCCAGAAGAACCAGCCCACAATGACGGGCAAAATGATCATTTTTGGAAAAGAAATCGAGAATTTTTTGCATCGTCTATTTTAACCCCAAAAGTTGTCGATTTTCTTTTTCATCAATGGGCGAGGATTATGTAAATGTTCAGGTAAATTTGCTTTTGCCCCACATTTTCCACACACCACGGTTGGGTTGGTTGAACGGTGGTCGATTTCTTCCATTAACCCCTTGGCTTGCAGTTCACACATTTTCAAATCTTCTATATTGCCATCTGTCATCAAGTCCTCCTTTTCAGTGGACTGAGCATAGTTGCATGATACTCGCAGTCAAGCGGAAATATCAACTTGATGTTTTTGAAAGAAATTATTTACTGGAAAGGAAATATCGGTGGGGAACTGTCATGAATGGCACTAACTTAAGCAGGATTGCAGTAAACTTGGGACTGTCCCCAGACCCATCGGGGGCTGTCCCGAAGTTTACGATCTACGAAGAACCGCGCTGGTTCGCACCGCAAAAGCTTGGAACCGCCCCGCTTTTGCTGGAAACTTCCTTAAGCTAGAGCCATTAAGAACTGTTACCGTTTGTTTCGTTTTTATGGCTTAACTTTTCGGAAAACGCCATCTTCTCCACGTATGTAGGGGGTCTTATTTTTTTCCACGGCAAGATTGTAGTGGAAATTAAATGCCGGTTTTTCAACTTGCCTGGTTTGATTCTTTTTTCGACAGTTGCGTTGCTGATTGCCAGAGGTGGCTTGGGCATCAGCTGATCCAAACAGTGCGTCGAGTAGAGATTTGACAAAATTATTGAATTTTTGTTGAGGGTCAAGATGTGCCGATTTAGTTTTTGTCGATGAGCGCTGTTTGTCGAAGCTGTCTTGTCGTGATAGCTTTTGGTCGTAACGTGCGCGTAGTTGGGGGTCGGAAAGAACCCGGTAGGCATGATTAACCTGCCGGAACAGTTCTGCCGCCGTTTCCGATCCGCTATTTCGATCGGGATGGAAGCGTTTTGCCAGGCTACGGTAAGCAGACTTGATTCGTCGCTGCCCGGAGTCCGGAGGGATACCGAGTAAGCGGTAGTAATTGAGCGCCATGAAGTGAATTTCCTCTGTCCGATTCCTTCCATGGAGAGACAAAACCTGATCCGTCCGGGATCAGAAGAAACAACTTACTTATCGACAGTTGCCTGTTAGAATTTTACCCTTTTTTTGAGATAAATCGGTGCCGGATTCTGGGGACACGTAACAAGTACATGTCCCCAGAATCCTAGTCCCCAGACCCATCGGGGGTTGTCTCAGGCTTTTGCAGTGCAAACCACTGCGGTTCTTCGTGGCTCGTAAACTCTTCGGACAGCCCCCGATAACCCTGGGGACAGTCCCGAGATTACTGCAAAATTCCTTAAACTAGCGCATTCGGGGCTGTCCCCGATGTCAATCCGCCACGCTTAGCTTTGTCCAAAGCTGACTTCAACATCTTGCCGGTGCGCCGGATCAATTTTCCACAAAGTACGGCTGTCAAAATTAAAAGTCCGGGCAATAAGCAGATCGGGAAATTGATCAAGCCGGGTATTGTAGATGGTGACCGAAGCATTATAAAGTTCACGGCGGTCTGCAATCTGATCTTCGATTTCTGAAATCCGGTTGCTGAGTTGTCTGAATCCGGTATCAGCTTTCAGGTCGGGGTAGCGTTCTACCACCATAAATAACGATTTCAATGTGTCGGTCAAAGCATTCTGTGCCTGCAGTTTCTGGTCTTCACTTTGGGCTGAATTAACCATTGATCTGGCTTTAACCACTGCTTCCAGGGTTTTTTGTTCGTGCTGCATGTAGCCTTCGCAGACTTTGATCAGCTTTGGTAGCTCATCATAGCGCTGTTTGAGGAGCACATCGATGTTGCTCCAATCCTGATTGATGTTGTTTTTGAGTGCGACAAAACCGTTATAAATGATAACGAAAAAAATGATAACCCCGAGTAATATCAATAATAAAATTCCCAATGTAATCATGCCACCCATAGTTAATCTCCTTTTTGATTGATAAGTTGCAACTATTTTAAGTAATTCTGCAGTAAGTAGATTGCCCCGCCTGTGGCTGCTGCAGCAGCCAGAAACAGCGGAATACTGTAATAAAGATAACGTGCTGTCAGGCCATCTTCTGAATGGGTTTCGGTAATAATCAGGGGATGACCTTTTTTCTTGCCGATAATAATATGCTCTTCCTGTTTTTTCCGCAGTTGCTTGTTCTGTAGCGACTCACGCATGACCTTTTCTTCAACTGCTGCCCGGGCGGTATCCCATTCATCTACGCTGATTTTACCATCACCGTCGCTATCAAATTGTTGCAGGTTCTGCGGATTCAGTTTCAGCTCACGTAAAGCTTCAACTTTCTGCTCCTTCATGGTCGGACCTTCGGAACGTTTGACCGAGGCATACCCCAGAACATAAAGCAGTGTTCCGTCAATAACAATTTCTTCAACCCACTTATCATCGCTGTTGCTATTGAGTCGCATTAATCCAACCTGCCCGGGGGATCCTTCCTGTTTTGATCCGGCGCTGACTCGACATCCTGCCGGGTTAATTTCAACTCTGCCAGTCTCATCTTTAAGCATGAAAGGGACGTTGTCACTGCTACTGATGCTACTCACTTTCCACTGATCATTTTTATCGCGCCGGTATTTTGTCAACCGATAAAAAACGCAAGGAGTATGTGACATGGGGGAAAGAAGGGCGAATTTTCGAATCGCCTCCCCTTTGACCTCAACCATTCCCATTGCAACGGAACGGACTTTGCTGGTCGGGGTATTTTCCATCTGTCGCTTCATGCGTAAAAAATAGAAAGCGTACCAGAACATTAGCATGGCAATGATGAAAGGAATGGTGCCCGAAGCAAAGGCATGATAGGCCGCTTTGTTCAACAGGTCGCTGTCATTTGCTTCAAGCAGAAAGAGGAATACCACTACGACAACAGCTCCGGCACTACCAAACCAGAAGCGGGGATTAGACCAACCGAGTCCAGGTTTCGCCGGTGGGGGAGGTGGAAGCCCTGGATCTGAGGTGTCTGGAACATTTTCCCCGAAACTTTTTTTATTGTCAGCTGCAGCATCAACTTCGGCAGAGATCTCTTCAGCTAGTGGCAGAATTTCATCCAAATGACCTTCGGCAGCAAGTGCCGGATTCTGCATCAGTATGGCCGCCGTGACAGCCCCGCTCAGATCATTTTTTTTCTGCTGTTGTGGACGGGTAATGGAGCCGGACTTTATCAGATCCGCCATCAACCAGCCATAGCGTGCCAGACTGAGCAGGTTCCGCCGTTTGGTTTCAGGATTATTCGGTTCATCTCGATTGAGAGTACAGCCGGGGAGGTTGGCCAGGCCAAAATCAGTTTGCAGGTGAAACTTTCCGGCATATTCCTCAGCCAGTTTGAGAACCTGCTCAAGGTTTTGTTTGCTACTGAGGGTTGCACGATCACCCAGCCCTTTTGGATCGAATTTTCCGGGGAAAATGCGTACGGCGTCCTCGACCTCCATTTTTTCATCAAGCCGGTAGAGATCGAGAACCGGTTCTCCCTGTAAGATAACCTGGTGAACTTTATTCTCTTCCAGGTGGCGAATATCATCTCTGCCACGGTAAGCGTGACTGGAGAGGAGTTGCTTGACACTTTTGTCCGCCAGCTCTCCTGTCGTTTCGGCAAAAATAGCCAGAATGGTTGCACCTTTGGGGAAAATGACCTCTTTTTTCTGACAACCAAAGGTGATTTGATTTGAACTTATTTGTAAGTTGCGAATTTTGAGAGGGACAAATCCCGATTTAGAGGGTTCTACCAGCCAGTGAATATAACCAGTATCTTGTAAGAATCCTGAAATTTTTTCCAGTGTTTCCCTTTTTCCCTTGGCAAACAGGGAGAGTCCTCGCCCAGTCAGCCGCTGACGGCACTGATAGATGTCGAGATGAAACTTCTGCGACAGCTCTTTGAGGATCTCAGGTAGATTCTCGGGTGGGTTCTGTTGTTGTTCAACAATCAGAAAGTTTGATTGAGACATTTTCCCCCATCATTTCTCAGATTAATAGATTTTGTTAATTTACATGATTTAAGGAAGTGGGGCAAGAGATAAAAAGTTTTCAGGGGTGGGTGAAAAAAATATCCAAGGATGAAGATATTGCTGTTGATTGATATCTGTCTGGGTTTAAAGTTGTTTTTTCGGTTTCTTTGGTCGCATAGCTTTGCCAGAAAATAGGGGTTAATGGTGTTTCTCTTGTAAAAAATATAGCGTTTTTGAATATTTAATTCAGTAAAAACATATAGTTATGGGTTACAGGATACTAGGTCGCTTCTATTTGATAGGCTTTTATTTTTCTGTGGAGATTCGAACGCTCCAGGCCAATTTCCTCAGCTGTTTTAGAAACATTCCAATTATTCTTCTGTAGTTTCTCTATCAGAAATTGTTTTTCGAATTCTTCCTTTGCTTCACGATATGAGTCCGGTAGCTCCAATGGGGTGATTTTTTGAGGCTCACTTGTCGATTCGGGTTGTTTGATTCCGTGTGGCAGATCTGCAAGGTTAATGATTTGACCTGGAGTCATAATGACTAATCTTTCAATCAGATTTTTTAATTCCCTGACGTTCCCCGGCCAGTTATAGCCCTGCAAAGCATTGAATGCCTCTTTGGTGATAGATTTTATCTCCCGACTCTCTTTACCGCAAAAAAACTGGAGAAAGTGTTTACACAGTTGAGGAATGTCCTCTTTGCGCTTGCGCAGTGGTGGAACCTGAAAAGGGAGGACGTTAAGGCGAAAAAAGAGGTCTTCTCGGAAGCTCCCAGCTTTTATTTCTTCTTGGAGATTTTTGTTTGTAGCAGCAATAACTCTGACATCAACCTGGATTGTTCTGTTTCCACCAACCCGATCAAATTTTTGTTCTTGCAGTATCCGTAATATTTTAGCTTGGGTTTTCAGGCTCATATCACCGATTTCATCAAGGAAAAGGGTTCCTCCGTTCGCTTGATCAAATTTACCTTTACGTGCCGCAGTTGCTCCGGTGAAGGCCCCTTTTTCATGGCCAAAAAGTTCCGATTCAATGAGCTCTTCAGGAATTGCTGCACAGTTTACTTCAATAAAGGGTTTTTCTGCTCGGGTTGATTGTTGATGAATTGCCCTTGCAACAAGTTCCTTGCCAGTACCGTTTTCCCCATTGATTAATACCCATCCTGAACTCGGTGCTGCCATTTTAATTTGTTGCTTCAGCTGATCAATGGCCGGACTGGTTCCTATCATCTGGTATTCACGCCCTATTTTTTCTTTGAGGGCTTTATTCTCAGCAACCAGCTGACCAATTTTCAGTGCATTTTGAATTGATAAAAGAACCTTTTCAAGGGAAAGGGGTTTCTCAATAAAATCTGAGGCGCCAAGGCGGGTTGCTTTAACGGCAGTTTCAATCGATCCATGACCACTCATCATGACGACTAATTGATGAGGGCGTAACTGTTTAATTCTTTTGAGAGTTTCTAAGCCATCTATTCCCGGCATCCAGATATCGAGTAAAATTAAATCCGGGTCTTCTGTTTGGATCAAGGTGAGACATTCTT
This sequence comes from Thermodesulfobacteriota bacterium, assembly GCA_034717915.1. Lineage (GTDB taxonomy): Bacteria > Desulfobacterota > Desulfuromonadia > Desulfuromonadales > Geopsychrobacteraceae > Desulfuromusa. Next base: position 9,523 of record JAYEME010000109.1, read on the forward strand.
CTCCTGTTGCAGCAAAAGAGGTTTTGAATCCCTCATCTTCAAGAATTCCTTCCAGGCTCTGGCGAATACTATTTTCATCATCAACGATGAGGATATTTTTCATCTTGGTTTCCTTGTCTGGCTATTAGCTGTCAGTAGCCGGGAGTTCAATGATAAATAGCGAACCTTTCGGGCTATTATCTCTAACCCGAATATAGCCATTATGATCCGCTATGATGGTCGATACTATAGCTAATCCTAAGCCTGTCCCGGTTTTTTTTGTAGAAAAATAAGGTTCAAATAATCTCGTCTTGTCTTCAGCAGGAATTCCACATCCAGAATCAGCAACTGTCAGGGTAATGATCTGTAGCTCTTGATTATAGTCGGTCTCCAGTCGGATATCTCCATCACCTGTAATTGCGGCAATAGCATTTTCTAATAGATTTATAATAACCCTTTTTATTTGCTCACGATCAAATTTTGTATCCGGTAGCTGCTGATCCAGCGAGTGTTGAAAGGTAATATTTTTATGTGCTTCCCTATACAATGAAAGGCATTCACTAATCACTTCGTTGAGGTTGTTATCGCTCGGTTTGGTGGCTGGCATACGGGCAAAGTTCGAAAACTCATTGACCAGATTTTTTAACTCATCAACTTGATTGCTGATCATTTTGGTACAGTCATCAAATACGTGATCATCATCTGTGAAACGATCCAGGTACCGTTTTCGAAGTCGCTGAGCAGATAGCTGGATGGGTGTCAGTGGGTTTTTGATCTCGTGAGCAATCCGTTTTGCAACCTCTCTCCATGCGGCCATACGCTGAGCTTTATAAAGTTGTGTCAAATCATCAAAAACGACAACCGTCCCTAAAAAATTGTTGTGTTTATCGCGTAATGTGGTGAGGTTAAGCATCAGGGTAAATTTATCGCTACCAATTGAAATGGTTGCTTGCTGGCGTACTGTTCCCCGTTCTGAGTAGAAAAGTTCCTTCAGAAGCTCCATGATGAGTGGCATATAGCTCTTTGGTATAACTTCACGAAAATCCTTACCAAGTATTTTATCTGAATCGAGGTGAAGCAGGTTTTCTGCCGACTTGTTGATTGTGGTCAGATGGCCAGATCGGTCGATAGAGATAACTCCGGCAGTTACGTTAGCCAGGATTATTTCCGTATAATCACGACGCCGATCCAGCTCCAGGTTCGAATTCTGTAACTCCTGATTGGCGCTAGTAACTTCAATCCGTCCTTGACGAAGATCGGTTGTCATCTTGTTAAAAGCGTTGACCAGTGTCCCTATTTCATCGGTACTTCGGGTTCTTAGCTGAACATCCAGATCGCCAGCTGCAACTTTAGTGGTTGCCGTTGCCAATTCCTGGATCGGAACGGTGATACTTCTGGCAAGTTGAAACCCGAACCAGGTGGCAAGAAAGAGGATAATTAAGGCGATAAGGAGCAGAACAACGACGTAACTCTGTTGTATCTGACCTTTGATGGATTTGGTGAGTTTGTACTGATCAACCGAGGAGGAGATCTCTTTCATTTTATTGATGAGAGAGTAGGGAACATAGTAATTAACCACGACCACCCCGACAATATCCTTTGGATTCCAGTTGGACTGGACAGGGACAATCCCACGGATCAAATCAGCCTGACCAACCGGGGTTATCTGTGAAAAACGGATTCCTTGCAGCCCCTCTCGTACTGGATCTGAGCTTGCTGTCGTGATTTCAATGATCGGAAGTTTGGGGTTAGCAACTCTGACTAATTCCTCGTGTGTTGATGAAAAAACCTCAACAATTCCAAGGTTATATTCTTCTTGTTTCGCTTTGATCAGCTGCTTTAATTGGGGCAGATTCTCTTCGTTGAGAAGTTTATCTGCTTTAATCCGATGACTCAGCTGGTCTGCGTAGTAGAGGGCATTTGCCTCTGAATTTCGATAGTATGTTTGAGCAACTTCCAGGGATTCATCAAGGGCTTGTTCTACCTGATTGTTAAACCAGTTATCGATACTGCTGCTGATAAATCCTGCTGAGACAAAAAACAACAACATTGTTGGAATTAACGACAGCGCAATAAAAGCCCCGACAAGTTTGCTGCGAAGTTTTGCCCCTGGAACCCCACGGCGTCGTTCTAAAACTAACTTGAAAAGATTGCGAAAAATAAGAAAGAGAAACAAAAGGACCAGGAGGATGTTCAGGTTAATAACGGCAAGAGCGATGATACTATTGCTAATTGGCAGTTGAGAGGTCAGTTCAACCAGGCGACTTTCCAGTTGCGGGATTACGATCAACAAAAAAGCAGCTAGAAATATCAGGATCCATTCACGCCGTCTATGGCGTGATTTGTTCTGATCTTGTGGTTCAGGTAAGTCTGTCGTCATACCTCGGCCCGTCAGGAATATTAATTATTCAGAAGCTGATTCTATTGAATGCTTCGCTACAAAACAAGCGTGATAGTGATTTTCACCGGTTTTATTATAAATATCGGGGCTTTGTCGTTTAGAAGTGGGATGTTTAAAATAAAAACAGGTACTCGCTTATTTAAGCTAAGTACCTGTTTTTATTCTGGAGCCACCCGCCGGAATCGAACCGGCGACCTGATCATTACGAGTGAACTGCTCTACCAACTGAGCTAGGGCGGCAATATCGAACCTGAATCATTGAATCAAATCCAGTTTTTAACTCGGTCTTTGCAATCTTGAACAGGTTGTAACTATGCAGGATTGCGTGGCTGAGCTTGGGGATTATGCCGATATTTATTGTGACTGTCAATGACCCTTCCACATGACCCTTCCACAGGAGTTCACCCAAAAAAAACGAATGAGAACCGGATAACTTATTGAAATAATACAGACAACTTTTTTTCGAAGTAGCAATAGATAAAATCCCGATTTGTGACTCTTACCCTTTGCGAAATAAAATCAAGGTCGCGGGGTTTCGTCCCCGCCCGGCGCCATCATTTCTTTGTGCGTCCAAAGAAACGAAGCAAAGAAAGACGCCCGACCTCCTTGCCCTTCGGGTTCCCGAAAACGGAGCATGGCTTATGCGGATCGGCAAAAACTCGCTTTGCTCAAACATTTGCCGCTCTGATCGCAACGCCATTCTCCATCTCCGGCTGCGTCACACGGGATCTAAGGTTCAAAATACAGGATTCCCCTTTTTCAACTTGACAACCCCCTCCAGTCTTCATTATATTCCTATTTAGTAATAATTCTTATGTAGATCTTGGCGGGACACATGAAGCCCACTTTAAAAAATCAGCTCGATGCTTTTGCGCAAGCCTGCCGTGATAAAGATTTGCGTTTAACTCCACAACGGCTGGAGATTTTTAAGGAACTGGCACGGGCTACAGATCATCCTACTGCGGAAATACTTCATCAGCGCTTGATGCAGGGGATGCCAACCTTGTCTTTGGATACTGTTTATCGAACTCTTGGAACTTTTGCGAATTTAAATCTGATTAATAGGGTTGAAACTTCTGAAAGTCAGGCACATTTTGAAGTTTCACACGTGCAGCACCATCATTTAATCTGTCGCGAATGTAAGGAGATTATCGATTTTCATTGGCAATATATTGATGATGCTTCTTTGCCGGAAGAAGTTCACTCCTGGGGACGAATCGATCGGAAAAATATCGTGGTTTATGGAACCTGTCATAAGTGCCTTAAATCCTAAATCATAAATCATAAATAAAACATAACCGGTTGCCTCTATTGTGATGGGTAGCCATACACCAATAAACAGGAGGAAAATTCATGTCAGGAAGCATTAAAGGGACAGAAACAGAAAAAAACCTATTGAAATCTTTCGCCGGGGAATCTCAGGCGAGAACCCGTTACACCTACTTTGCCAGTATTGCAAAAAAAGAGGGTTATGTGCAGATTGCTGATGTTTTTGAGGAAACGGCCAATCAGGAAAAAGAGCATGCCAAGCGTTTTTTCAAATTCCTTGAAGGTGGTGATCTGGAAATCACGGCAATGTATCCCGCTGGAAAGATGGGCACGACTACAGAAAATCTTTTAGCCGCAGCAACAGGTGAAAATGAGGAGCATACGGTGCTCTATCCTGCTTTTGCAGAGACTGCTTTAAAGGAGGGTTTCCCTGCAATCGCAGCTGCCTGGAATGCCATTTCTGTCGCTGAAAAGCAGCATGAAAAACGTTATCGTGATTTGCTGGCTAACGTTGAGGACGGTAAAGTCTTTAAACGTGAACAGTCAGTGGTCTGGCGTTGCCGGAACTGTGGCTATCTGCACATTGGAGACGAAGCCCCCGATACGTGTCCTGCCTGTATTCACCCCAAAGCTCACTTTGAATTGCTGGGTGAAAACTGGTAACCTTCTGAGTTATCTAAAGTCAAGGCCGTTTGGAATGACTCAGAACGGCCATTTATTGTGTGCTTATATTATTGCTGAGACTCAGTGGTGTCCGGTTAAGAATTTGCGTGGACAAAAGCAACTGAAATTTAATCCCGATTTTCGAATCTCC
>JAYEME010000110.1:0-13828 GCA_034717915.1 Thermodesulfobacteriota bacterium
CTCACACTCAGAAAAACTGTTGTCGGAGCCTTGGCAGCGCAATCAGCAATTGCACCCCACGCTATCCAATTTACTCCCGGAGGGTTCATTAAGGGAGCTGATTGCCCAGAGCCTCAAGGTGCATGGCGATAACGAATTTCATATATTCTCTTATCTGGGGGGAGATTTGCCTGGCGCATTGGTTGCTGAACCTATGGAGCCAGACGAGGTTCCGGCGAGTATCTTGTCTGCTCATGGCAAAGCTAAAGCCGTTAAGTTCGAGAAGGTTACTGGGGAAAACAAATTCTCTCTAGCTGGGATCCAGATGAAGTTTTCCATGAAGCAACAGGATGGTCGCTACAACCTGGCCAAAGGGGATACCCTTGGCGATTGGATCATAAAGACACCTTCAACCAAACACAAAGATGTACCGGCCAACGAATTTACAGCGATGACCCTGGCATCCATGGCTGGCATTGATGTGCCCGAAATAAAGCTGGTGGAACTGGACAAACTCGACAACCTGCCGCAAATCAATTTGCCTGATGAAAAACTGGCATTTGCGATAAAGCGGTTCGATCGTAATGCTGATCAACGAATTCACATGGAAGATTTTGCGCAAGTATTGGTCAAATACCCACATGAAAAATATGATTCCGCAAGTTACGAACAGATAGGTAAAATTCTTTACAATTTCTCTGGCGATGAACTGGTTGACACGCAACAGTTTGCCAGGCGGTTGCTGGTTAATATTCTACTTGCCAATGGCGATGCGCATCTAAAAAACTGGAGTTTGCTCTATTCTGATCAAGTCACACCGCGCCTTTCCCCAGCCTATGACATTGTAACGACAAGGGTTTATATTGACAACGAAAGGAAATATGCGCTCAACCTGGGCAAGACGAAGGAATGGTATGACGTCACGTATGCAAACTTTGAGGTGTGGACCAAGCGAGCTGGCATACCATGGCGCATTATAAAACCACATCTTGATGATACCATGGAAAAAGCACGCAGCTTATGGCCAAAGGAGATAAAAAATCTGCCCATGAATGGTGAGCAGAAGGATAAACTTCAGGCTCATTGGACTCATCTCCAAAAAGATTTTCGGATTTAATTTTTTCTGGTTCTCCAGTTCGCTCCACTTGAGATTCTGTTTCTGGTGCTGCTGACATATGGGGTTCACAAATATTTATAGGAGTATTGAGTGTGACCAGATCCGACAATGGTTGTCGAATCACATTTGGACTTCAGTCGATCAACATTTCCCTACCGGGGCGAGATAAATTGTAAATTCATCTTTTCCATCAACCCCCAACAGTTGATCCATTAAATCCTGATGATAGGCGGCAATGGCACAGGTTCCGCAACCAACTGCTTCACAGGCCAGATAGAGATTCTGGCAGACATGGCCGACATCCATCAAAATCACCCGGTGAGCAGCCGTGGTGTAGCGCCATTCGGTACGATAGGGAATGACTGCCCATGCAAAAGTAACCGGAGCTGCTGCAGAAAATGTCTGTCCCAAGGTAGCGGGCGGTAGCTTTTCGACCAGATCTTCATCTTTTCGTTCTAAAACCAATGCGTGTTCTATTGGCAGATAACGATAGACTCCAACCTCCAGCTCGTCCACATTTGAGATCAGTAGATAAGTTTCAAACGGATGCCGGCAACCAGCTGAAGGAACGGTTCGTAACGCGGTTCCCGGTGCCAGTTCTTTTTTGATGCCCTGGGTTGACCAGAGCAGGAACGCAAGCTCTGTCAGAGAGAGTGATGCTCCATTGAAACGGCGGTGGCTTTTGCGGTTGGTGATAGCATCGAGCAAATTTGTGCCCCGAAATGAAGCCCAATCTTCCGAGTCAGGAAGTTCGATCAGCGTCTGTTCTTGCCGAGGTGTTTTCTGCACCGGCGGCGGTTCAATCCCTTGATGCTGATCGGTGAAACGGAAGTTGATAGCCTGACGTAACGAGTCTTTCAAAAAGTCACGATGTTTGGCAATTTTATCTTTATCCATGAAGGTTCTCCTGATTATGTTTAACCAATTATGCCATCCGCACAAATTTATTGAAAAGGTATTGTGGTTTATAAATTGATTTTTTTAGCATATAGGATCAGGATATGGTTTGATTTTGAAACTGATTCGAGCATGTTTTTTGGTTGGAAGGATAAGGAGAAATAAATGGCTCTAAAACCTATCCGTGTCATCGGTGTTCCCATCGATTTGGGGCAAAGTCAACGTGGGGTCGATATGGGCCCGAGTGCTATTCGCTATGCCGGGTTATCTGCACGGCTTAAATCTTTGGGCTATCAGCTTCATGATGAGGGAAACCTTTTTGTTCCGGTGCGTGATTCCCTGGCCGATAAACAGGGTGGCGATTTTCTGGGGGAGGTGCAGCAGGTTTGCCAGGCGGCCTATGAGGCTGCTGCGGAGGCTGTTGCTGCTGGCGAAATTCCGTTGTTTCTCGGTGGCGATCATTCATTGTCGATCGGGACTATTGGTGGTGTGAGTCACCATGAGTCGGTTGGCGTGATCTGGGTGGATGCGCACGGTGATTCTAATTCTCCAACGACATCTCCTTCGGGAAATATTCATGGAATGCCAGTTGCGGCTTTGCTTGGGGATAGCTATCCCGAGCTGGTCAATATTGGTCGTCCGGGAGCTAAGTTGTCCGGGAAAGATGTGGTGATGATCGGTATCCGTGATCTGGATAGTGCAGAACGTGATTGGTTAAAAAAGAGCGGGGTCAGGGTTTATACCATGCGTGATCTGGATGAACGGGGGATGGGAACCGTGACTCGTGAAGCTTTAGAATTTTTGGGTGGCCACAGCCGTATCCATATCAGTGTCGACATGGATGCTCTTGATCCGAATATTGCTCCCGGTGTTGGAACCCCGTCTCCCGGCGGGTTAAGTTGTCGTGAAGCACAGCTGTTAATGGAAATTATTGCGGACACGGGAAAACTGATATCGGCTGATATTGTTGAGATCAATCCGATTCTTGATCATGAAAATCGTACGGCAAAGATGGCTGTCGAGCTGGCAGCGTCGTTGTTTGGTAAGAGTATCTTTTAAACGATAAAAAAAATAGCCACCAAGCCACCAAGGGTACCAAGGGCACCAAGTCGCAAAGTCAGTTTTCTAGTTTTAATCCAGTGGTAGCTCGGTTTTCTTCAGGACAGTTTTGAGGGCAAATGAGGATTGAACCCGTAGAACCCCCGGAATTCCGGTTAACCGATTATGGATACGCATGTAGTCTTCGTTGTCGCTGACAATAACCCGAAGTAAAAAATCACTGTCCCCCGACATCAGATAACACTCCATCACCTCTTTGACTTGGCCAATCTCTTTTTCGAAATGTTGCAGTTTTTCCTGCTGCTGACCTTCCAGTGTAACCCGGACAAAAACATTGCCCGGTTTGCCGATCGCAGCCTGATCAATCAGCATCACATATTTATCTATAATACCGTTCTGTTCAAGTAACCTGACCCGGCGTAAACAGGCAGATTCAGAGAGTTTGACCTGTTCCGCCAGCTGGACATAAGTGAGGCGTCCATCTTTTTGTAAGGCGGACAGGATTCTTTGATCAATTGCGTCTATCTGATTTTTTCGTGGAATCTTCGACATTTTTAAATATTAACAGTGGAATACAGTAAATAACAGTATTTTATTTTTTCATTTGCAGGAAAATAAACCTTTTGCGGTGGTAGAATTAAAATTATTCTGAATAAACTAAACACTTACAGGGAGGCAAGGCTATGTTGATCGCAATACCTAAAGAAATTTTACCTGAAGAAAAACGGGTCGCAGCGACTCCCGAGATCGTTAAGAAATATATCGGTTTGGGATTTTCCGTTGCAGTAGAGGCTGGAGCTGGTGAAGGTGTCTTCTTTTCTGATGAAGATTACAAAGAGGCCGGGGCAACAATTGCTGACGATGTTGAAAAAATGTGTTCCGAAGCCGATATCGTCCTGAAGGTTAAACAGCCAATCTTCAACGAACAAAAAAACAAGCACGAAGTGGAAATGTTTCGTAATGACAGTACCTTGATCACCTTCCTTCATCCGGCCGCGCCTGGTAGTCACGAGATGATCAGAGATCTGCAGAAAAAGAATATTACCGCGCTGACCATGGACAGTATCCCGAGAATTTCACGTGCCCAGAGAATGGATGCCCTCTCTTCAATGAGCGCGATCACTGGGTACAAATCAGTGATTATGGCCGCCGATGAGCTGCCGATATTCATTCCAATGATTGGCACGGCGATTGGCACTATCAAACCCGCCAATTTTTTAGTTATCGGTATCGGTGTTGTCGGCCTGCAAGCTATTGCAACGGCTAAGCGCTTGGGCGGTGTTGTGAAAACACTGGATATTCGTAAAGCGGCCTCCATCGAGGGAGATAGCCTTGGCGGTAAGGTTATTGATTTTGATATCCCCCAGGAACTGGCAGCGGGGAGTGGTGGCTATGCAAAGGCTCTGGATAGCGACTGGCTCGAAAAAGAGCGCCTTCTCATTGCCGATCATTTGAAAAATGTTGACGTCGTTATTCTCAGCGCACTGGTACCGGGTGAAGTTGCTCCCATCCTTATCACCGAGGAGATGGTCTCAGCCATGAAGCCCGGTTCGATCATCATGGATGTGTCTGTTGATCAGGGCGGTAACTGTGCCGTGACAGAACCCGGAGCTTTTATTCAGAAGCATGATGTCCATATTTGCGGGATACAGAATATTCCCGGAAGGGTGGCGGTTCACTCCAGTTGGCTGTATGCCAATAATATGTATCATTTTGTGGAAAATCTCTTTAAAAAGGGTATCGGTGAACTTGATCTCGACGATGAAATTGTCAAGAGTTCTCTTGTCACCTATCAGTCAAAAATTGTGCATGAAGGTGCCCTCAAGGCGATGAAGTAAGTTCCGTCCACAATGAAATGAATCAGATGGCGACGCCATCACTCGTAATCTGGAGGCATATCCATGTCAAATCTGCTTTTGATGGTTGTTGTTTTTCTCGGTGCCTTTGTTATCGGTTATCTATTGATTTCACGGGTTCCGCCTCTGTTGCATACCCCCTTGATGTCCATGACCAATGCGATCTCTGCTATCACCATACTGGCGGCACTTATCCTGTTCTCTGTTCCGGTGACACCAGTGGAAAAATTTCTGGGTTCCATCGCCATTATCACTGCAACCTTCAACGTGGTCGGCGGTTTTGTTATCTCTGATAGAATGCTGAAACTTTTTAAGGAAAAGCAGAAAACCTCCTGAATGAATAACAAAGGAACCCACTGATATGACACTGTTTATTGACTTTACTATCATTGCTATTCTTTTAGTCGGATTCTGGCAGTTTCGTGAGCCGCTCGGAGCGAAACATGGAAACCTGACTGCTGCCTTCGCGCTACTGCTGGCTTTCCTTCTGGTTTTGTATCGCAATGGGATCGTCGATGTCAGTACGGTTGTTCTCTCTTTGCTGGTGGGAGCCATCGCCGGTTTTGCCCTGGCTCGGGGCGTCAGCATGATCCAGGTTCCGGCTATGGTCGCTTTTCAGCACGGTGCCGGTGGTGTCGCTGCATTTCTGGTCTCGCTGGTAGAACTGACCCGGACAGCCCATGCCCTGAGTCTGGTGAGCGAGATCTCCGGTGTGCTGGGGCTCGCAATCGGATCCTTTACCTTCAGTGGCAGTATGATTGCCAGTGCCAAACTTGCCAATAAAATGCGACAGCCCCCGCAGATACTGCCCAATCATAATTATTTTGTCCTCGCAAATGTCGCAGCCCTGGTGGTCATCGGGGCGCTTTCTCTTATGGTGCCGACCAATATTGCTCTGTACCTGTTTATCCTTGAGATTCTTCTTGGCATCTGTTTCGGCATCCTTTTGGCGATTCGTATTGGTGGGGCTGACATGCCTGTGTTGATATCATCCTTGAATGCAACGGCTGGTCTGGCTGCTTCCTTCTGCGGCATGGTCATTGAAAACCAATTATTGATTGCTTTCGGTGCAACCGTTGCTGCATCTGGCTCAATTCTCACCTATGTCATGTGTAATGCGATGAACCGTAATATCGTCAAGGTGATCTTTCCAGACTACAAGCCAGAGAAGGATGATCCGAAAATAACACCGAAAGCAGAGACAACCATTCCTGATCCCTCGGACGATATGGCTGGAGCGGTTGCGGCCATGCGGGAGGCAAAAAAGGTCATTATTATTCCCGGTTACGGTATGGCTCTGGCAAAGGCACAAGAAGATGTTGCTGCTCTTGCTGCTGAATTGATTACTATGGGCAAGGATGTCAGATACGCTATCCATCCGGTTGCTGGCAGGATGCCCGGACATATGAATGTGCTGCTGGCCGAGGTCGGTGTCGACTATGATATGCTGGTGGAGATGGATGATATCAACCCCGACTTCCATGCGACCGATCTCGTCATCATTGTTGGTGCCAGTGATGTTGTGAATCCGGCGGCTGTGGAAAGTGAAGGAACGCCTATTTCGGGAATGCCTATTCTCATGGCTCATGAGGCTAAAAAGGTGGTTTGCTGTAATCTTGACCGTAAACCCGGCTATTCAGGTGTCGACAATTCATTGTATGCGCAGAACAACACTATACTGCTCGAAGGTGATGCAAAAGAAACAGTTCAGTCACTACTTCAATCCTTGACTTCAGAAGAACCTGTGCAAGAGCCTTCTTCTGGTGCAGTGACTTACGATGGTACCATGGCAGCGGTAGAGGTTCTAACTGCAGCGAAAAGCGTGGTGGTTATCCCAGGTTATGGCATGGCACTGGCCAAGGCGCAGTTGAAGCTGGTGGAGCTGGTTACGCTGCTGGAACAAAGGGGTGCAAATGTTAAATACGCAATCCATCCGGTTGCCGGTAGAATGCCCGGACATATGAACGTTCTGCTGGCCGAGGCGAATGTTGATTATGATAATTTACTTGAGATGGATGAGGTCAATCCTCTGTTTGGCGAAACGGACGTTGTCCTGGTCATGGGTGCCTGCGATGTTGTGAACCCGGCAGCCATGGAAAGTGAAGGGACTCCTATTTCAGGAATGCCCATCCTGCTGGCTCAGGATGCCAAACACATCATCGTCTGTAACTTTGATAAAAATCCAGGTTATTCGGGTGTTCCGAATCCGCTTTATGATAATAGTAAGACCATACTGCTTCTTGGTGATGCCAAGGAAACAGCGATCAATCTACTTGCAGCGCTGCAAGATATCGAATGAAACCAAAGGCCACCCTATTGTGTGGTCTTTGGTTTTGGTGCTGAAAAAAAACGCACACCTTTACTAAAAAATTCCAATTAAATTTCTTGATAGTAGAAAATTTTAATGGTAGGCTATTTAAGTGCTTGAATGAATTTCTTTTGTCAGGTGGCAATAGTGGTTGAATCAGTAAGAGCAAAACGTCAACAGCCGGAATAACTTATGCTATTCCGGCTGTTGACGTTTATGTTGATCGTTTGAGATTCAGAGTTTTTTCTGCGCATCCTGAGCCGCAAACAGATAGGTATTGTCCGATGGTTTAGCTGCTAACTCCGGGTGGGTCGCATATTGATATATCAGAAGATCTTCAATTGTCGCTCCCATCTGGATGGCAAAAGAGATAAAATCAACATTGCCTGCTGAGCAGTGCCCCTTTCTCAGAACCGATCCCCCAATCAGTTTCCGTGATCCTTTATCAAATACCAATTTTGTTTTGACGATGTTCATACCATCCATCATCGGGTACATATCCATGACTTCTGATTCGCCAACAACAAAATCTAATCCTTCGCGTTCAGCAGCTTTGGCAATGAGCCCCGCTGAGCCAAAAGTGTACTCAAATGCGCTAGAGGCATTGGCATTGATGATCCCGGGGAAAGAGGTCGGATTCCCCAGTATGTTTGCTGCTGCAACCTTGGACATGAAGACTGCGTTGGTACCAAATTCCCCCATGCTCGGGTTTCCGGTCACAAAAGATTTTTTTTCAGCACAGTCGCCTGCGGAGTAGATATTCTTTACATTGGTTTCCATCTGTTCATTGACCACAATACCAAATCGGGAGGTTGTAATTCCGGTTTTTTCTGCCAGGGAGATATTGGGCTTAACTCCGACCGAAACAATGACAAAGTCGGCGGGAAGAACATCTCCATTATCAAGAACCACTCCAGATACTTTACCGTCTTGCCCTTCAAATGCCGTGACCTGGGTATTGTTAACCACTTTGACACCCTTGTCGATGATGTGTGCTTCGATTGTTTCGGCAAAGTCATCATCCATAGTCATCAGCAGAACATGGGGTTGCATTTCTACAACCGTTGTCTCAATGCCCAGTTCTTTCAAAACTACAGCAACCTCAATGCCGATATAGCCGCCACCAACAACAACACATTTTTTGTATTGTTGGGCAAACCCACGCATCTCTTCCATATCGCTCTTTGAGCGGACATTGACGATATTTTTCAGGTCTATGTTGGGAATCGGTGGAATGAAAGGTTGAGACCCGGTTGCCATGACAAGATAATCATAGGTAAATTTTTGACCGGTAGCCGTTGTGACCGATTGTTCATTCTTGTTGATAGTTTCAACATAATCAAGAACAAGTTTGGCACCAAAATCAGTGACCAGGGTGTTGGAGATACAAAATTTATCAACTGGTTTTTTATCTGAAATACCGTAGGGAACAGCACAGCGATTGGCGTTAATTTCTTCATCTTTGATCAGGGTGACATCAAACTTCTCAGTTGATTTATGTAGTGCATGGACAATCAGGCGACCAGCAGGACCACCACCGATAATAACGACTTTCTTCATTTCAACCTCCGATAAAGTTAGATATATGGATATTTATATAATATACTCCTAAATCAGGATTAAGGGAATATTTTTCTGTGGGTTGCTTTTTGTTTTGACCCGGTCTTATTGTAGGAAAACATGAGAAATATAGATGATTGAACTCGATTGACATCACTTTTTAATTGTTAAGGAAAAAAGATGAAAAAGGCAGCACGATTAGAAAATTTCCCGATTATGATGTTTTCTATTGTTATGGGACTATCTGGATTGAGTATTGCTTATCAAAAAGCTTCGCACCTCTTCCATTTTACCCGTCTTATCCCCAATTTTATCGCTGGTTTGACCAGCGTGGTATTTGTCGCAATTGCAATCACCTATATTGTTAAATATTTTAAGTATCGGGCTGAAGTTAAGGAAGAATTCTCCCACCCGGTCAGAATTAATTTTTTTGCCGCTATCCCGATATCATTACTATTGATGTCGATTATGTATCAAGAACTCAATCTTCAGGTTGCTACCGCTTTATGGTGGGTGGGGATGTTACTACAAGGGTACCTGACTTTAAACACAATCAGTTTCTGGATCAACCGGAACCTTGAAATTCAATATTCTAACCCTGCCTGGTTTCTTCCGATTGTTGGGAATGTTCTGGTTCCGATTGGGGGAGTTGACATCGTTAACCGCGATTTCTTAATGTATTTTTTCGCTGTCGGGATCTTTTTCTGGATTATATTGCTGACGATTATTTTGAACCGGATCATTTTTCACAATCTTCTCGCGCAAAAATTCATGCCGACATTATTTATATTTATTGCTCCCCCGGCAGTTGGAATGATCTCCTACGTTAAATTGACGGGTGAGTTTGATCTGTTTGCCAGCTTTTTGTTTAATATCGGTCTGTTTTTTACTCTATTACTACTATTTATGTACAAAAATTTTATTAAACTCGAATTTTTTATCTCTTGGTGGGCCTTTACTTTCCCATTAACCGCGATGACCATTGCGTCTATCCTGGCACATCATATGACCGGGTCTCTCTTCTGTTATTATGCTGCTATTGGTTTACTTGCTCTGGCGACCTGTGTGGTGACTTTTGTCGCCTACAAGACTGTCTATCACATGTTGAAAAAGGAAATTTGTGTCATAGAATAGGTTGTGATGAAAAGCTTCCCCCTTCTGCTAAAAAAAGGGGGAGCCTTCATTTTGACCCCGGCGATGTCAGTGTTGCTGTACATGTTTCTCACGCAACAATCTTTTATTGATTTTGCCAACGCTGGTTTTATCGATAGCCTCGATAAATTTGACTTTTAACAGAATAATTTGCTTGGAAAAGATTCCTTTGTCGACAAAGCTACGAATATGTTGAACTAATTCTTTCTCCCCAATCTCACTCTCAGGTTTTTTCACAATAAGTGCCAGTGGTTTTTCGCCCCATTTTGTATCGGGAAGGCCGATAACAGCGACCTCTGCAACTCCGGGATAGGTGGCAAGCAGATCCTCCACTTCCAGAGATGAAATCCATTCCCCGCCAATCTTGATAACATCTTTGATTCGGTCGGTGATTTTAACGTAATTATTTTTGTCTATATTTGCGACATCACCGGTATGTAAGTAGCCACCGCGCCAGAGGGTTTCTGAATTACGTTGATCTTTCAAGTAGCCTTGAGTCAGCCAAGGGGCGCGGACAACGATTTCTCCCACACTTTCACCATCTGCCGAAACATCTTCCATTTGTTCATCAACAATCCTGAGTTCAACCAGCGGGATCGGTCGGCCGGTTTTACAACGGATATCCAACTCTTCCTCATCACTTAAATCGGATTCGGTAACGTGAGCCAGGGTCAAAACCGGACAGGTTTCTGACATGCCGTAACCTGAGTAAATATCAACTCCCCTTTGCATGGCTGCTTTGCACATCGCTTTTGGCAGGGCTGCGCCACCGATCAAAACTTTCCAGTTTGACAAATCAACTTCATTGAATAGTGGATGACTCATTAGCAGATGGAGGATCGTCGGCACACAGTGGGAAAAGGTGACTTTCTCTTTGTCGATCAATTTCAGCAGCATATCCGGCGTATATTTTCCCGGGTAGACTTGTTTTATTCCGAGTGATGTTGCGATATAGGGAACCCCCCAGGCGTGGACATGAAACATTGGGGTGATCGGCATGTAGGTATCCCCTTGATGTAAACGTCCTTGGCTAACCACAGCTCCCAGTGCGGCCATTCCAGCTAAAGTATGCAGCACCAATTGCCGGTGGCTGAAATAGACCCCTTTAGGCATACCGGTGGTGCCGGTGGTGTAGAAAGTAGTGGCACGGGTACTCTCATCAAAATCGGCAAAATCGAAATGATCGGCACTTTCTGCCAGAAGGGCTTCATATTCTCCGGCAAAGGTCAAAGTTGTTTCGGGCTGCTGTTGTCCGTCCTGAAGGAGAATATAGTCTTTGACCTTATCGATACGCCCTTTAATTTGTTCCAAAAGCGGTAGAAATTCCTCATTGACCAGAATATAATCATCTTCGGCATGATCAATGGTATAGAGAATCTGTTCTGGAGAAAGACGGATATTGACCGTGTGCAGGACGGCACCAAGCATTGGCACGGCATAGAAACATTCCAGATAGCGATGACTGTCCCAGTCCATCATGGCGACTGTATCACCTGGTTTTACCCCTATGGCAGTCAGGACATTGGCCAGTTTACAGACCCGTTGTTTGAACTCGGCATAGGTGAATCGCGCCTGATCTCGGTAAACAATTTCCTGTTGTGGATCGTTGACCGCTGGAGCTTGTAGCAGATTTTTTATCAAAAGGGGATAGGTGTAGGCGGAAGCGGTACGCTGTATCAGGTTGTCGGGCATGGATTAACCTCCTTGGTATTTTCAGTTAGATCAGATAGTTATAGTATTATCAATCAAGAATATACGATGATGATTGATTGATGCAAGAATTGTTGCTTGTGGGGGTGTTTTTTAAGAGATAAAATGCAACAGGAGACCGTTGATGAAATTACCTGTACCTTTGCTTGACGGGGTATTGCTCCGCCGTTACAAACGTTTTTTCACTGATATTGAATTGTCGGATGGCAGCGTCGTTGTTGCCCATACCCCCAATACTGGCAGCATGAAGCAATGTGCTGTTGCAGGTTATAAAGTCCTGATCTCAAAAAATGACAATCCGAAGCGTAAGTTGAAATACACTTTGGAGTTGATTCAGGTTGGTGAAAATTGGGTGGATACCCACACTCAGAGAACGAATCGTGTCGTTGAAGAAGCTTTACGAAATAATTGGATTACCTCTCTGGAAGATTATCGGATACAACCGGAATATAAATTTGGCGAGAGCCGAATCGATTTTTATCTGGAAAAAGGGAGCAGCAAGGTGCTGGTTGAAGTTAAAAATGTCACTCTTTGTTGTAGCGAGACGACAGCCTGTTTTCCGGATGCGGTAACAACCCGGGGTCAGAAACATCTTCGTGAGCTGCTTTCGGCCAAACAGCAGGGATATCGGGCGGTGATTATTTTCCTGGCTCAGCGAAGCGAAGCAACAGAATTTTCTCCGGCTGACGATATTGATCCCGAATATGGCAGATTGCTGCGTGAAGTTGTTGCCGGGGGAGTTGAAGCGATGGCCTATAAAACTATCGTGACACCGGAAGAGAATCGGGTCGGGGAACGGATTCCGGTGATATTGTGAAGGGAATTATGCGCTCTGTCGGATTGATTACTGAATATAACCCCTTTCATAATGGTCATCTGCATCATTTGCGAGAAAGTTTACGCGTCACTGAGGCGGAAGTTTCAGTTGCGGTGATGAGTGGACATTTTTTGCAGCGTGGGGAACCTGCTTTGGTGGATAAATGGGCACGGGCTGAGATGGCCTTGGCAGCCGGGGTGGATCTGGTTGTTGAGTTGCCGCTTCCCTGGGCTTGTAGCAGTGCTCCCGATTTCGCCCGGGGTGCAGTGCAGGCTTTGACCGCGCTGGGTGTTGATAGTCTCTGCTTTGGTAGCGAATCCGGGGAGATTGAACCGTTACAATGTTGTGCAGATATTCTGCAAGCTTATGACTCTACCGTAGCGGAGAAAACAGCGAAATTATTGCGCCAGGGGGTCAATTACCCACAGGCCAGATCCCAAGTTTTAGCTGAATTATTGCCGGATGAAGTTGATTCTGCAACTTTAGGCGAACCGAATAATATCCTTGGGATTGAATATCTCAAAGCTTTGAGCCAGTTAAAGAGTCCTGTCCGACCAGCAACGATCCAAAGAATCGGTGCTGGGTATCATGATACAGATACTCAACAAGATGGAATTGCCAGTGCGACCGGAATTCGTAAAGAACTGGCGGAAGGTGGATCCGTTGAGAACCTTCTGCCCACAACCGTTTTACAAATATTGCAGCAGGCTACCATGGCCGGTGGTATTTTTTCTGCTGATCATTATTTTCGTTTATTGTCAGCACAAATATTCCGTAATACTAGTGGGTTGAATAACTGTTGGTTAGTAGACAATGGGCTAGAAAATCGTTTGTTAAGTGTCGCGGAGAAATCATATTCACTGGAAGAGTTGCTGGTTGGTCTCAAATCACGACAATTCACCAGAACTCGTATACAACGCGTGCTGGTTTCCGTTTTACTGGAAATGGACAAAAGTGTCGTTCGACAACAGCTTTCCAGCGAACCACAATATCTGCATTTACTGGCAGTCAGTGAACAGGGTCAGAAATTCCTGGCAGCGAGGCGTAAGCAAAGAACTATCCCATTGGTTCAAAATTTTTCTCGTGTTTATTCGCTGCTCAAGCGTTATTATGGGGTTGAATCTACAACATACCCCCTTGCTTTAAGGCAGTTGGAGTTAGAGCTTAGAGCGACAAAACTTTATACATTGCTAGTACATAAATATCCAGGCGGTAACAGAAACCGTGATTTCTATGAACCGCTACGGACAAAACCATCATTGAAATGAGGAGTTGAACATGGCAGATACACTGATTACGCGCGACATGAAGATCGAACAACTTGTAGAATTAAAAGAGGATGCTGTCGGCTACCTGTTTCATAAAGATATTCG
>JAYEME010000111.1:0-3414 GCA_034717915.1 Thermodesulfobacteriota bacterium
AGATCCATCACCAGACCCTTTTCACACATCTGTTCTAACTGCGGACGTAGCTCCACTCCCGAAATATCTGTTGCTTTTGTCAATTCCTCTAAGGTCGCTTCCTCCAGAGGAAAGCGGGAGGCAATAAAAGCTTCATTTTCGGCAAACAGCAGGGAGAGAATTTCCCGTAATTTTTCGCTGTCGGGGAGCCCGACCGGATATTTATTTAAACGATCAATCAGGGGAACGATGCTGCTTTTACTGCCGACATGATGTCCCATGGTGACTCCTTTAAATTTCTGTTTTCTGATTGCTACTAATAGTCCTTCTCACTTAGGGTGAAGGTGGCCAAAGGCCGGATGAGGAGCCTTTTTAGCATTGGAATCCCCCTTATCCTCAAGGAGAGGGAAATCTTTATTCAGGCCTTATAACAATCTTCCAGTGCGATCACCTGTTTCCAAACCTGTTCAAATTGAGCTGAATCCCGCGCTGGTTTTTTAATCATCTGGTGATAAATTTCTTCCTGCTCTGGCAAATTATTGTGGCTGAGAATCATCTGCAAGGCAAAAGCAGAATAGTCACGAATCAGAAAATCAAAAATCTGCTCCAGAAGATCGCTATCAAGTTGGTAAATACGACTGTTTTCCAGAATCAGCTGAGCATAAACAATCAGTGTAAACAGCTCCCCAGCCGCTAGCATATAGTCGATATTCTCCATTTGTTCTTGATTCGGTGGAGCCTGAATCAGCAGTTGGCGAAATAGTTCCACTTGTTCACGGAAAATCCCGATATTGGCCGAATCGAACCCCTGATAAGCGAGACGATAGTCAGGAAAACGGATTTTTGCCAGTCCACCGGTGAACTGCCTGAACAGATAGCTATCGTCGGCAACGTCATTGCGCCTGGGCATCTCCGGGTAATCAATTGGCTCAAAGAAATAATTGCGGATAAATTTAACATTCAACGCCATGTTGACATGTTCGGTCCCCTCCAGTTTAGGGAGCATACCGATATCGCGGAGCGCCATCTCGAAATAAGTGTCCTGCTCAAACCCCTTGGCAGCGATAATATCGTGCAACTGGTTGACCACCTTCTCCCCCTGCGAAGTCACTTTCATTTTGACAATCGGATTAAAAAGGAGATAACGACGATCATCATCAGAAGCACTCCGCAGATAATCACCGGCACGCAGGGCGAACAGTTTTGCCGCATTCAATCGGGCATAGGCTTCGGTAAAAGTTTTACTCACGTGGGGAAAATCGGTAACAAACTGACCATAAAGGCTACGTTTTGCGGCATGGTTGAGAGCTTCGTAAAAGCAGTGTGTAGCAATTCCGATGGCAGCAAAACCGAGCTCGAATTTACCGATATTGACGGTACTCAGGGATGAATCCCAGGCCAGTGACCCTACGGACAGGATATCTTCCTGACGAATCGGGTAATCGTGCAGGCAATATTCGGCGACGTAGGCCTGGCGAACGCCAGAGGTATCGATTTTTTTGACACATTCGTAGTTGGGATGATCGCTTTTAACCACGAAAAACACATATTCACCAGTATCAGCGAGTTTTCCGAAAGTTGAAACCAGAGCAGCACAATTTCCGTTGCCGATGTAGTATTTTGACCCACGAGCTAAATAGGTTCCATCGGGCTGTGGATGAAGCATCACCTCGCTGGAGTAGAGGTCAGCACCATGGTCTTTTTCCGACAGACCGAAAGCAAAAACTCCACCATCCTGCAGCAATTGCGCAGTCTGATGTTTGGTTGCTTCGTTGTCCCCCATCCAGATCGGTCCCAGCCCAAGAATGGAAACCTGCCACGCGTACCAGTAGCAAAGGCCATAGAAGGCTAGAACTTCGTTAAACTCGCCAATTCTCCACATATCCCAACGAGAATCTTCTGCACCATAACCAGCTGGGGTAAGCATGGTGGCAAATATTTTCTCATCTTTGATAAAATCGAGAAAATCCTCATACCAGACCATCGACTGATCGTCTTCCTTGATCTGCTTCAACCCTTTTTTTTCAAAGAAAGCAATCGTCTTTTCTACCAACAGGCGGGACTTTTCGTCGGCATGTTCACGTTGATAGTTTTGCGGATTAAAGAGGTGCATAGTTTTACCCTCCTGAATTTGTTGTAGAAAGTTTAAAGGAAAACATTTACCACCCGTTCGATTCTCTCACTTGAGTCACAGAGAACACGGAGAAAAGTCAAGGGAACTAGTTTTCTCCGTGTTCTCTGTGACTCCGTGGCAAAAAAATCAGTTTAAGAAAATTGTGAAAAATCAGGTTTTCGCTTTTCTATAAAAGCGTTGATTGCTTCCTGAGCTTCCGGCTTAGCCAATTGACGCAGAAACAGATCGCCCTCTTTACTCATCACTTCAGCAACCTGCCGGCCATGATGCTCTCGCAGCAGAGATTTGGTCAAACGGAGAGAGGCTGGTGGTTGTGCTGCCAGTTGAAATGCTTTATTCATCACCTGTTCGGACAAATCAGAAGCCGGGAAAATACGATTAATCAACCCAAGAGCCAATGCACTTTCAGCACCAATGGTTTCCCCAAGAAGTAATATTTCCGATGCCCGTAAGTAGCCGACCAGCTTTGGCAGCAAATAGCTCGATGCCGCCTCTGGACAGAGTCCGAGATTAACAAAAGGAAGTTTGAATTTTGCCCCTTCATCGGCATAAACCAGATCACAATGGAGCAGCATAGTGGTCCCAATACCAACAGCTGCGCCACTGACCATTGCAACCACCGGCTTCTTCGCCTGACTGATCGCACGTAGAAAACGGAACACTGGGCTATTCTCTCCCTCTGGCGG
Source organism: Thermodesulfobacteriota bacterium (assembly GCA_034717915.1). Lineage (GTDB taxonomy): Bacteria > Desulfobacterota > Desulfuromonadia > Desulfuromonadales > Geopsychrobacteraceae > Desulfuromusa. The sequence goes on from JAYEME010000111.1 coordinate 2,800, forward strand.
GTTCCTGGCAAAATCACTCAGATCATTGCCGCTGGTAAAACAACTCTCGGTGCCGTGAATCAGGATGACCCGGACTTGCGGATCCTGCTCCGCTGATTCCAGAGCTGCAGTCATAGCATCGTACATTGCCAAAGTCAGGGCATTCAGTTTGTCCGGTCGTTGGATACCAATCTTTAAAATCCCGCTGTCAAGAGCGGTCGTCACCAACTCAGTTTCATTACTCATTATTTGATCCATTATTTAGAGAATATTCCGGCCTGCGGCAAAGCCCTGGTGAATTGCATCAAAAACCATCGCAGGACGGTTTGCATCGCCAACAACCTGACAGGGAATGTGCTGTTCGGCAGCAATTTTCTGCAAGGGGTTATATGCTTTGGTTCCCACCGCGAGAACAACTGTCTCTGCGGGAACTTCCTGACGCTGCCCCGCCTGTTCAATAATGACTCCAGAAGGGGTAATTTCCAAAACCTTTGCTTCGGTGCGGGTATTGATTGCAGAGCGTTTGATATCTTGCAACATGCTCCAACGGGTTGATTTGCCGAAGTTTGTCCCCAGCTTATCGATGATTTCTATTAAAGTGACCTGTTTGTTGCCCGTTGTTGCAAGGCGATAAAG
>JAYEME010000112.1:0-3401 GCA_034717915.1 Thermodesulfobacteriota bacterium
ACGCTCTATTCACGGCGTCTGCTATGCGAGTGAAAAGACGATACAGTTCATCTTCATACGACGTATTCTTGGATTCCACATCAGCATGAAGCAACTCATCACCATCCAGATAGTTTAGAACAGCTATGGTTGCCTCCGTTGGGGGCTTCATGTCGATCAATGCCTTCAAACTGCTCAGATATACAATGTTCCTGTCACCCCAATCAGATATCGCTCGTGTCTTAAGAATAGTCTCATAACTTTTTTCGGAGCCTTCCCATTCACCGCTCAGGAGCATGGGTTTGCTACACTCTGTAATCGTCGGCAAAGGTGCAAAACGGTAACCTGAATCATGCCGGCTGAATCCAGCATTGCGAAGTGCGTCGTCCAGGAGAGTCATAAAAGGGATGGGCAGACAATCAATAAGCAGAATGATCGATCGTTCATCTTTTACATCGGTAGTTGATAAACTTTTAAGCGAGTGGATTAAGCTGAGATCAGAATCTTTATGGATAGAAGCATATTTATTGATGTACCAGCTTGAAAAACGTCTTACTGTTTTTTCTACTTCTTCATCGTAAATATGGTTATATATTTGCCACGTCCGGTACGGTGTATACTCCTCAACCGTCCACCGAATCCATTCTTGTTCCGACCAATCCTTGTCGTCCTCTAACAAGGCCGGTCGCTCAGGTTTGACGCATTTGACGAGCGTTCTCAATTGATTGGCATTTACCCCAGGGCAACTAATGAACTTATCACGAACTTTCTCAATGTCCTCAATGGTTGTGGAAAATCGATTGGACCTGAGGAGGTCAGCGACACATTGATATTCAAGAAAAAGTCGTCCAGACATACACTCAACGACTTTTCGGAACTCTTTACCTGATGTGATCTGGCCCTGTATCTCTTCAAAAAAGATCTTGATATGTGTACATATCTGCTCCCTTGCCGTTGCCTCCAGGGGCAGATCAGTGACCGCTTCCACCGGTATTTTTTTTACAAAGAGAACTTGCTGGGGAGAAAGCACGTATTCCAGTATCTTTTCGGGGTAACCGTGCAAACCGGCCCAAAAGCTCAAGTATTGCCAAATATTGTATGCATTTTCAGGTAATTGTCTGGATATCTCTTTAGCCCAATTATCAACGCCGGTTTGCTCCCATTCCTCGCATTTTGTTTGGAGACAACGATGCAATATAGGGTATTTTTTGAACATCGATTTTGCTTCGTCGTCAACAAGAACGCTTAACACATCAACAAGATTTGACGAGCTAATCATGTCAGCCTGAAACTCACCTCCGAGAAGATGCGTCAATAACCGGTTGGCAAAGGTCGTTCGGTTGTTGACCTCCATAGTCAATTCCAACAGTTTTTGGTTGAGAACGTCAGAATCGTCCAGCCAATCAGGGAGCAGCACATTCCACTGATCCGCCAGTATTAAGCGAGGCGTTTTTTTCTCAAAAGTGCAGGGACGGCCAATCTGCTCAACAAAATCGCGTAGCCATTCATAATGATTCAAGGACCGGACCCATATTTCCCAAATCACCTCTGGCTTTTGTTTGCGTGACAAAACGTGGCATGCACCAACGTAATCGCCGTCGCCATTAATGAGAAGAACACCGTCGGGTGGGGAGTGAGACAAATCGCCGATATAGCTGATCTTTACCAGATTGTTTTTCGGTACAGTCACGGTCCGGCTCCTCATTTATCCAAGACGATATAAAAAACCGCCAATGAACGCTAACAGACGCCAATATAAGTCAAGAGAACTAATTAACGTTCATTTGAGTCCATTCGCGGTTGTGTTGATAAAGTTACTTAATACCGCTTCAAGTTCTTGAGCCTTGGATGCGCTCAACAGGTTCTTTTTCACTCCATAGCTGATAACGGATTTCAGGACGGTCACCAATCCTTCCGTGTCATCCGGACATTTAAAGGTCGCTTCCTTTTCGCCGAAAATGTCCGATTCTACCTGTATCTCGTATTTTCGCTCCTTGCTGACCAACTCGACGCTCACGACATCGCTGGCATTACCATCCTGGTCGACTGCCCGCATTTTTATTTTCACATTGGGACGGCCTTTAAGGAGACCGACAAGATCAAGATTGTTGTCGGTTTTGTCTGCGTTATCCGAGTGCCGGGGATCTCTTCCATCCAGAGTGTAGATCAAACTGGTAGCGTCCCTAGGAACTGAAATGTACATCTCCTCGGATTCATGGACCTCATATACACCTTCAACGACATCCGGCTTGTAAACCACCGGCTTGGCTTTATCGATCTCGGCCTTGGCCTGTTTCAGTTTGGCTGCGTAGTCCTTGACGTGAAGCGATGTCCACTCCGCTAGCGCTCCGAAGCCGTAATCCTTGGACAGAAGCTTAACAATCTTGGTGTTGAAATTGAGAGATTGATCAGCCATGCGCACAAGAAACTGTTCCGCATCCTCATGGTCGCACTTGTATGGATCGCGTTGGCTCGGGTTCAGGTTTGCGTACCATTTACTGACCACGTTTTCACACTCGATCATGTCACCCTTAACGCCGTAAACCTCACAAATTGCATGCGCCACTTTTCCCCGCGCAAGCTGCTCACCTGAGTTAAGCAGCCCCACATCCTCGACAAAGGCATAGGAGATGGTTTCGGCGTCCTTCTCAGTCAGGGAATCGCCAACCGGACCACCACTATAGATCGTCGGCAATTGCTCCAGCATGAAATCAAATCGATCCACGCTGCCGGTGAATCCGTCCATCAAATCTTTGAGTTTCGACAATCGATCCTGTCGATCTTTTTCGTATAGACTGATTACCTTGGCAATAGCGGGCAAACCGTTCCACCATTGCTTGAGTGTTTCAAATGCAGAGTTAAGGGAGCGGGTTTCACCGTATTTCAAGGGCGGCGCATCAATCGCCTTGGCAACCAGGTCGATGAGTGTGATTTGGGCCTGTGAAATATCCCGGACTGCAAATACAACCTTAGCCGCTGGGTCTGAGACAATCTTGACCAGATCGTCATAGGACCGAATGGGCTGCTCCACCATCCTTGTGGAATCTCTATACACGATCAATCGCTCCCCATACGCCCGAATGACATGCGCCAGTGCCAGCATCAACGGCGTACCCCCAACCCCATACGGTGCCCTTCGAACCTCTTCAAGAAAAGTCCCGGCAAAAAATGTCTCTCCAGGATTGAGATGTGCCAGGCGGTTGTACAATTCTTTTATCACCGGGAAATCATCGTGAATTTTGGACGGGGCACTTTCACATTCAAAATAACTAACGACCCCCTCTGAGCCGATTTTTCTGAGAGCTCCCGCCCCCCTTAACAAAACTTTCTCCAGGTAACGTTTTTGGCCGTGGTTGTCAGGATTCCCATTGTCAATCAGGACCTTTTCCGCCTCCAACAATACGGTGACCGCTTGTTTCAAT
>JAYEME010000113.1:0-13710 GCA_034717915.1 Thermodesulfobacteriota bacterium
CAGTCAAGCTCCAAATCGCAGGCTTTTTGCACAGCCTGCGATTTGAATAATTGCACAACCTCTTGCAGAAGCTCGTGCAGGAGAATCATCTCAGTTTGTAGTTGAGCTGGATTATTTTCGACGTTTCTTACCAGCAGATAATTTTCTGCCAGAGTTCCAAGGTAATGGGAACTATCGACTATTTGCCCAGCAAACTCGATTGAATGATTTTGCTCCAGATCAGTTGTTGAATCCTGAAGATGTTCCGCCATGCCGGAAATAACTGTAAGTTGATTACGCAGTTCATGAAATAAGACCTGTTGCCACTGATCCTGTAGCTCTGCAAATTGCTGTAAAGAGCTCATTTCCTTTGTCAGTTTAAGGCGCTCCTGGTGCTGGACGACCAATTGCTGCGCCTTGATAATTACCTCTTTGATGACGTAGGGCTTTGGTAGGTACAGGTCAGCGCCCAGATCATAACCTCTGATTCGATCATCCGGAGAACCGAGGGCACTTAGCATGATGATCGGGGTTTTGGCAATCTGCGGGTCATGGTGAGAACGAACCATGCGGCAGATTTCCCAACCATCGAGCAATGGTAGCAATAGATCAAGGAGAATTAAATCCGGTTTTTCCCGGCCAATGACCCGACAAGCTTCAAGACCATCTACGGCAATCAGCACATCAAAACCATGACGAATCAAGTTGAATTCAAGAATTTCAGCCAGCTCAACCTCATCCTCAACTATCAGAATTTTTCCACTATCCCCGGTTGCAACCTTTAAAACGCGCTGATGAATAGTCTCATGCTCTGTTTCAGGCGGTTTTGATAGAATTTTTTCTGCGTGTTCCATGTTTTAACCTTTGGTTTTCTAAAACATCGGGTGAGAAATTATTGCTTGATAAAGCGTTTAAAATCATCAACCAAAGCATTGCCCTTCTGTTTGTTATAGCGAAAATTCATCAGTCCAAAAGCAGCGAGAATTATCAAGCATGCAAATATAAGTAGAATGTCCATAGAACCCTCCTCAAATAGTTTTTGTGGTTGAGGAGTACCTTGGAAGTGTGAGCTAAGTGTTAAGATTGAGTATGAAATCAATGAGTACAGAGATCTGAGACTTCAGTCTTTTTATTATTATATCTCTTTAGATATATATTGACTTTATATCTAAATGAGCATATTTTCTTTTTATGTTCAATTAGATATAAAAAATGGAGTTCGTTATTATGCAAAAAGCCACCTCACCCAAAATTCTAGGCCAGGCCCTCAAGTCAGCCAGAACCAAAAAAAGGCTGACCCAAGACCAAGCGGGAAAACTTGTCGGAATAACCCAAGCTATGGTGTCACGTTTTGAGTGCGGAGAATCCAATATCCGCATTGACACTCTATTTCGTCTACTGTCGGCATTAGAATTGGAGTTACACGTGAATCCAAGAGGAAGACAAGCCGGTCAAGGCGAAGGAGACAACTGGTAAATGGGGCGCAAACGCCTTAAAAAGGAACTGTTTGCCTACATGAATGGGGAAAAAGTGGGCACTCTAGTCCGCAACGCTAATGGCAGGCTTGAATTCGTCTACGATAAGTTCTGGATCGAAAGCAGCTCAGGGCGTCCACTCTCTCTCTCGATGCCTCTGACTGAACAGGCTTACTCAGGGAACAGAGTTGAAAACTATTTCGACAACCTGCTTCCCGATAGTCAGTCGATCAGAAACCGAATCCAAAGACGGTTCGGGACACCCTCGCACAGAGGTTTCGATCTGCTATGGCATGTTGGCAGAGACTGTGTTGGCGCATTACAGCTCCTCCCGGAAGACGAATTGGTCAATGTCAAAAAAATTGATGCGGAACCGCTCAGTGATGCAGCAATCGCCGAAATCCTGAAAAACTATCGGATCATGCCTCTGGGAATGCGTGAAGATAAGGATTTTCGTATTTCGGTAGCCGGGGCTCAGGAGAAAACCGCTCTACTCAAACTCTCAGGGCAATGGCATTTACCCCTGGGGACAACGCCGACCAGCCACATTTTCAAACTACCCATCGGGCATATCGAACACAGTGGTATCGATCTCTCCGACAGTGTCGAAAATGAGTGGCTTTGTCATACCATCCTCAAGGCCTTCGGTCTCCCGGTTGCCAATACAGAAATGCTCTGCTTCGAAGACTCCAAAGTTCTGGTTGTAGAACGCTTCGACCGCCGCTGGGCAACAGATAAGTCCTGGATGATTCGTCTTCCCCAAGAGGATATGTGTCAGGCTCTGAATATTCCGCCGGCACTGAAATATGAGAGCGATGGTGGTCCAGACCTTGCCCAGATCATGAAGCTGTTACTCGGATCTACAGACAGCATGGCTGACCGGCGCCTGCTCATGACCGCGAACCTGGTTTTCTGGCTGCTGGCTGCGATTGATGGACATGCCAAGAATTTCAGTATCTTTTTGCTCCAAGGCGGTGATTACAAGCTGACACCACTTTATGATGTGATCTCCGCATTTCCCCTCGTAGCAAAAAAACAGCTTGAACAACGGCGTCTAAAAATGGCAATGGCACTCACCGGAAAAAATAGACACTATGACTGGAATTCGATTCTTTATCGGCACTGGTTCTCAACGGCAAACAATTGTCACTTCCCTGTAGATGGAATGGAAATTATCATCGCTGAAGTTCTGGAAAGTCTGGACACGGTGATCGATCAAGTTGGAGCTCAACTTCCCGATACATTTCCCGATGCTGTTGCTGATCCGATTTTCAACGGGATGAAAAATGCACGGGACAATTTAGTTCGCTCAGCACCATCAGGAGTGAGGTGAGGTAGAAAGAAAAAGTTGTTTGCCTAACTGATGAACCAAAACGGAGCGTATTTCCCTGACCATAAGCCTGAGGGCAGATGGTTCTAATCGACAGGACTTAAAACTCCATACCTATGGGGCTGATTTATTACATATTCTCTAAAAAGGAACAGTCAGTGAATCGTACCTGCCCCCAATGCTCCGGCAAAAATTGGGGGAAGTTCTTTGGGGGGCTCCGTATCAACTTCGAGCATCTCAATAACAAAGGTCAGCGCTTTGCCCGCCAATGGATGATTGGAATCAAGAGTGACTGTCTCTTCAGTGATTTTTTCAATCATAAGCAGCAAGAGACTGCCATCACCCTGAGTAACTTCCAGTTGCCCACCTTCAGTCAGTTCGAGGTTTTCAGGCAGGTCAGCGCGGTTAATCTCCTCGGTCAGAGCAGGGTTGAGTTCTCCGTAGGCCTGATCTGGTTCGATGATAACAGTTTTCATCTCTCCCTGGGACATGCCGAGGACTGCCGCCTCAAAGCCTTTGATCACCTCTTCCCTGCCGATAATGAATGACAGAGGGGTATCTTCAGGAGACGCATCAAAGATTGTTCCATCAGCAAGTTTGCCAGTGTATTTAACTGTCACGGTGTTGTTGTGAGCTGCGCGAATCATGATTACCTCTTTCAATGTGGTCGTTGATTTTACAGGAAGACAACAGGCAAAAACGGTGAATCCTGTGAGTGCTCTATGCATAACAAGACCGGCTTTTTTGGTCAATTGTTTTCAACATAATATTCCACACTGCAGTAACAGAAAGAGGGTCTTTGATTTTTATTGATCCACAAACTACCGTGTGACACAGCTAAGAGAGTTTTCTATCTTCCTGAAAAGGAACATCAATGGATATCTAGAAATAGACAGGTTGGCACAGATAAAAGAGAAAAGGCGGAGTCAATAAGACTCCGCCTTGAATTTTACGCTGTCGAAAAATTTTAGATTTTTTTGCTTCTGTTTGGATCAGACAAGACAAACAAGTTACCGCCGAGAAAGATCTTTTCCCCAGATACCGTAACCTTAACCGGACAAAAAAGCCATTATACAGCTGCCCGCTCTTCCAGAGGAAACAGCTCTGCGAAAACCTCTTTAACTGTTGAAATGCGATCCGCTTTCCAGGCATTTGTCCCACAGAAAACCAGACCGGTCTCCGTATTCCCCTGTTGGGAACGATCTAACGCATGGATAATGCAAAAGCGCTCGCGCGATGTCTGATAGGCACATTTTTTCAGACAACCGGAAGGACAATAGAGGTCAAGATCAACATCATGTTGACGTATCTGGTCGATATTTTTCTTGATCGCTCGACCTGGTAATCCTGCCGGACTCATGATCAGACCAATATCTTCCTGAGAGCAATCGAGGTAAGCCTGCTTGAACTCATCACTTGCGTCACACTCTTCAGTCACCACAAAACGGGTTCCCATTTGGACACCATCCGCACCCTGAGCCAGAGCATATTCCAGATCTTCCCGATCCCAGACACCACCAGCAGCAATTACTGGAATTTCCACATTCCACTTATCTTTTAGATAATCCTTGACCCCGCGCACAGTTGCATACTGATCATACTCCCCGCTGCCAATCCGCTCCATTTTTTCACCCAGATGGCCACCTGCAGTGTCGGGATCTTCAACCACAAGGGCGTCGGGAAACCGCTGGAAACTTTTTTGCCATTTACGCACGATCAACTCGGCCGCCTTGACTGAAGAAACAATCGGCACCAGAGCAACATCGGGAAAATCAGCGGTCAAGGCGGGAAGGTTCATCGGCAATCCAGCCCCACTGATAATCAGTTTGGCTCCACCTTCGCAGGAGGTACGTACCACTTCATCATAGTTTTTTACTGCAACCATGCAATTGACACCGATCACGCCATCCGGTGCAATTTCATAAGCCTTACGCAATTCATCCAATAACGCCTGTCGATCTGCAGCAAAAAAATTCTTTCCATCATAACTGTCACTATTTAATGCCAAGCCGGCGGCAGCAACAATGCCGATTCCACCATTCAAAGCAACATTTCCTGCTAAACGAAATCCGGAGATGCGCACCCCCATCCCACCCTGAATCAGCGGAAAAGGGACACTGTGCTGACCAATAGTTAATCCTGCAAGCATAAAAACTCCTGTCTATACGGCTATCCGGTTATAATAACCGCTAGCTTCTTGGATTTAATCAGTGGATACTATCAGTCCAGTCAATTTAAAAATGTAATACTTGTGTAAAAACTGACTTGTAACGCCCTGATTTCAATGGTAATAGATGAGATATGAAACTGTTTCGTCGCCTTTTCCATCCTCTGATCACCTTTATTGGCATTCAAATTTTGTGGATCCTGTTACTGGTCTCCTGGATCTACTGGTTTCTCGGTCGCCACCAGCAATTGAAAGATCTGGCGAATAAATACCAGGTGGAATGGTTACCGGGGACAGGCGATTGGCTGATCCTGGCTGAGGGGATTCTACTGCTGGTTGCAATTTTGATCGGTGTCTATGTCATTTTCCTCTACTGGCGACGTCAGGCCTCCTTAAACCGGGCACAACGCCACTTTATCAACCAGGTCACCCACGAGTTAAAATCTCCACTGGCGTCAATTCAACTTCATCTGGAAACAATTCAGATGCGTCAACCGAACCCGGAACAGTTACAGCAATTTGTCGTACGAATGCAGGGGGACAGTGAACGGTTAAATGGTTTGATTAATAATTTATTGACCGCCGGAAAGATTGAACATCGTGGAGCCAGATTGAATTTGCAGCAGGGGAACCTGTCGCTGATGATTGAATCTTACCTTCTAGGTGAAAAGGGGAAATTTCCTGAAAATGGCACTTTAACTTGGAAAATTGAACCCGGATTAACTGCCAGGTTTGAAACAGAGGCTCTTGAAACCGTGATGAGAAATCTTCTGGAGAATGCAACACTCTATGCCGATAGCCCGCCAATCGTTTCAGTGCACCTGGATCGAGATGGCGAGATGGCACACCTGCGCTTTACCGATCAGGGTCAAGGCATCCCGAGTAAATATCAGAAAAAAGTATTCCGGATTTTTTATCGAATCCGTCATACGGGGAAAACAATTCGTGGCAGCGGTCTCGGCTTATTTATCGTGCGAAATGTTATTCGTCTCCATGGTGGTAAGGTCTGGATTGAGAGTCTGGGGAGTGGCAAAGGGACGACCTTTCACCTGATGATTCCCCTCGCAACGGGACAGTCTGATGAATAAAAACAGCACAGAACTATTACTTGTCGAAGATGAGTCACACATTGCCCAGGGACTGATTTTTAATCTGGAAGAAGAAGGTTATCAGGTCACCCACGTTGAAAGTGGGGAACAAGCATTGGAACAGCTTGCAAAAAGCCCATATGCCCTGCTTATTCTTGACCTGGCATTACCCGGCATTGGCGGTCTTGAAGTTTGTAACCTGCTGCGAGAACAGGGAAATCAGATCCCCATTCTGATGCTGACTGCCCATGGATCAGAACAGGATCGAATCACTGGACTCAGCAAAGGAGCTGATGATTATCTGGCGAAACCATTTAACCTTACAGAATTTCTGTTACGAGTTGCCAGCTTACTGCGGCGGTCTCATTGGCAATCTGCCCAGCCGGAAAATAAACACTACCAATTTGGGGACAACCGGATTGACCTGGAGACTCATCAGGCGACGACAGCGACCAGAACCATTCAGTTGACTGAACTGGAAATGAAAATTTTGTTACTTTTTTTTGATCAGGAAGGGAAAGTTCTATCCCGGGAGAAATTACTCAAACAGGTCTGGGGCATGGCACCAGAAACAGAAACCCGCACACTTGATAATTTTATTGTCCGTTTACGTAAATATTTTGAGATTGATCCAACCAAGCCAGACTATTTCCTCACCGTTCGAGGCCGGGGATATCGGTTCATCCAAAATCCCGAATGAAGTCGGGATTGACAAACCTGTAAATAAAAAAACTGTCGGTCAGAAAAAATCAGCGTATGGCCGGTTTAGCTAAAGTTCCACCGATCCGCAGCAAATAACTGCCATCCGCCGTTGGTCGAACTCCGGTAATATTCAGCAAACTTCCCAGGCTATCAGGTGTTGATGCCGTAGGATGCAAGCGAACATTCAGGTTCAACCGCGTCTGCTCGGGGGTCTCTCCAACCAGAATATTTCCTCCACCACTCAACTCAATGGCGCCACCTGTCAAAACGACTTTCTCCAGGCTAAAGCGACGCTGATCAAATTTACCCTCAAATCGCAATACCCCGACAGAAAAATTAGCGGGTAAGCCAATTCTTTCCAACCCGAGAAGATGGGTAGCATTCAAGCGAAAAGCGAAATCACCACGTCCGGTCATATTTTCTGAAAGATTTTCACCATCCAGTACCCCGGTTAATTGCCCACTGATACGATAAGGCATATCCAACTTTTGCAATGGTTCCAAAGCAATATTGTTAAACTTACAATTGACCTGACCACTCTGCCCAGCGTCAATATCCAGCTGCCCACCAGCTACATTTGCAGTCAGCTTTACCCCCCGGTCACTGCTGAACAGACGGCTCCACAACGGTGTTACCTGTAGTTCAGTCAGCTCTAAATCGGTCATTTCTGGCACAGCAGGATAAATAGACAGATCCAGCTCCAACCCCACGGGAAAAAGCATAGCCGCATTACGACCCTCCATTTTCAAACCAGTCTGCTGAGAAACTTCGTGAATCAGTCGACGTTGCAATACATCGGCAGGGAAAAACATCCAAAAGGAGAAAAATGCACTGATGGCAAAGAGGAGGAAACAAAACAAAAATAGCCTACGGTTTCCAGCTAATTTCTGCCAGCTAAGAAGTGAGGGGAACATACGGCTCATAGACTCTCCAGTGACATCAAGATCATATTGACATCAAGAAGCGTACGATCATCAAAACGTGGCTTGACCCGCATCGACTTTACTTGAACACCCCCACTACGGTATTCGACAGCATGGAGCAATTTGACCAATTGGGATAAAAATATTTTTTCCAGACGGATTTCAACAAGTTGCTGACGAAAATTACCCTGAGTTGTCGCTGGCTGTGGTCGCATAGAGAGTAATTGTTCACGAATACCCGTTTGCTCAGTCAAGCTTTCAACCTGGGAGAAAAGCGGTCCATTTCCTGTTTTGCGTGTTTCGACGTCCACAAGCTGCTGCCGCAACTGAACAATTTGATCACTTACTTTTTCTACCTTGTTCAAACTGTTCCGATGAGCAGTAATTCTTCGATCAAGATTGTTCATTGTCTCAAAATAGGGGCCGAACAAAACAAACCAGACAAATAATAAAACCAGGACAACCAAGCCGGTACCAACAACTATTTTTTCTCGTGAGTTGAGACGATTAATCATTTCTCTTCTCCTGCGTGAAATTTAAGTTGCAGTTCAAAATCGACCTGGCTGTTATCAGTTGCCAATTTGGCATTGACAATTTCCACATGGTTGAACAGATGATTGGTTCTCAGCTGCTCAGCTATCAAATTGACCGACTCAAAAGAATCTGCGTTTCCAGACAGGCGAACCTCATCACTATTGTAGTTATATTCCTTAAGATCAACCCGCAGATCCCGGTCAATACTATTGGATAAACCCTGCAAAACGGTTGCGGCACCATGACCACCAAGACCAAAAAACTGCACCTGTTTTTGCAGGTCATTCAGCTGACCTTCCAACTGTAACGGCACATCAACAAGGGTAGAATTGGCAGGCATAATCTGGTGGAAAACCCCAGATATCTGTTGCTTTAACTGCTGTTCCTCGCGAGTTTTCTGCAAATATCCAAGATGCATTGTCAGTGCGCCACCAACAATCACCAGAAGTAACAGCAACCCCACAACAACAAGTTTTGTCCGAAAATTTTCCAATTGCCCACGTGCAGAAAATTCCCCCTGACGAAAATTCAGCTGGGTCGTTTTTTTAGCTTCGCGCATTTCAGACAAAGCCAGAAGTGCTGCCGGCGCCATTTCATGAGGCACCTCAGTACCCAATATATCTTCAGCTGGAGTTAAAATTGTTCGATCTGTTTTATAAAGGTTAATCAGCAATGGTTCAGTCACTCCTGCCCCAATAACCCAGAGAGGCAAACCCTCATGACCAATAGCATTTTCCAGCTGACTGACCTGATTGGCAATAAAATCAAAGACTTCATCTTCGTTAAGTTCGCTGGTGCCGGGCAGCAATCGGTAATCCCAGATCTCTCCGTCATAAACCAGTGCGACAACCACTTCTAGACGTCGACAATAAATTAAAATCCCATCCTGTTCGTCTAAAACCGGCAGAAGAGCAAAAGGGAAAAGATCAATACGGCGGGGATTCTGTTCTGGCTCCGGAAAATGAGCTAGAAGGTCATCAACCTCCCGCTTATTGACGACGACAGCATCCACTTCATAATCGTCTTCGCGTGCCCGCGGCGGTAGAAAAGAGATGAGATGTTCTTCTAGTGAAATCGGCAGCTGTGAGTTCAACTCTAACGGCAGAGCCGCCTCTATTTTATTTTTTTCACGAAACGGAAAGCGCAGGCGGCGAAACAGACCAACCCGGCAAGGGAGTGCCGTAATGAGGCGATCTCTCAAAGTGATTTTTCCACCCAACATCTCTGTGATCATCTCGGCAGCAGCTTCGGGATTCTCATAGCTACGACTATCCAGCTTGACAGCGATATCGCCCCCTGAAGCTGCTGTCAAAATAACAACTCTGATGTCTGTCCCTTCCAGATCGATACCGATAAAACGTTTAAACATGGTATTATTCCACCTTGAAACTCAGAAGCTTGTTGCCTGGTTTGCTGACAATGGCTTGAGCCTGACGGGTTCCCTGATTAATCCGTCCCCGGCTGAAAACTTGATAGATCGATCCTTTGACCCCAACCGAACCCTGTACCCAAGCAGCAGACCAGCGCTCCCCAATTCCCTCAGCCAAAGAGAGCTCTGACAATATTCGATAGGACGATTGCTGTCGATAACTTACCAGAGCATCAATATCTACTTGATCAAAAATAATTTCTACGTTCCCCTCTGCGGCAGAGAATTGCCAGGCGTAAAGAACTTCTGCCGGGGCAGTATTCAGATTAATCTGGTTTTCACCGACGATTCTGATATAGGGTTTTAAACTTTCAAAACGTTGCAGATTAAATCCTTTTACCAGCCTAAGCTCCCCTAAAATAGTCAATTTCTCGCCGCGCCTTTGGTAAGGAGGCTGTAAGGCAGAATAATAAACATCATCAGGGGTCACCTTGGTTTTATCTCCGTTATACCAATAAACCAGAGAATCAGCCAACTCTTCTGCCTGCAACCGATCCAGTTGTAAAACTTCTTCACAGAGAGCAACAAACCGATGATAGCCCGGCAAACGGTTGCCCCGGTCATCAGCAACATAATTAATGTTCAACCGCCCCGTCAGGTCAGCAATGGTAATGCTGACATCACCATCTCCAGCAGGAATATTGGCCAACGGGTTCCCCCAAAATTCTGAAGGGTGGTCAAAATCATTCTTATCTTCCTGAAGAATTGTTCGAGCCGCCTCTATTCCCCCCCGCGCCAGATAGTAAGCCTTGGTTCGATCACGAAAGGTCTCAGTTGCCCGTAAATCAACCAGGGTTGAAAATGAAAACTCAATCAACAACGCACTGAGTAAAGCGACTATCAGCAAAACCAACAGCAGAGCCATCCCGTTTTGAGTGCGCAGACAACTCATCCAGACACCTCGGGCAGAACAAAACTGCTGCGAAATGGAATAAGCCGACCATCAATTTCCAGCTCCAGAGTAATCTCAACCAGCCGTGGTGGCGTTCTTCCCGACCAGCTATCTTGCCAGACACCCTGACTGAAATAACGTGCCTGAAAAGTTTTTAAACCAGCAATAAAAAGAAGCGGCTCGGATGGAGCCAGATCCGCCAATAGAATTTGTTCACTGCGGAACAGATCGGCTGCCTCTTCTTGCTGGCGTATTTCGTAGCGAACCCGTGAAATTCCTCCACGCTGCTGCATACCCGGAGAAACCAACTCAGTGTTAAACTCGAGAAAGATTCCTCCATCAAAAGTCGTCCCCGAAGTGAAAACAGCCTTTTCCCCAAGCGGAGTAAATCGTAAACTGCTCAGCTCTCCACCAATCCGATCAAAAAAAATCCGCGCCTGGTGGTATAAATCCCCTTCTGCCTCAAAACGATTTCTGGTTTGGCTTACCGAACTGAAAAGTCCATAAACACTGGTCAGAACCAGAGTGCCAATTAAGACCGCCAGCAATACTTCAACCAGAGTAAACCCTCGGGAATCCCTCCTCATTCCTCACCCCTAACTGGCAGGAAGGAAACCAGTTGAACCTGTTCGTTCTTTTTTACCTCCCCCCAAAAAACTTGGATAGTGACCTGTTTCACCTGGCTGATCAAAGTGTCCTGATAGCTGACCTGCCAACGAAAAGCGGCAAACGGCTCAGCAAAAGTATCCTCTTGTGGTTCCCAGCTTAAACCAGACCTTCCAATATTCAGCTCCTGTTCACTCATCAATTGTTGCGCAAGCAGTGTCGCACTGGTGACCTTCTGGATTTTGTCCTGAACCAGGATAGAACGGTTCGATAATCCTAATAACGTCACCAAAGCAACGGCAACAATCGCCAAAGCAATCATCACCTCAAGCAGAGAAAAACCTCTATTGCACTGTCGCATGCTCATCATCGATAGTTATCGATCCGGTCAATGGTGAAAATGCCAGCCAGATGTCACCGCCACTCTCTTTCTCGACTAAAAGACGTGTTGCTTCCATCCAACCAAGTGGAAACACCCGGACAGAAACCTGGCCGGTACGAAAAGTCCCTTTTCCTTCGACGTCGATCTGTTTGATCTGTAGCGGTGTCAACATGACTTTCCGTCCGGTTGACTCTTTTTCTACCACTCCATTACTGGATCGTAAACGAGATGCCGACATACTATTGCGGCCAATATCAAACGTCAGCAGGTGTTCATCCCGGGTCAGTGTCGCCTCATTATACAATTGCTTGACAGTTCCAGCGATCCGCCGCACCATCAGTCGTTCATCGCCCTCACCCCGGTCTGCCAACAGAGGCAAACTGATAAAACCGGCCAGCGAAAGAACAACAATAACAACCGTTAGCTCAATCAGGGTAAAACCCGCGCGATTAATCGAGGTTCCAATTGGCAACATCTGCATTTTCTCCCTCACCCCCAGTTTCACCATCGGGACCGTAAGAAAAGAGATCAAGCTCCCCGTGCACACCCGGGGAGAGATAAAGATAGGTTTGTCCCCAAGGGTCGAGCGGAATTCTTCTAATATATCCTCCCTCTTTGTAACGGCCGGGAATCCGCCCGACTGTCGGCTTGGTCACCAGAGCCTGCAAACCCTGCTCGGTTGAGGGATAAAATCCATTCTCCAGTTTAAAGATTCCCAGTGCTTCTTCAAAACTACGAATCTGGGTTGCCGCTGAAGTTCGTCGTGCCTTTTCCGGTTCATCCAGCAATCGAGGAACAACGATTGCGGCCAAAATACCAAGAATCACGACAACAACCATAATTTCTATCAAGGTAAAGCCACGCTGATTTTGTTTAAATATATTCATTTATTACTCCCTCGGCTCTGAAACCTATCCCATCCCTTGGCTAGCCTGAAAAATCGGCAAAAGAATAGCCAGGACAATGAAACCGACAATTGTTCCCATCAACAGTATCATCAGCGGTTCCAGCAAAGCCATCATGCTGTTTAATCGAGTTTGAACCTGATGCTCGTATATTTCTGCAACCTTGAACAACATCCCCTCCAGTTCACCGCTACGCTCACCAACAGCAACCATTTGCGGTAACATTGCGGGAAAGACTCGCGCATCAAAAAGTGGTTCTGACAAACCAGCACCTTCGATAACCTTTTCTCGAACTCCTTCAAGTGCTTGTTGCAGATAGGTATTACCAAGCAGGTTCTGGACGATTTCGAGAGCGGTTAATAATGGGACACCACTGTGCAGCAGGGTCGCTATTGTTCTGGAAAAACGGGCGGTAGCATTCTCTAGAGCCAACGACCCGAATAACGGAAAACGGTACTTTTTTTGATCCAACCAAAGCCGTCCCGCCGAAGTTAATGAAATACGCCGAGTCAGCCAGAACAAGCCGATCCCCAGGATCACCAGCAGCCACCAGTAGTCAGCCAGAAAACGGCTGAAAGACATCAACAAAAGGGTGGGCAGAGGGAGAGCCTGCTCGAGGTCTTCCAGCATCCTGGTGATTTTCGGCACAACAAAAGTCATCAAAAACAGCAGCACTCCACTGCCGACCAGAAACATTAACAGTGGATAAGTCAATGCAGCTTTAAACTGAGAATTAAAACGGGCCTGTTCCTCTGTAAATTCAGCAAGTTGGAGAAGAACTTTATCCAGAGTTCCACTCGCCTCACCAACCTGAACCATATTGGTATAGAGTGGTGGAAAAATCTTTTGATGAGCCTGAAGGGCAGCATAAAGGGCACTTCCCTGTAAAATATCATCCCGCACCCGGGTCAGAACAGAACCAAGGGAGCCCTGGGTCTGCTGTTCTGCAACCATAATCAGTGCTTCATCAAGGGGCATCCCTGCAGCCAACATTGTTGCAAGTTGCCGGGTTGCAACGCCCAATTGAGCAGCACTGACACGCCGGAATAGAGTACGCTGAGTTGCCCCAGCAGTATTTCTAGCGGCAGTCAGCCCAGTTGGAAATAACCCTTGCCCCCGGAGTTTATGGCTAGCCGCTTTCTGACTCAGAGCCTCAACAACACCACGCTGTTTTTTCCCCTGAGCATCAAAAGCACTGTACTCATAAAGAGCCACCGCTTAAACCTCCTCCTGAGTCACCCGCAGGATTTCTTCTACCGTTGTCTGCCCGGCCAGAACCTTGACTAATCCTGCTTGCC
>JAYEME010000114.1:0-13702 GCA_034717915.1 Thermodesulfobacteriota bacterium
GCCTGCTTCACAATCCAGCCCCGTGAGCGTTCAAGGCGAGCTGCCATCTGCTCAACTTTATCGGCCATTGGTAACGGAACGTGCGTTGTCAGTACTTTAGTTTTTACCTGCACCATATTGATTCTCCGAATACGCAAAACATAACGTTATGATTAGATATCAATCATAATGATTAAATATGATACTGTCAAACCAGTAGTGAATGTCAGGTGGCAGTGTTCCTCAATGGAAGAGGGAATTTGGCGTTGCCCCTATTATCCCTTGATGCAAGTGTGGTAATTTTGATCGAACGTGAACAATTCTTTAACGGTGCATCATTCGTGAATAAAATTCCCTACACCAATCTGCTGATCTTCAGCAAATATCCAATTGCCGGAAAAGCGAAAACCCGGCTGATTCCAGCACTTGGGGCTGAGGTAGCGGCACAGCTCCATCGACAACTGGCAGAAACGGCTATCAGCACAGCACAATCATGGCAACAGATTTCTTCGGAAAAGGTAAATCGCATCACCGTTCACTATACCGGAGCGGGAGAAAAAGATCTTTGCAGCTGGCTCGGCGCTGACCTCGATTATCAGGAGCAGCCTGCCGGTGATCTGGGACAACGGATGTGTACCGCTTTCGAGAGTGCGTTTGAATCTGGAATTGAGCACGTCATCGGGATCGGAACTGACGTCCCTACCCTTACAGCTACCATTCTCCAGCAAGCAGATAAAAACCTCGAAGATCACGATGTTGTTCTCGGTCCGGCCGCCGACGGTGGCTACTATCTCATCGGGATGAATTCCTTGTACCTGGAACTGTTTGTCAACATTGACTGGGGAACCGAACGTGTGTACGCACAAACACAGGCGATATGCAGGCGTCTCGGCCTCAAGATCGCTAAATTACCAGTTTTAAATGATATAGATCGACCAGAAGACCTGGATACGCTCAAGAACGATCCCCGTTTTGATAAAATAATTGAGCAAGGACGAACCCATGGACATGATTGATACTCTCAACAGAATAGTGCTCACTGGCACGCTCCTGATAATAACCGTCTCCCTCATTTTCTCACCCGTTCCAGCCAGTGCTGAACAAAACAATCCCCTTACACCAATTCTTATCGGGCAATTTTCCAAAAACAGCCTGAATGGCTGGGAAGAAAAAGAGTTCG
The DNA here is from genome assembly GCA_034717915.1 of Thermodesulfobacteriota bacterium. Taxonomy (GTDB): domain Bacteria; phylum Desulfobacterota; class Desulfuromonadia; order Desulfuromonadales; family Geopsychrobacteraceae; genus Desulfuromusa. The sequence continues at coordinate 1,160 of JAYEME010000114.1, forward strand.
TAAACCAAACCAGTTATCGACTGGTGGAGCAGGACAGCCAGACGGTGCTCCAAGCAAAAGCTGAATCCTCTTCATCCGGATTGTTCAAGAAAGTCGTGGTCGATTTGACCACCCACCCATACCTCAATTGGAGATGGAAACTTGAAAAGGGTCACCTCCCCTTGGATGAGAGAACTAAAGGTGGCGATGATTATGGAGCCCGTATCTATATTATTGTCAAAGGGGGATTGGCATTCTGGAAAACCAAAGCGATAAATTATGTCTGGTCTTCAACAGAAGAAAAAGGGACTACCTGGCCCAGTGCATTTGCTGGAAATCACGCAATGCTCCTGGCGGTTCGATCCCCTGAGGATAAAAAAGATATCTGGTATCAGGAAAAAAGAAATGTCTACGAAGATTTAAAAAGAATCTTTGGTGAGGAGATCAAAACCATTCATGCCGTTGCCCTTATGACCGATAGTGACAATTCAAAGGGGTCAGTTCAGGCCAGTTATGGTGATATCAACTTCACAGTTGACTAAAATCTTTGTAAAGCCATCAAAAACCTCGATTCAAGGCATCAATATGACATACAATTCACACTCCTGGACTCGTTACGAGTTTGATCAACTCCCCATTTATATCCGTTCAGATCGCCCCACCTGGTTTGTTCCAAATCGGAGTGGCGAAAAAATACTTCAGTCCTCTGGTGAAGAGGGAAATCATCCTTTCCTGGAAAAGTTTCTAGCCAGATTGCCCGATGCTCCTGCCGATAAATATTCCGGTCGCTATCAACATCTGAAAACGGATCAGTTGAAAGAACTATGGCTGCATATTACCAACCGCTGCAACCTCAGCTGCCAACATTGTCTGTTTACGTCGGGGCCTGATTCTACTGAAGAGATGAGTGGCTCACAGATTTTAAACCGTGCCGAGGAAGCGGTGCAGCTGGGTTGTCGAATATTTGCCTTAACCGGTGGTGAGCCTTTCTTTCACCCGGAGATTTCTGAAATTCTATCCGGGTTGCTAAGATTTCCCGATTGCCATGTGGTTATTCTCACCAACGGATTGCTGTTGGAGCAGATGCTGACAGACGATTTTGATCTAAGCCGGATTCATCTCCAGATCAGTGTTGACGGGCTGGATGATCGGCATGATGCAATCCGTGGTCAGGGAACTTTTGCGCGCCTGAAAAAACAGCTATTGGCTCTGAAACAACGGGATATTCCATTTACCTTGTCGATGTGCGTGGAGCAACGCAATCTACAAGACATGGCTGATCTGGTTGATTTTGCCGCTGAAGTTGGCGCGAGTAACCTCCACTATCTCTGGTATTTTATCCAGGGACGCGGCACAACCGCGGGATTTGTCCCCCCGAGTGAAATTTTCCCCCGGTTTATTGCTGCTGTGGAAAAAGCCGAACAACTGGGTATTCAGATTGATAACTTGTCTGCACTGCAAACGCAGATTTTTGCCCCGGCAGGGACAATCCACGATGGGAGCGGCAGCGGCTGTGAATCTGCCGCCATTGGTCCGGATGGAAACCTCTATCCATCGGCAGCTCTGGTCGGCAACCAGGAGCTTGTAACACCGCTGTCGGGAAGCCTTGCCGAGGCCTGGCACAACAGCCCCGCATTAAACCAAATCCGCAGGGCAACGGTTGCTGAATTTGATGATCCACTGCGCTATTTTACCGGCGGTGGTGATCTGGATCACTCCTGGATTCACGGCAGTCAGTTTTCCGGAGCTGATCCCTATCTTCCCCTCTATGAGCAAATCATATTCTGGCTGATTCACCGGGAAGCAACCCGCCTTCCAGAACAAGAGCAACCTGGTTTAAAATTAAAAATGGGCGATATTCTGGAAAGCTGTGGAGCCCACGGTCATGTTGCTCTGACCCATGCCAATTGCCTGTTAGCCATTGCCGATCAAAATAGTCGTACGGTGGTAAAAAATTATTACAGTGCCGCAGCGGCTGAGACCAAAGAGGATATCCTCAACCCGGTCTGCTATGTCGATGAGGATATTTCACACATTCCGGAAAAATATCGTTTCCGCGGTTATGGCTGCGGTAGTCCGGTTCTGGATGCAGACATCAAGATTGGTGAAACAGTTGTTGATCTGGGCAGCGGGCGTGGTATCGAAATTTTTATTTCAGCGCGACTGGTTGGCCACAAGGGACGCAGTATCGGGATCGATATGCTTGATCCGATGCTCGCAATTGCAGAACAGGGAGCTGTGGAAGTACGGAAAAATCTCGGGTTTGACAACATTGAATTCCGCAAGGGGTATCTTGAAAATTTACCGTTGCAGAACACAACAGTGGATCTGATGCTCTCCAACTGTGTGATGAATCTCTCTTCAGATAAACGTCAGGCTTTTGCGGAAATTTTCCGTTCACTCAAACCAGGAGGACGACTGGTTATCTCGGATGTTGTCTGCGAAGAGGAGCCAGATGCCGAAATTCGCAACGATGCAGAGTTACAGGGGGAATGTATTGCCGGGGCGTTGCTCCAGAAAGACCTGATTGGGCTATTGGAAGAGACCGGGTTTACCGATATCCGCCTGTTGAAACGGTACCCCTACCGCGTTGTCCGTGATCATCCATTTTTTTCTCTCACTTTTGCCGCCTGGAAACCGGGTGAAAGTGAACTTGTTCCGGTCATTTATCGTGGACCTTTGCCCCAGCTACCGTTAGCAGATGGAACTTTTCTATTTCCCGGACAGAAAACCCTGATTGCCAAAAATCTGGCCAAACACCTTGATGAACATATTTTTCTGTTGGATAGCGATGATGGCAGTGTCACCAATCTGGATCTGGCCGATGGGTGTGCCTGTGCTCTACCCCCTGAAGCGGCTACACCACCAGCACCATCAAGCACCAAGTATCGTTCCGGCTGCATGGTTTGCGGCAACGAATTGATTTATCCCGACAAAGAGGTTGAGCTGGCTTGTCATTATTGCGGACAACATGCCGCTGCCAATGCCCACTGTGACAAAAAGCACTTTGTCTGTGACCATTGCCACAGCGAGGATGCTCTGGATGTTATGGAGCATCTCTGTGAGGAATCAACAGAAACCGATATGCTGGAAATTCTGGCACGGCTGCGAAAACATCCAGCGATCCCGGTTCATGGGCCGGAACACCATGCCTTGATGCCGGCCATCATTGTCACAGCCTATCGTAACAGTGGGGGAAAGACTGAGGATGATCTGATCGCTACGGCGATCCGTCGCGGCAATCAGATTATTGGTGGAAGTTGTGCATTTACCGGCATCTGTGGTTCAGCCTCTGGTGTCGGTATCGCCTTCAGTCTGCTGTTGCAAGCCAACCCGGTCAAGGCGGAACAGCGCCAGATTGTCCAGCAAATCACGCACCAGGTTCTGGCTGATATTGCTGAACTCAAAGCAGCCCGTTGCTGTCAGCGTGATTGTTGGCTGGGGTTGAAAAAAGCGGCAGAGTTATCCAAAGGATATCTGCCGATAACGTTACAGGCCGATGCGGTGATCGGTTGTTATCAACGTCATCAGAATAAAGAGTGTATCGGGATGGATTGCCCGGTGTTACAGGAACAAACGGAGGTAACGTCACAAACAGGACGCAATTAAATAATATACAGATCTTACTATGAAAGCCTTTTCTTTAGTTGCGACATCTTGTTCAACAGGCTATATTCCTAATTAAAAACATGACAACACTAGGAAAATACTGATAAATTAGCTTTTTAAAACTAGAGAATACAGGACAAGCTACAAATAGTTATTTTGGAAAAGGATGCCAACATGTCAGATAAATTTCAAGCAATTTTCCGTGAGTATCAGGAAATATCCACAAGATATGATGCAGAACATGAAGCCATCTGGTTATATTTCAATCCCCAAAAGAGACCCTGTTTTTCCAGTCTCCTGTTACGGGAATCCCACGAGATTCAACATGCCATTATCAATTATTTTAAGGCCAACGGAACGGAAGCGAAATATCCTGTACGCTACATGATTCTCGCTTCTCAGATACCGGGAGTTTTCAATCTTGGCGGTGACTTGAACTTATTCGTTCGACTGATCGTTGATCAAAACCGGGAACAACTCTTTGAGTATGCCAAAAGCTGCATAGATATCTGCTATCTCAATGCGGTTAATCTTCATCTGCCCCTGACGACAATATCACTGGTAGAAGGTTCAGCCCTGGGTGGAGGTTTTGAATCCGCTATATCAAGCAATGTCGTCATTGCCGAAAAACATGCACAAATGGGGTGTCCTGAAATTCGTTTTAACCTTTTTCCCGGAATGGGTGCATACAGTTTTCTGTCACGGATTCTTGGCATGAAGAAAGCGGAGAAAATATTGCAGGATGGAAAAGTCTACACAGCTGCAGAACTATATGACATGGACATAGTCGATGTTCTGGCAGAACCCGGTGAGGGTGGTGATGCAGTCAATCGATTTATAAAAAAACACCGTCGGGCGGGTAATGGCATGCGGGCAATTAGAGAAGTCAGTCAATTTTACAGCCCGATTTCCTATGAAGAACTCATTGGAATCACAAAAATCTGGGTCGATGCAGCATTGCGCTTAACTCGCAAAGACCTGCGCACCATGGAACGTCTGGTCTCAGCGCAAAACAGCGGCAGCTATCTGCCGGATCTGCAAACACAACATGTGCCATATCTCCGGACAAAACAGGATCGCCGCATTAACGATCAAGATGCGCCACTTCCTCCTTCCGAGGACAATCTCTTTCAATTTGAAACAGACAGGCGAACATCCGGTGACAGACGCCTGTATCACTGAGTGGTTCTAAAAAGACAAATCGGACACGTCAACACTATCCACTTCCCCAAAGGTGGAAAGTGGATAGTGCTAAAGGGGGAAACGAAAAAGAAAACAACAAAAATCAAGCTTTCCCGGCACTACCAAGAACCGCTTCGTTCTTATGTTTAATCAGGCTGATCAGTTCTTTACGTGCCGCTCCCAGGTATTTACGGGGATCAAATTCGCTTGGATCATTCGCCAGATATTCACGAACTTTCGCTGTAACAGCCAGACGACCGTCTGAATCAATATTGATTTTACACACAGCACTGGCAGCAGCCTTGCGCAGCTGATCTTCTGGAACGCCAACAGCTCCATCCATCTTGCCACCATACTGGTTGATCAATGCGACATATTCAGGAATAACACTGGATGCACCGTGCAGAACAATCGGAAAACCGGGAATTCTTTTTTCACACTCTTCAAGAATATCAAAGCGTAGAGGTGGAACCGACTCCCCTTCCTTGAGCTTGAATTTATACGCACCATGGCTGGTACCAATCGAAATTGCCAGAGAATCGACACCGGTTTTTTTGACAAAATCTTCAACTTCATCAGGCTGGGTATAGGTCGATTTTTCAGCAACCACATCATCCTCAATCCCGGCAAGGACACCCAATTCACCCTCAACAGTGACATCATGGGTATGGGCATAGTCAACCACCTGACGAGTCAAGGCGACATTTTCATCATAAGGAAGATGTGAACCATCTATCATGATTGAGGAAAATCCTGATTCGATACAGCTTTTGCAAAGTTCAAAGGAATCACCATGATCCAGATGGAGAACAATTGGAATGTCAGCGCCCATCTCCTTTGCCATTTGCACTGCACCCGTCGCCATATAACGAAGCATGGTTTCGTTAGCATAATTCCTGGCACCTTTGCTGATCTGGAGAATCACCGGTGATTTAGTTTCTGCACAGGCGGTAATAATTGCCTGAAGTTGTTCCAGATTATTAAAATTATAGGCGGGGATAGCATATCCACCATCGACTGCTTTACGAAAGATTTCCCGCGAATTCACCAACCCCAGCTCTTTATAACTAACTGCGTCACCCATCGTTTATTCCTCCATGAAAGAGAGTTGCAAAAGCACTTAAGTTAAATTAGTATACGCATGTTTTCAAGGTACGGAAAGATAAAATTCCCCGCTATTTGCTTACAATAACACATATCGAAAGGGTTAGCTCAGCATGGTCGATACAAAAACTGACGAGCATTTCAATGAGTGGAAAGAACGTGAAGCGATTGCCGAGATGATGGCTCCGTTAATCGGTAAACTTTATCGCGAGCAAGAGGTGATTTGTACCGTCTTTGACCGAACCTTGGTCAACCAGTCGACCATCGATATATTGCGAGCGCATCGTTTTGCCCGGCAGATTATAAGTCGTGAAATCTGGGTAAAAGATACCTACCCGATCCTCCAAACCATGGTCAAAATGGATATTGCCCCGGCACGAGTTGATCTGGCAAAACTGGCACTCCGGTATCAGGAACAGAACAATGAAAATATTGATGAATTTGTCGCAGAACAACTTAAAGGGTTGAATACCGGGAAAAGTCATCAGTTAAGTGAACCGCGTGATGTTGTACTTTATGGTTTCGGTCGTATCGGACGCCTGCTCGCCAGAATTCTTATTGATCAGGCCGGCGGCGGCAATAATCTCCGTTTACGAGCAGCAGTTGTCCGTAAAGGGAGTGAAGATGATCTGACAAAACGTGCCAGCTTACTTCGTCGAGATTCGGTTCATGGCCACTTCAAGGGAACTATCAGAGTAGATGAAAAAGAAAATGCCATCATTGCAAATGGCAATATGATCCGTATCATTTATGCAGATGCCCCTGAGGATGTTGACTACGCAAAATTCGGAATAGAAAACGCGATCGTCATCGATAACACTGGCAAGTGGCGGGATCGTGAAGGTTTAGGGCGTCATATCAAAGCCAAAGGAGCAGCGCAAGTTCTATTGACGGCACCAGGGAAGGGAGATATCCCTAACGTGGTTTATGGCGTCAATAATGACTTGCTGGAAACTGATGGTACAATTTTTTCTGCAGCCAGTTGTACCACCAATGCGATTGTTCCAGTGCTTAAAGCTGTCAACGATGAATTTGGTATTGAATCGGGTCACATTGAAACTTGTCACAGCTATACCAATGATCAAAATCTGATTGATAACTACCACAAAAAAGAACGTCGGGGTCGGAGTGCCCCGTTGAATATGGTTATTACTGAAACCGGTGCTGCCAAAGCCGTTGCCAAGACTTTGCCAGAACTGGCGGGGAAACTGACTGGAAACGCAATTCGGGTTCCCACCCCAAATGTTTCGTTGGCAATCCTCAACTTGACCTTAAAACAAGAGACCACTGTTGAAGAATTGAACAACTACCTGCGTGATATCTCCTTAAACTCCCCTCTACAGGATCAAATCGACTTCACCAACTCTCCTGAAGCTGTCTCTACCGACATGGTGGGTTCGACCTACGCTGGAGTCGTTGATTCACTCGCTACAATTGTTCAAGGCAATCGCTGTGTTCTTTATATCTGGTACGATAACGAATACGGTTACAGCTATCAAGTTGTGCGGATTGTTGAAAAGGTATCGGGAATCAATTTAGAACACTGGCCTAAATAAAACCATCACGCCACCTCTCTAATTTAAACGGGCTTTCCTTGTAGGATTGCCCGTTTTTTTATGGGCATTTGCCATATAAATATCGGGAAATGACCTGTAGACAAATAAGTCTGGCTTAAACATCTACTTGAGATGGCCTTAATATATAAAAACAATCCAGCTTTTCCTCCCTGTTTTCAATAAGTTAATTCCCATATTCTTGTAAAACAGAACGTCGACCCATTTATGGCATGTATTTCGCTCTGATAAGGGAGATCAATTATAATTCTATCTTTTTTTGCAAGTGGGAAAAGTAATGACTTATTGTTCCGCCTCACAAAAATCTGATCTAGCATTTTTGAACTCCAGAGCAAGTCACCTGAAAGAGGGGTTAAAACAATCTTCTGGCAGTCCACAATCGACCCGCCTATTGAAAGGGATGGCGGAAGCCATTGCACGGCAGCTCAGACTTGAGGAACAAACCATGGAAAAAGTTGGACTGGCTCTGACTCCCATCCATATGGATGAGCACAGGAAGATGTTAGAAGCAATCTCATTATTGGAATTCAGCTGGAAAGCACAACGAATCAGCGATGAAGTCTACAGTAAAGCTCTTAACTATAAATTTGAATTTCACCATCACTATTTTGACGAAGCACAACTATTATTGATTCTTGAAGATAATTGCGATCCCGAATAAATCAAAATTTCTATTCTAGAAAAATGCCAAAAAAAAGCCGACCCATTATAGGGATCGGCTTTTCAAATAGTTTAGTTAAAACGCTTCATCGCACGTTGCTTCTTGCGCAAACGACGCTGAGCTTCTTTCTCTTTACGTTTACGCTTGATGCTTGGCTTCTCGTAAAATTTACGTTGTTTCATTTCACGAAAGAGTCCCTCTTGCTGTAACTTACGCTTGAGAACTTTAATCGCTTTTTCGACGTTACCATCAATAACAGTGATTTCCACTGACAATCACCCCACTTTCCTTCTATTTTTTGCAGAGATTCCTCCACAAGAGCTGGAATTTATACCCTCTGATCCGGGCTAAGTCAAGACTTTTTCAGCAAAGCAACCTTGATTCCACCATTTGAAAAGCGGAGTAATGGAGCAAAGGAGGTAGTGGTCGATTTAATCAGTTCCGATTCTGGACAAATAATCGCCCCCTGCCAATCAGCAAAGGTCTTCCCATAGAGCCTGTCTAAATCATGATACAGGGATTTTAAACTTGCATTCTGACCGAGTCGCTCTCCATAAGGGGGATTGCATATCATCAACCCGGATGGAAGCTGCGGTTGGAGCTGCTGCATATTGCCGCAGGACAACTGAATCAATCCATCCAGACCAATCTTCTCCAAATTCTGCTGTACCGCTGCAATTGCTTTCGGATTATTATCTAGTGCGATGATGGGGTAAGGAAGTGTCGATTTTTCTTCCCGCTGTGCCTCTATCAGCAACTGTCGCCATAATCCCGGACGATACTTTGGCCAATTCATAAAAGCAAAGTCACGCCCCTTCCCCGGAGCGCGGTGTAATGCAATCAATGCAGCCTCTATAGAAAAAGTTCCGGAACCAGTCATCATATCAAGCAGCGGGGATGAGCCGTCGTAATCAGACGCTAATAGACATCCTGCAGCTAAAGTTTCGCGCAATGGGGCTGCTACTCTGGCCTGCCGATAACCACGCCGATGCAAGTGTTCTCCTGAACTGTCAATGGAGACCTGACAGCGATCATCATTCATTCTGAGGTAGATTTTCTGTACGGAACCTGTTTTTACCCTCTTTTCACCCAGTACTTTGGTCATAGCGGCTTCACAAACTTCCGCAATTCGCCCAGTATGAGTTAATCGAGAACCACGGCTGGCAACCCGGATTTCATAGGCGACTCCTGGCTTAACAAAGCGTCCCCAAGGCAGCCGAGACAAGCGCTGAAACAAGATTGGAAAATCACGCGCGACAACCCCTCCCAATCGAACCAAGATCCGCGAAGCGCTGCGCAACCATAAGTTGGTCAGATATAACTCCTGCAGGCCACCTTCGAATTCAATACCGCCGCGAACTGTATTGATCGGTTGGATACCAAGATCAACTAATTCCCTGGCACAGATAGTTTCAAAACCGGGCGCAGTAACAACGAAATAATCATTTTTCTGTTTTTGCATCAACACCTCCGGCGGAGAAAATAACAAATTCAGCTTAAGTTGTTAAGATTTTTAACTTTTCTTTCGAGAATGGATTTATTTTCGCTATATTAAATTATTGGTTTGTTCTTATTTGAGAAAAACGATAATATGTCTCCATACAACTCGGATCAACAACCTCAAACAAGAATTCCCACAGCAAGTCATGAGATCGGATTAATGGCATGAACTATCAACGCTATTTTAAGTCGGGGCAACAGCTTCTACTTAAAGTACAAAATGATACAGAAGAACAGCAACGCACTGAATTAATGACGGTTTTTGTTGTTTCTCTCGAGGAAGATTCTCTTGTCCTCTCTCTCCCCTATGGTGCAGATGCCGTTGAACAATATCCCTTTAGTAAAGGGCTTTCTTTTGAAATAAGCACTGAAGCTATGGGGTTAGGGATTCGAACGACAGGGATATTTGAGAAAAAGGTCGATGGAAACCAGTTTATTGTAAAGCTCAATCCCGATTTAGAAATGTTTCAACGTCGTATTAGCGAACGTTTCGATTGTCAACTTGGTATCCGTTTCAGCCGAGCCGCAAAAACCCTGCAAACAATGCGAGAAATATGGGAGAAGAATATTGAGGTTCTCCACAGCCCCGAAGCACCTCTTATTTTTGATGGCTTCAAAATGTGTCGGGTTAATATCAGTTCTGGAGGGATGCGATTCACCATAAAACCACCGGGGGATCAGGGAGAGCTCTGTCTGGTTCTTGTCAATTTAGAGGATGGCATCCCCCCAGTCTGCGCTATTGCTGAAGTTGTCTGGGTCTGTATGCAGGACGATTCGGCAGTCACTGCTGGAATGCGTTTCATCAATATTTTGAGTGAAGATCAACAGCGAATTGATAGTTTCATTGCTAAAGCGAAAAAGGACTCGAAAACCAACTGATCAGCAAAGCCTCCTTCCATGCGACGTTTCGGGATGGACATAAACACCATTCTGAGCTATAAAAACTCAACGGTCATCCGACCACCTCACCAACCAGGAAAACCGCAATGCCGCAGGTGACTGAAACAGAAGTTTTTCGAGCATGCCGGACTTTGTTCGGTGCTGATCTCCAGTTAAACAGGGATTTTCTCTCTTATTTACAACCAGCTGGAGTCCGCTCTGCCTATCGTAAAAAGGCAAAAATAACTCACCCTGATCGCTTCGCAATTTCTGCCATTGGTATCCGCACCAAACAGCAACGCTTGTTTCAGGATTTGAATCAGGCTCACCAAACTGTCCAAATTTATTTGAAACAGCGAAAAATATTTTCCGCAGAAAACTTTTCTCACCACTACCCGGCATATACCCAACCTAAACACCACCATCAGAGGACACCCAATCGGCCGCACCAGCGCAGCTCACTTCCAGCACGCCCACTGCAGTTTGGTTCATTCCTCTACTACCAGGAAATCATCCCACTTAAGGCGGTTATTGCCGCAATTACCTGGCAAAGACAGCAGCGCCCCATGCTGGGTGCAGTCGCTAAGCGCTGGGGCTGGCTGAGTGATATAAATATTCATACAATCATTAACCATCGCAGCGGCTTTCACAAGTTTGGGGAACGAGCAGAGCAACTTGGACTCCTCAACCAGCGACAAGTTCGTACTCTCCTCTTTCATCAGCGTAGCCAACAAAAGCAGATGGGATATTACTTTGTTGAGCAAGGATATTTTGATAAGGAAACTCTCAATAAACTTCTCTTGCAACTTGCCGAACATAACCAAACCTTCCGCAAAGGATTCACTGGACACTATTACTATTTTCACCGCAGCTAAGCAGACTCTATCTAAACTGAATCCGTATAATCCAATTTTTAATACTATTTTAAAGGAGATCCCATGGGCTTTCTGGCCACATCTGTCAGTATTTGTTATTTTCAGGTAACCGGTTCACTTAATCCGCAAGACAAATTTCAGGATCTGCAGGAGAAACTGGCAACAGAGGGATTTCGCTCCATCGAACAATCTTCTGATGAACTATCAACCGGCTGGGTTCAACTGGAAGATTATGATTGCAGCGATTTCACCTCTCCAAACAGCTGTTGGCGTGACCACTATTTATTTTTCAGCTTACGCCAGGATCGCCGCAAGATCCCTGCCGCCCTGTTAAAACGCCACGTAATTCAGCTCCGGGAAAAATTTCTGGCAGAGCAACCGACCCTGAATTATGTTCCCAAAGGGGAAAAGGAGCAGATTCTTGATCAGGCACGCAGCTCACTTCTGGCTCGAACCCTGCCAACACCCTCTTTTTATGATGTCATCTGGGATACCGATCGGCAGTTACTCAGATTCTGCTCCCTTGGTCAGAACACAATTGATAGTTTCCAGGGATTATTTCACCAAACCTTTCCCGGCTTGCGGTTGCAATTGTTTCATCCTTTAGCGCGGGCAACACAAATTCTTCCAGAAGAGTTACGTGAGTCATTACAGCAAGCCAATCAAGCACAAACTGAAAATATCCTGGAACAGATTGAAGCCAACCGCTGGATGGGAATTGATTTTTTGCAATGGCTATTTTATCGCACCCTTAATTCTGATTCCCGATATCAAATCACAACCAGTGGGCCTCTTCTGGTGAAACAACCTTTTACCGCTTTTCTTGACAACCGCTTGGTTATGGTTGGTGGCGGACAGGAGGGGGTACAGAAAATTGTTGTGGCTGGGCCACAAGATAACTATTTGGAAGTTAAGGCGGCTCTACGTCAGGGGAAACAGCTGGAAGAGGCCACAATTCACTTACAACAGAGTGAAGATGATGCCTGGAAGTTGACCTTAAAAGGGGAACGTTTCCAATTTGGCAGTTACCGCACCCCGATGATCCGCCCGGATAAAGACCCGAACGACGATCCTCAAGCTGAGGCAGAGGCCGCCTTTTATACCAAACTGACCGCGGTAGAAGAGGGAGAACAGATGTTTGAGAGTCTGCTGAAATCTTTCCTGGAATTGCGCCTTGGGG
>JAYEME010000115.1:0-3358 GCA_034717915.1 Thermodesulfobacteriota bacterium
AGTTTTCGATCTTCTCCTCGATATTGAATCGCTTCGCTTAAATGGAGAACCTCAATCTGCTCAACCCCTGCCAGATCAGCAATGGTTCTTGCCAGTTTGAGGATACGAGTGAAGCTGCGCGCCGAAAGCCCCAGCTTGTCAGTGACCTGCTCCAGCAGTGCATCTCCTTTTTCATCCAATTTACAGAACCGGCGAATATGGCGGGTTTGCATCTGACTGTTGGCGTGTAATCCAAAAGGTGCCAGCCGTTTCTGCTGGATATCCCTTGCTCGATTAACCCGTTGGCGAATATCTGTACTGCTTTCGGCAGGGCTTTGATCGGTCAAATCTTTGTGTGGAACTCTGGGAACTTCGACATGCAGGTCGATCCGGTCAAGGAGTGGCCCGGAGAGACGGTTACGGTAGCGTTGGAGCATCGGTGGAGTGCAGGTACAGTCATGGTGGGGATCACCGAGAAAGCCGCAAGGACAGGGATTCATGGCGGCAACCAACATGAAATTTGCGGGGTAAGTTAGACTTAATGCCGCCCTGCTGATACTGACCTGACCATCTTCGAGGGGTTGGCGGAGCATTTCCAGGACATTTTTTTTGAATTCGGGAAACTCATCTAAAAACAGAATTCCACGATGGGCTAAAGAGACTTCTCCTGGACGGGGATAACTGCCGCCACCAATCAGTCCGGCATCAGAAATAGTATGATGAGGTGATCTGAATGGCCGTTGTCTTACCAAGGCGTTTTTACGTGAAAGCAATCCTGCTACGGAATGGATTTTAGTTGTTTCCAGAGCTTCTTCAAAAGAAAAGTCGGGCAGAATGGTTGGTAGTCGCCGTGCCAGCATGGTCTTTCCACTGCCGGGAGGGCCGCTCATCAAAATGTTATGTGCCCCTGCTGCTGCGACTTCAAGTGCTCTTTTGGCATGTTCCTGACCGCGCACTTCGGCAAAGTCTTCTCCATCTGTCGTAGCGGGTCTGTTTGACAGGTCTTCTGTGGACTGGTGAGGAGTGAATTGCTGTTCTCCATTGATCAGGGCGACTGCTTCTCCCAGATCTCTTACGGCGTACACTTCCGGACCTGTGACAACAGCACCCTCTTCGGCGTTATCCGTTGGGACGAGTAGCGAATAATTGCCCCAGTCTCGAGCCGCTACTGCAACCGGTAAAACTCCACGCACTGGTTTAATCTGGCCATCGAGGGAGAGTTCACCGAGAAGGATATAGTTTTTAAGATTATCTGCATTGACCACACCGGTTGCACAAAGGAGACCGATAGCGATCGGCAGATCGAAAGCGGCACCCTCTTTACGGATATCGGCGGGAGCAAGATTGATGGTTATCCGGCGGGCAGGAAAATCATAACCGGAATTCTTGATGGCTGATTTGACCCGGTCCTTACTCTCTTTGACGGCTCCTTCGGGCAGTCCGACAGTAGAGAATTGTGGTAAACCCTGGGCTATATCGACTTCCACTTCAACCGGGTAAGCATCTATACCAATCAGTGCACCAGAGATAACCTTTGCCAGCATCTGCTTTTCCCCCTCAGCATTTAAATTCCCGAACTCTTCACTTTGAGAAGGGCTCGGAGGTAGTAGTTACACTCAATAGTCCAGTTCGGTAATGTACTTCTCTGCCATCAGTGCAGCTACAGCACCATCACCGACAGCGGTAGAGACCTGCCGGAGAATTGTGGTGCGATTGTCGCCGGCGGAGAATATTCCCGGCACAGACGTTAGCGTATCTTCCCCTGCCTTGATGGAGCCGTCGTCAGTTACATCGACCAGATCGCGGATGAACTGGGTGGTGGGAGTTACACCAACGGCAACGAACATCCCTTGAATTTCTATTTTGCGGGTTTCACCGGTTTTGGTGTCTTTAAGAATTGCGCCGGTCAGGCCACTGGTGTCAGATTCGAGACTGTCGACCACGGAGTTCCAGGCAACTTCAACTTTATCATTTGCCAGAGTCCGATCCTGAAGAATCTGGGTTGCACGAAGCTTATCGCGTCGGTGCACCAGGATGACTTTACTGGCAAAGCGGGTCAGAAACAGTGCCTCTTCGACGGCAGTGTCGCCCCCGCCGATAACGGCGATGGGAACATCGCGGAAAAAAGCACCATCACAGGTCGCACAGTAGGAGACCCCTTTGCCGACCAGTGCTTCTTCACCTTCGACCCCCATTTTTCTCGGAACTGCGCCAGTGGCGACGATGACCGTTTTGCAGACAATTTCTCTATCATCCATGACTACGGTTTTGGTGCTACCGTTATCAATCACATTTTCTACTGTGCCGGAATCGGTCTCAAGACCAAATTCAACACAATGCTCCTGAAATCGCATCATCAGTTCCGGACCACCGATGCCGCCGGGGTATCCCGGCCAGTTTTCAATTGTGGTGGCAGTCATCATCTGCCCCCCCATAATGGCTTTTTCTATCAGTAAGGTTTTCAGGCTTGCACGTGAAGCGTAGAGACCGGCAGTCATTCCTGCCGGGCCGCCGCCAATAATCACGATATCGTATTCTGCGTTACCCATCTTTTGAACTCCATTCCAGCGGTAAGTAAAAGGTTGTGTTGTAAAAAAACTTCAGCCCTGGTTTCTACATCGAATCTACTACTCAAGTCAAATCAACCCTGCCGAGACAGGTTATCGATTTCTTGAGTTTTGTCGATGGCACAGGTAGTATAAGTTGAAATCTGGCGAGGAGTGGTCATGTTGAAGTTGCTGAAATATTTTTTGTGGGTGGTTGTGATTCTATCACTGGTGATTGGATTTGATCAGCTGATGGTCAAGCTGCCACTGCATACTCCGGGGGTGAAGCAGACACAACAGTTTTATGTCGATTTTCGCAGCAGATTGATCAAATTATTTCCGGGACAACACGAATCCGACCCGCCGGTTGACGCTATTGAAGCGGTGATTGAAAAGAAAACTGCTCCTGCAGTCAGGTCGACTAAAAAAACCGGCCGCTATCTCTATGTGGATAGTAGCGGAATTTTGCAGTTTGCAGATAGTTTTCAGCAAGTTCCAACTCAATATCGTCAGGACGCACAACCGCTTGCCGAATAGTTCGTTTAAGGAGTTCCGTAGATATCTGCCCGCCTGTCATTAAGAATATCAATTTGCTTGCGATATTTTTCCAGCTCAGAAAAATCAAAATTTGCCACCAGTTCGATATTTTCCTCTTCGGCTATTTGTAAAACATGCCCTAGTGGTGATATCAGCTGGCTGAGTCCACTGAAGTCAAGTTTTCCCTGAATACCACAACAGTTGGCGGCAATCACAAATAGTTGATTTTCGATCGCTCGAGCACGGAGAAGAGTTTTCCAATGTTCCTGGCGTGGTTTCGGCCATTCTGCCGGGAT
>JAYEME010000116.1:0-13610 GCA_034717915.1 Thermodesulfobacteriota bacterium
CAAACTTGGGTGACGTAATTAGCCGTTTTGACAAGGTTCTGGTTCCTGAGCTCAATATGGGGCAACTGAGCCTGATGCTGCGTGCCAAGTTTCTGGTTGATGTTGAGTCTCTCTCGAAGGTTCAGGGTGACCCCTTCCGCGAGTATGAGGTTATCGACAAAGTTAACGAAATGTTAGGAGAATAAAACCATGGCAGATACTCAACTAACTAAAAAATATTTTGCCTCAGATGCTGAAGTAAAATGGTGTCCGGGTTGTGGCGATTTTGCCATTATGAATGCGGTTCGTAGTGGTATGGTTGCCGCTGGGAAGCCCCGTGATGAAGTCGCAATCGTTTCTGGTATTGGTTGCTCCAGTCGTTTCCCTTACTACATGGAAACTTATGGTTTTCATACCATTCACGGTCGTGCTGCAGCTGTTGCTTCGGGCATGAAAGTAGCTAATACTGATTTGGATGTCTGGGTTATTTCAGGCGATGGCGACTCCACTGCAATTGGTGGTAATCACTTTATTCACGCTGTCCGGCGTAATCTTAATCTAAATTACGTTATGATTAACAATAAGATCTATGGCTTGACCAAGGGTCAATATTCACCAACATCAGAAGTTGGTCAGGTTTCCAAGACCAGTCCTTATGGTGTTCTGGATTATCCGATGGCTCCGTTGAAGGTTGCCATGGGCTTGGGGGCGACCTTTATTGCTCGCGGCATCGATAAAAATATGAAAGTAAATGAAGAAATCTGTGTGCGGGGTGCTTTGCATAAGGGCTTCAGCATGATGGAAATCTTTGCTAACTGTGTTATTTATAATGAAGGTGCCCATGATAAACTGACCAATAAAGAATCTGGTGCCGATTTCCATATCATCTTAAAGCATGGTGAAAAGATGATTTTTGGTACTGATAATCAATATTGCTTGGTGCAGGATGGTTTTGCTATTAAAGCAGTGAAAGTCGATAAAGCGGATGACGCTGATATCTTGGTTCATGATGAAAAAAATGCAGAAGTTGCAACACTTCTGGCCGGAATGCGTCCGGATGATGGTCTGCCATTAGCATTTGGTGTTCTTTATGCTGATGACAGAAAGAAAACCTATGATGATATGGTCTATGAGCAGATTGATGCGATCAAAAAGAAACGTGGTCGCAGCATGGATGACATCATGCAAGAAGGACATACTTGGACAGTTTAGTTATCCAATTATTTAGTATTTAAATTTTTCTGGCTCCGGTCGTTTTAACGATCGGAGCTTATTTTCATTTTAAAGCTATTCATGATGGAGACAAATGTGAAGAAAATTTTTATTGTACTGTTGTTATCAATTTTTGCCGCTGGTGCTGTTTATGCCGAGGATAAGTTCAAGACCGATCAAGAAAAAATTGGCTATGCTATCGGCATGAATATCGCGACCAATATGCTGCAGCAAAAGGTAAATGTTGATGCAGACCAGTTAGCTGCTGGCTTAACGGCCGTTTTAAAGGGTGAAGAGACAGTTCTCACTCAGGAAGAAATGGGTCAGATTTTAACCGCCTATCAGCAAGAAATGCAGATGAAGCAAATGGCAGAAATGGCCGCTGAAGCAGCTAAAAATGAAAAATTGTCGCAGGAATATTTAGAAAATAATGGCAAGCAGGATGGGGTGATTACCCTTGAGAGCGGTCTGCAATATAAGGTTATTAACGCAGGAACCGGTGCGTCACCACAAGCTGAATCTAAAGTTCAGGTCCATTATCGGGGCTCTCTGCTTGATGGAACCGAATTCGACAGCTCATATAAGCGCGGTGAACCTGCCAGCTTTCCGGTTAATGGTGTTATTCCGGGTTGGACTGAGGCATTGCAGTTAATGAAGGAAGGTGCCAAATGGCAACTGGTCATTCCAGCAGAACTCGCTTATGCAGAGCGTGGAGCACCACCGATGATACCACCTAATGCAACCTTGCTTTTTGATGTTGAATTATTGAAAGTTTTATAGAAACGTCTGAAAATTTTGTTTTATTGGCCCTGTCAGCTTATGTTGGCAGGGCTTTTTTGTTTTAGTTCGCTTTCGGTAGAAATTGACTGAGTACAATGAGGACGATAATGACAAGTAAAAGTATTTCGAACATTATTTCTCTCCAGAAATCAATTTGCAGTTATTTGATGCTCTTACCGTAAGTCCACTGTGTGACATAATAAGTCATACTGCGTGATTATTTCTCTATATATAAGATCAATAAAAAGAAAAACAAGATGAATGGTATCTTAAATTGAGGTGATCTGTTGATTGACAAAACAGCGTTTAATCGTATACAGTATGCACGATTTCGCACATATTTAGTCTTTGTCAGTAAACCAAAAATTGTTGTTTAATTGTCTATGGGGCAGCTTGAGCTGCAAAACTGATATTTGGAGGAGAGAGATGATCGAAGCTTATCTGAAACTAGAAGAAGAACGGAATGCGCAGGGGATCCCAGCTCTACCATTGAATCCTGGGCAGACAGCTGATCTTTGTGATCTGCTACAGAACCCTCCCGCAGGTAAAGAAGAATTTTTGCTGAATTTGTTGACTGAGCGGGTGTCTCCTGGAGTTGACCCGGCAGCCGAAGTTAAAGCGGCTTTTCTCGCAGAAGTTGTTACCGGAAGTAAATCTTCCCCCTTGATCGACAAAGTGAAAGCAGTGCAGATTCTCGGCACCATGATTGGTGGCTACAATGTTCAACCTTTGATCGCCGCTCTCAATGATGCCGGGCTAGCTGACGAAGCTGCAAAAGCTCTATCAGCCATGACCTATGTCTACGATGCCGCTGAACAAGTCATCGAATTGGCCAAGAGTAACAGTGCAGCAAAGCAAGTTGTAGATAGCTGGGCTAAAGCAGAGTGGTTTACTGATAAGCCTGAAATGGCTGAAATCATTACCGTCAAAGTATTTAAAGTTGAAGGTGAAATCAATACCGATGATTTCTCTCCCGCTGGTGATGCCTGGAGCCGTCCCGATATTCCGCTGCACGCTCTGGCAATGGGTAAGACTCGTTTTCCCGGCGGTATTGAAGAAATTGCCAAGTGGCGTGATGCTGGTCATCAGGTTGCGTTTGTCGGTGATGTTGTCGGTACCGGTTCTTCCCGTAAATCGGCTTGTAATAGTGTTCTGTGGTGTATTGGTGATGATATTCCAGCTGTCCCTAACAAGCGCCGCGGTGGTGTGATTATCGGCAGTGTCATTGCTCCAATTTTCTTTAATACTGCTCAGGATTCAGGTGCATTACCGTTGAAGATGGATGTTACCAAGATGAATATGGGTGACATTATCACCATTAATACCGCAAAAGGTGAAGTGACTAACGAAGCTGGTGAGATTGTTTCTACCTTCGAAATCAAACCTGATACCGTTCCTGATGAGTACCGTGCCGGTGGCCGGATTCCATTGATTATCGGGCGTTCTGTGACCACCCTGGCTTGTGCTGCCAACGGTGTGGCTGAGCCTGATATCTTTGCCAAAGCCGATAATCCAACTCCAAAAGCGAATCAGGGCTATACCCAGGCGCAAAAGATGGTTGGACAGGCCTGTGGTGTGGATGGAGTTCTTCCGGGTAGCGCTTGCGAACCGAAGATGACCACGGTTGGTTCTCAGGATACAACCGGCCCCATGACTGCTGATGAATTGAAAGAGCTGGCCTGCCTGCGCTTTCAGTCACCAATGTTCATGCAGTCTTTCTGTCATACTGCTGCTTATCCAAAACCAGCTGATGTGCTGATGCACAACACTTTGCCCAAGTTTATTTCTGATCGCGCCGGTGTCCCTTTGAATCCCGGTGATGGGGTTATTCATAGTTGGTTGAACCGTCTCCTGGTGCCAGATACTGTTGGTACCGGTGGTGACTCTCACACCCGTTTCCCAATTGGTATCAGTTTCCCCGCTGGTTCGGGTCTGATTGCTTTTGCCGGGGCTCTCGGGTTTATGCCTCTGGATATGCCCGAATCAGTACTGGTTCGATTCAAGGGTGAGCTTAACGAAGGGATCACTTTGCGTGATGCGGTTAATGCTATCCCTCTCTGGGCGATTAAGCAGGGTTTGATGACGGTTCCTAAAAAGAACAAGATCAATGTGTTTAATGGCAAGATTCTGGAGATGGAAGGTTTACCAAATCTCTCCGTTGAGCAGGCTTTTGAGCTGACTGATGCTGCTGCTGAGCGTTCCGCTGCTGCCGGTTGTATCAAACTGTCTGAGGAGAGTGTCTCTACCTACCTTCGCTCAAATATTGCTTTGATGGAAAAAATGATCGAAGATGGTTATCAGGATCCACAGACCTTGCAAAATCGGATTGATGTCGTTAAGGATTGGTTGAAGAATCCCAAACTGATTGAAGCGGATGCTAATGCTGAATACGCTGCAGTTATTGAAATAGATCTGGCTGAAATCACTGAGCCGATTCTGGCTTGCCCGAATGATCCCGATGATGTCAAAGTGTTGTCTGAGATTCAGGGGACTGAAATCAAGGATATCTTTATTGGTTCCTGTATGACAAACATTGGCCATTTCCGTGCCGCTGCCAAAATTTGGGAAGGACATAAGTTTAATCCCGAAGATCGCATCTGGATCTGCCCCCCAACCCGGATGGATCAATCCAAATTGAAGAGCGAAGCTTATTTCGCTATTTTTAATCAGGTTGGTGCCCGGATAGAAACTCCCGGTTGTTCTTTGTGTATGGGGAATCAGGCACGGGTTCCAGATGGGGTGAATATGTTCTCAACCTCTACCCGTAACTTTGATGATCGGATTGGCAATGGCGCTCAGGTTTATCTTGGCAGTGCCGAGTTAGGTGCTGTTACGGCATTGAATGGCAAATTGCCGACGCCTGCGGAGTATCTGGCTGTTTATAAAGAGAAAATTGCACCATTTAAAGATGAAGTTTACGACTACCTGCAGTTTGATCAGTTGGGTGAATTTGACGCTGTTTACAAGCGTTGTGACATCTAAACTTTTTTGCTCTATGGGCTGATATGTTAAGGCCGCCCTCCCAGTGGGCGGCCTTTTTAAGCTATTTACTGCAGGCAATTACATGCACCGTTCTTTTGGTTTACTTCTCCTCCTTTTATCGTTCAGCCTGTTTCAGGTGAATTCAGGATTAGCTTTTGATCTCTTTGATATCGAAGCTTCTGGAGTCGATATCGGACTTGGGTACCGTTCTGACCAACTTGATTGGAATATCTCAGGCGATATCAACGGGGAAAACCCTGATATTCTTTCTGAACTGAGCTGGGAAGACCTTGAGGTCTTTCAAGTTCAGGCAACCGGTTGGTTGGAATTAGGGGAACTGCCATTTCTGAAAAGAAATTCTCTGATTTACGCAAATATTGCCTTTGGTAAGATTCTTGGTGGCGATGTGCAAGACTCAGATTATGCTGGAGATGGGCGAACTTTTGAATGGTCCCGCTCTGTCAATGATTCCGACAAAGGTCTGACTATAGATTTGGCAGGGGCAGTCGGGCCGATATTTGAATTGAACCTACTCGAAGGTCTTTCTATTACACCTTTGATTGGATACGGCTTCAACATGCAAGATTTTTCGATGACCAATGGTCGTCAGACTTTGTCAAATCGTACCATAAGGAAAGATTATTTTGGTTCAGATGCTGAAATGCCACCACCGCTAGGTCCGATAGAAGATCTGGACAGCAATTATACCGCCTACTGGTATGGCCCATGGTTTGGGGTGAATGTTGATTACCAGGCGAATCAAAAAATTAAAATAACAGTTGGTGCAGAATACCATTGGGTCGAGTATTTTGCTCAGGCTGATTGGAATTTACGTTCTGATTTTGCCCATCCCGTCAGTTTCGAACAAGAAACGACCGGAACCGGGTTTGTCTGGAATATCAAGGGGCAGTATTCTCTTAATAAAAACTGGTCATGGTTGTTTGACGGTAAGATCCAGACTTGGGAAGCAGAGAGCGGTACAGACAGAATCTATTTTTCTGACGGCACGGCAGGTATGTCCCGTTTGAATCAAGTTAATTGGAGTTCTTATGCTCTGATGACTGGTGTCCAGTATCAGTTTTAATTTTTCTTGAAATTACGCCGAATCCAGTAATGTAGAATAGTTACAAGTAAAATTATAAAAACAGCTAAACCAAACCGGGCAGATAAACTCTGTGCATTTTTCCAGCTACTCCCTCCCAGATATCCCAGCCCCGGATAGCAGATTCCCCATAAAATAGCACTGATCAATGCATAACCACTAAATGAGCGTTTTCGCATACCTGAAAGCCCGGCAATAAAGGGGGTGATCCCGCGGATTGGACCAAGAAACCGGGCAAAGAAGATACTTTTGCCGCCATGATCGACAAAAAATTGTTCTGCACGTCTGACCAGATTATGATGCTTCTGAAAGCTGCGGAGTTTGAGTAGTTTTGAACCGTAATAAAAACCCAGCCAGAAACTGAACAGATCTCCCAGTAATGCTCCAGCAGTTGTTACAACCATCAGCAACAAGAAGGAACACTTACCGTGTAAAACCAGAAAACCAGCAAAAACAATCAAGGTACTGCCGGGAACTATCAGACCAGCCAGAGGCAATGATTCGGCAAAGGCAACCAGAAAGAGCAGCAGCAGATAGCTGTTCCCATCAGGAAGAAACCCGATAAACTGGTGTAGCCAATTTTCCATATCAACTCAGATCAGGTTCAAATTTCTCCTGCCATCGATCAAAAATCTTTACTTTATTTTTACCGTACTTTTTCAGTTTATCACGAATTTTAGCCAGAGATTTTTCACGACCACAATTTTTCTTCCCTTTGGAATAAAATAGATCTGCGTAACAGATAATCTGCTCTTCCAGAGTTTCTGGTTGCATATCACGTTCTGGTAGCGGGAGTTTTTCTTGCCGAATCTCCCTTGCTGTCAGACCCACTCCGATATGTCGTTCACAAACTCGAGCATGTCTGGGTAACCCTTCTCGTTCCAGAATCTCTTTACCTCTGAGTCCGTGTTGAAGATAAGATCCTTTTCCATGGCAGCCAAGCTCAGGAGTGTTAGTCATGATCATGCCGATATCGTGTAGTATTGCTGCCTCAGCAAGAAATCGTAAATCCAATAACTCCCCTTGTGTCTGCAAATATCGACCAATCTTCAAAGCTTTTCGAGTTACCAGGCGACTGTGGTCGAGTAAAATCTGCCACGTTTGTGGATGTTGCGAATAGTATTTCTTTATCAGTTTTGCTGGATAGTTTTTTTTTGTCATTTTGGGGCTGATTTGGGATAGCTGTCTGGGCGAATCAACTCTGAAAAACTGGCAACAATATCTTGAAAAACGGGTAAAAGCTCCTCGAATCGATTGTTTGGATAATCCAGGGAGATAATAAAATCCTGCTGTTGCCCCTTCATCGCAATCGTTAGTCGACCTCGATCGACATCACGACCCAGAAATTTTAAAGCTGATCCTGCCGAATGTTCAAAACGTTCTGCCTGCCCGGATTTTAACTCCGGTTTATCAGCCAAAAAATTACTGAGAAGATCCGGGAGATCCGCCTTCTTGTTGTTGGGAAGGCTCTGAATCAGCATGTTGCCAACATTGTCAGTTTCTCTGCGTGGATTTTCAATTTGCCAGCGTACCGTGTCAGCTTTAAATTTCGGCGAAGAAACCGGGATTTTGACTCTTTTCCAGTTAACAGGATGCTTAATGGCAAAATTCAACTTGGCATCGATATAAAGTTCTTCACTGAATTCATTCATCTGCACCTTTTTAAGGAGTGTTGATTGACAGCCAGAAAGTGCTAGAACAAAACAGATGAAGATGGCTAAGCAGAAATTTCGTCCACCAAGGGGTAGTTGTTTTTCGGGGGCGAAAGCATACCTAATGTAGGTCGAGATCCTGAAAAAAAGCTGCAACACAGTAGGTCGTACTTTTTGCGATGCCATCAATCTTCCCAGTTAATGCAGGCAACCGGACAGTTATCCATTGCCTCTTCAATCTTTTCTTCTGTATCACCCGTCGGATTATGGATACCGGCAAGGTGTTCGTCAACCATGGTAAATACTTTAGGGCAGATACGGGTACAGGTTTCACAGCCGATGCAGGCGCTTTGGTCAAGGGTTGGTTTGCGGGACATAATATTTTTCCTCTCATTATATATTGACGAAATTACGATGATATTTCACATCATAGCTATTTTAGTCTATTTAATAAACCAATAAACCCTTGTTCTCTTTTTTGCGAGGTTGTGGTAATGAAAGAAAACAAATAATGATTTTGTGTTTGGGGATAAATTTTGACAAAAACCGTCGGACTACGAACTGAGATTTTAATAACCTTGACCCTGCTGCTGGGTGCCGCATTATTGCTTGGTGGAATCATGATGCTGCATTTAATGGAGAGAAGTCTGCTTGAAGAGCGTGTCGGTCAGCTTGATTCCCTGTCGCGTGTTCTGGCTCAATCATTGGCAGCTCAAAGCCCCGTTTCTGCACCAACTTCGTTACAACCGATAAATATGCGTCCGCTGCAACAGATTTCGAAACAAGTAAACTGTGATGCTTGGTGGTTCTATGATCGGAACCTTGATTTGATCGAATCACATATCGTTGGACAAGCTGCCCCATTTTCTGCTTCAAGGCGGCAACTGGCAAAATTGACCGGGGAGTTACAGCAGAAAATTAATTTTCCGGCATTGCTGAATTTATTCAATAAATCTGATTCAATTGCCCATTTTATTGTGCCGATAAAAACCGGCAGTCGTTTTTCTGGTTTACTGGAATTACATTTCTCACTGGCAGATATCCGGACTAACTTGCTGAAATTACGTAAGATACTGCTGATTTATGTCCTTCTTTATGGTGCCATACTGGTGCTGGCTGGTTACTATTTATTGCAACGAAATATTATAAAACCTGCTCGAAATTTACTCAAAGCAACCGAGGATGTCAGTCGTGGAAACTTGGAGACCCGTTTACCCACGGCCGGGCCGACAGAAATTTCAGAGCTGGCTATTGCCTATAATCAAATGGTGGATGCATTGCAAATCAGCCGTGGTGAAACTGAACAGAATATCCTGTCTCTACAGAAAACCAATCGAACCCTGCAACAGACCCGCGATGAACTGATTCGTAGTGAAAAAATGGCGTCGGTCGGTCAACTGGCCGCTGGGCTGGCACATGAACTGGGAAATCCTCTTTCGGCTTTAATCGGTTATCTTGAGCTGTTAAAGCAGAGAATAGAGGTAACGTCTGATCGGGATATTGTTGATCGCTCCCTGATTGAGACAACCCGGATTGATATTTTGGTAAGAGAGTTGCTCGATTTTTCCCGTCCTGCGGAAAACAATCAGGTGGAATCGGTCGACATGGTGGTTGCATTAAATTCAACTGTCCAGTTACTGCAAAATCAGGGGGCAATAACTGATCTCAAAATAATCAATCAGCTTCCTGATGTTTTGTCACCTGTCAGGATTGATCAAAATAAATTGCAACAGGTATTTATTAATCTGTTGCTGAATGCGGTACAATCCTGCGGTCAACAAGGTGAAATCAATCTTTTAGCTGGAGATGATGAAAACTCTGTCTGGATAGGAATTAAAGACAACGGTGGTGGAATTGCTGCTGCCGATCTGAATAGAATTTTTGATCCATTTTTTACTACCAAGTCACCGGGGGAGGGGACTGGGCTCGGCTTGGCGATGTGTCAACGTATTGTTGAGGAAGTGGGTGGGAGGATAGAGGTTGAATCGCAGCTCGGAGAAGGGAGTGTGTTTCGGGTGATTTTTACCAAGTATGCCGAGGGTTAAAGCCACCGGTTACAAAGGGCATTTCCTTGTTATATCCCTTACGGGTTTTTATTTGACATACTGAATAAAATAAGATAAACCTGAATTTGATTGTGGATTATCTTAAGTGGATGGGTTATGTGGATTAATCGATTACTGAAAAAGCAAATAGACATTGCCTGCTTATCGCGCCCTGTTGTTCTGGTCACTGGGGCACGGCAAACAGGTAAAAGCTCGCTGTTGCGACGGATGTTTCCTGCTGCCAACTATGTCACGCTGGATCGTGTTGTCATTGCGGCAGAGGCAGAAGAGAACCCGAGTCAGTTTCTGGGTCGGTTACAAGGACAGACAATTATTGACGAGGTGCAGTATGCCCCCGCATTGTTCCGTGAACTGAAAATTCATATTGATGACAATCGAAACGATTATGGCCGCTGGATTTTGACTGGAAGTCAGCGTATTCAACTCATGCAGGAGGTCAGTGAAAGTCTTGCTGGTCGCGTTGGAATCTTCCAGCTCGAAACTTTGAGTGCAAAAGAGCTGAGGAATTCTTCCAATATTTCAGCGGGGTCTGTTGCGGATTGTTTGTGGTCTGGTGGTTATCCGGAGTTGTGGGCCAATCAGCAGATTGATGCGGAACTATTCTACGGCGATTATATCCAGACCTATCTGGAACGCGACCTGAAGTCATTAATTCAGGTTTCTAACCTCCGGGATTTTCAGCGATTCTTTCAAATTTGTGCGACCAGAACCGGGCAACTTCTCAATTATACCGATATGGCTAAAGATGTGGGAGTTTCTGCTGGGACAATAAAAAATTGGCTGGGCGCGCTCGAAACAAGTGGTGTTATTTATCTGTTGCCACCGTTTTTTGCTAATATTGGTAAGCGGTTGATAAAAGTGCCAAAACTATTCTTTGCGGATACGGGATTGCTTTGCTATCTGCTCAACGTCTCAACACGACAAGCGTGTCTGCGATCCCCATTTCTCGGGTATATCTGGGAAAATTTTGTTTTTTCTGAAATTCTCAAAACTTTACCAGTCAGAGTCGGTCGTAATCTGTTTTTCTACCGCGACCAAAACGGAGTAGAAATGGACTTTGTGTTGGAAATGGGGGGTAAACTCCACCTTGTCGAGGCTAAATATGCTGAGCGAGTTGACGAACGAAAACTTAATTTTTCCAAAATCGCACCACTCTTCAAGGATCGAGAAACCGCGTGTACCCTGATGTGTTCCAGTATGGAAAATTCCCCGGTTGCATTAAAGAACTACACGATCATCAATCCGCTGCGACATGATTTGCAGCTGGCATAAATTGATCTGGTTATCTACTTCGCACCACCAAAAGCCGAGAAGCTTGTCCCTGCGTGAGATTTTCTCCTTCTCCCTTGATGCACCCAAAATACGGGCATAAAGGGGAGGGTTGGGATGGGGGTGAAAAGCTCTATGTTTTTCATGGTATCTGAAAATATTGTTTCATGAGGGACGCCCCCTCACCCCAACCCTCTCCCACAATGGGGAGAGGGAGAACAGTTTAGTGGAGCGAACTGGATAACCAGAAAGCATAATTACATGGGCGTCCTACTTATTTCTTGACGGCCTTGATATTTAAAAGTAGACTTTGAAAATCATGGACAAGAGAAGACTGCTTATAGAAAAAATAGAAAATCTCATGGATCTGTTTCCTGCGGTCGCAGTTATTGGTCCCAGGCAGTGTGGTAAATCAACTCTGGTCAGAGCTGTCTATCCTGATTGGAAGTATTATGATCTGGAACGCCCCGATGATTATCAATTAATTACCAGCGATCCGCTGGGGTTTTTTAATCGGCAACGGGAAAAGGTGATCATTGATGAGGCGCAACAGTTTCCAGAGTTGTTTAAGGTGTTACGTGGGGTTATTGATCAGGACAGGAATGCGGCTGGTCGTTTTCTTTTAACTGGCTCCAGTTCACCAGACATTGTAAAAGGTTTATCTGAAAGTCTTGCGGGGCGGATTGCCACACTGGAACTCTGGCCTTTTAAAATGGTGGAGTTTTACGACCAACCTCTGCCCCCCATCTATGAGTTATTGATTGACCAGACAACATCTCTGGATCAATTGTCAGAGTTGAAAACAGAACTCACATCTGATCAAATCTATGAACACTGGTTAAAGGGTGGTTACCCTGAACCAAGAATAAAAGGTCGAGACAATCCTCATTTTCACGGTCTCTGGATGGATGGATATTTTTCTGATTATATCCGTCGTGATATTCAACGTCTTTTTCCACGACTCAATATCCACAATTTCAGACTTTTTATCCAGAGCCTCTCCTATTCTTCCGGTCACATCATTAATCAATCCGTTGTTGCCAGAGCATTGGAAATAAGTTCGGTCACGGCACGAGAGTATTTTGAAATACTGCACAATACGTTTATTTGGCGAAATCTGCGTAGTTTTGAAAAGAACAGTTTGAAACAGGTACAAAAAATGCCGAAAGGTTTTTTCCGGGATCAAGGTCTTCTTCACTATCTTCTCAAAGTTGATGAGATCGACCGACTTCTGGTTCATCCATCTGCGGGCACGTCATTTGAGTCATTTGTCATCGAAGAGATTATTCGTGGTTTGCAATGTACCCTGAAGGCCGGTATTGATTTCAATTTCTACCGAACGCGTGATCGTGCCGAGATAGATTTGATTATTGACGGCCCTTTTGGCACCATTCCGATTGAAGTTAAACTGGGAACCAAAGTCAACCAGCGTATGCTTGGTTCGTTGAAGACATTTTTGAAGGAAACTAAATCGCAGTATGGGATTTTGGTCAATAATTCTGAAAAGATTGAAATTATTGCAGATAATATTATTCAGATACCGGCCGCTTTTCTCTGATTTTGTGCGGGGTTTTAAAAAAAATGACGGTGGTTAAAATATCCGGTGGTTGAACCCCCCGGTTGTACGACCTTTCCCCGTTGGGGTAATGGTGTGGTTTACGGTTTTGGTTTTGGAACCCGGCAGGGTGCGTGTCATAAAGCCGGTGGTTTTAACCACCGGTTGTAATCCAAAAAAAAATGTTAGCCCTGAAGGGGCGAAATTGTTGGAATGTTTGTTTATTGAGAGGGTGGTAACCATGGCAAGCACATTAACCAATCTCATATATCACGTTGTGTTCAGCACCAAAGGCCGTGAGTCGATGATTGTTCCATCAGTTCGTGAAGAGCTTTACCGCTATATCGGTGGTATTGTTAAAAATGAAGGTGGTATATCATTACAGATCGGTGGTATGCCTGATCACCTTCATCTGGTTATCAAGCTTAAACCAACCCACGAATTGTCAAATATTATGCAGAAAATAAAAGGGAATAGCTCAAAATGGATCAATACGCAGGGGCAATTGAAAGACCGATTCTCCTGGCAAGATGGTTATGGTGCCTTCACTGTCAGCGAATCTCAAGTCCCTGTTGTTGTTCGCTATGTGAAAGAGCAGGAAAATCATCACCGGAAATACTCTTTTAAAGAGGAGTTGACTCAGATTCTTGAACTTCATCGTGTGGAATATGATGAGCGCTATCTTTGGACATGATTTTCGCACCCACCAGTGACGGGTGGCATTGCATCAACAACCATGATTCGGTGGTTGAAACATCCGGTGGTTGAAATGCCGGTGGTTGAAATGCCGGTGGTTGAAATACCGGTGGTTGAAATACCGGTGGTTGAAATACCGGTGGTTAAAATACCGGTGGTTAAAATACCGGTGGTTAAAATACCGGTGGTTAAAATACCGGTGGTTGAAATACCGGTGGTTGAAATACCGGTGGTTGAAATACCGGTGGTTGAAATACCGGTGATTAAAACCACCGTCTATACCACCTTTCCCCGTTGGGGAAATGGTAGGGTTTACG
>JAYEME010000117.1:0-13468 GCA_034717915.1 Thermodesulfobacteriota bacterium
ATGAAAAATTACGATTTTATTGTTATCGGTGGTGGGATTGTCGGATTGGCAACTGCCCGTCAATTACAACATCAATTTCATGGGGCAACGGTTGCCGTTCTTGAGAAAGAAAAAGAGCTGGCGATTCACCAGACCCGGCATAACAGTGGCATCATTCATGCCGGGGTCTACTACGCTCCGGGAAGTTTAAAAGCCCGGTTTTGCCGTGAGGGAAATCTGGAAACCAAACAGTTCTGCCGTGAGCATGACATCCCATTCCGGGAAACCGGAAAACTGCTGGTTGCAACCGATGAGCAGGATGCCGAGCGGATGCAAGAATTGCTTGAGCGGTGCAGAATAAATGAAATAGAAACGGAAGTTTTTGATCAACAGCAATTGCAAGAATTTGAACCCAATGTTGTTGGAGTTAGTGCCACCTGGGTTCCTTCATCCGGAATTGTCGATTTCGAGCAAGTCGCAAAAAAATTGGCGGAACAGATCATTTCAGTGGGGGGTGAAATCCATACCAACTGCCTGGTTTCTGCATTAAAAGAAACCACCGGGATTGAAGCCACAACCAGTCTGGGGAATTTTTCTGGTCGCTTTCTGGTCAGTTGTGCTGGACTCCATTCCGATCATATCATCCAAATGTTGGGACAACAACCGACCTTTAAGATTCTCCCATTTCGTGGAGAATATTTCCAACTCCCCGCAGAAAAAAGTCAAATTGTAACCCACCCGATCTACCCGATCCCCAATCCGGAGCTCCCCTTTCTGGGAATCCATCTGACTCCGATGATTGACGGTTCCCTCACAGTCGGGCCGAATGCCACATTGGCGATGTCTCGGGAAGGATACACGCGGTGGAAAATCAGCCTCCGCGATCTAGCAGAAATGCTCAGTTACTCCGGACTCTACCGACTGGTGATGAAGTATCCGCTGCCAACGCTGATCGAATTGAAAAATTCACTTTATCGTCCCGGCTATTTAAAACAGGTGAATCGCTATTGCCCCAAGGTTACTCTCAGCGATCTACGCCCCTACCCGGCAGGAGTCCGGGCTCAGGCCGTCAAGCCGGATGGAACAACATTGGATGACTTCCTGTTCGTCGAGAGCAAGCGAGCCCTGATTGTTGGAAATGCACCATCCCCGGCAGCAACATCAGCCATGCCCATTGCGCGCCATATTTGTGAAAAGGTTGGGAGACTTTATCAATGAAAAAATTTATTGTTTATGTGTTTTTCGTTTTCATTACTGGATTTTCAGCCTATTTCTACTATGGATATTATCAGTCATCTCAATATGATGACACCGTAATACCTTATATACAGGAAGTTTTGCCTAAAATTTCGACATGGGATCCAGAAATAGTCACGCAATGTCTGGCTCCGGAGGCTCTGAGAAGAGTTTCGGAAGAAAACTTGGTCAATATCCTGGCAGCCTTGGCAGACATTGGGGAATTTCAAAGTATTGAGGAGATGAAGTTTAAAAAGAAGTCTACTGGTGGAGAGTACGATATTGTGCAAGAACCAGTCATTACATATACGGTTAAAGCTCAATATTCAACCGGCGCGGCAACAGTCACTATCAGCCTTCTTGATAAAGGAGGGGCTTACGAAACTTACCATTTCAATTTTGAATCGGAGGCACTATTTCAATAATTGTCAGGGGTGTCAGATCCGTTACTGGACAAAAAAAAGGACAAGCGGATTAATCACCTGCCCCTTTCCTGATAATTGAAACTATTTTGGTAGCGGCACAACGAATACTGGTCTTGTTGATTTTTGCAGTACTTTTTCGGCGGTACTGCCCAGAAACGCATGTTCTAAAGGCCCTTTTCCATGAGTTCCCATAACAATCAGATCAACATCCAAACGATCCGCAGTCTCGAGAATTTTGATGCACGGATGGCCGATTTCGACCTCTGCTCCAGCAAAACGGGCTAAGTCTTCAGGGAATTGTGCCAGTTCTTTTTTTGCAAAATCATCCAGATCCTCTCTTAATTCGTCTTTGGCTTTTTCCTTCTTACTCTGCTCAATTTCTTTCAGTTGGCTTTCTCCAAGCATCGAAGAGATGTATCCGAGCATAGTGGAATCAACCGGGGGAAGCACATGCAGCAGGTAAATCTTTGCATCATTGCGCCGGCCGAGCATGACAGCATGTTTAAAAGCAAATTCTGAATTGGGAGTTGAGTCAGTGGCTACGAGGATCTTGTTATAAAATGGTAGCATAGTTACACCTTTGTCAGGAAATGGGTTGATAAAATTGTAAAATGTTCAGCAGTTTTCATCTCCGAAGATTATAGCTCATTTTTTCTCGATTGTATTTACTTGTCGAGATTGACCTTTTAAGATGATACCAGCATGAATCTAGCAAAATTTCAGGGGAAATACGATGCGAAGAAACTATAAACAGATAAAAAGTGCCGACCTTCCTGAGTTGTTGCAACAAGGGGCGGCAATTATTGATGTTCGCCGTCCGGAAGAGTGGCAATTAACTGGAGTTGTTGCGGGAAGTGAGCTGTTGACTTTTTTTGATGAGCAGGGTCATAGCCAGCCGGGAAAGTGGATGGAGCAACTGGACTTACTGGTCACTTCCAATTGTCCCCTGGTGCTTATTTGACGTACCGGTCAGCGGACCAGGGTGGTCTGCGAATATCTACTTGAAGAAACATCCCGTGAAAACATCTATAATGTATCCGATGGGATTTTTGGCTGGCTGTCTGAGGGATTGCCAGTGACACCGCCATGACCAAGATTCTGCTGGTACAGCCCCCCGCTCTCATCCCCTCAGAGCCTCCTCTCTCGCTGGCAATTCTCTGTTCGTCATTACGAACAGCTGGGATCACAACAGAGGTTCTGGATGCTAATCTGGGGGCATATCTTTATCTTCTGGATAAAAAACGGTTGTCAGCGTTGGCTGGAGACAGGCCAAAGAGATCCATCCATCGGGCGTTAAAACATTGTCAGCAGTCTCTTGATTTAGTCCGTTCAACTGAAGAGGGCACCTCCTTCTCTCAATACAGCACTGCTGTCCACTACCTGAATTTATTGTTGAGTCTATGGTCGAAAGATAACCGGGATGAACGGTTAACTCTAGGTAATTATCAATATAAATCCTACTCTGTTTTTAATCCTGACGACCTGAACATATTCAGTTCCGGTCAAGTCAGGACACTATTTTATTCCTATTTTGAAGCTGAGTTACTATCCGAGATAGTGAAATACAATCCGCAACAGGTTGCAATTTCTATTAATTATTTACATCAGGTTTTCCCGGCTTTTGAACTGGCAGGATTATTGCGACGCTACTCTCCCGAGTTACAATTGATTGCCGGAGGTGGGTTGCTGACGTCCTGGCAGGAGCCATTGCGCCAAAATAATATGAGTTTGCCACCGTTTGACCATCTGGTTTTTGGACCAGGGGAAGCATCTCTCATAGCCCTTGCAACAGAGCGGGCTCAAACAAGTCAGTATCTTGCCGATGCTTCATCACTTAACTTTATCCCCGATTTCTCATTTGCAGAACACAATCGTTATTTTAGCCCGCAACCGGTGCTGCCTGTCAGCGCATCGCGTGGTTGTTATTGGCGGAAATGTCTATTTTGTCCAGAAGCTACCGCGCCAGTCCACCCTTATGAAAGTTTTCAGCCAACTGAATTTCCAGATTTGTTGCTGCAATTATCTGAACAATATTCTGTAACACATTTCCATCTCACCGATAACGCGATTCCGGTCAACATGTTGAAATGTATGGCAGAACGATATGCTGATCTGCACCACTTATCCTGGTTTGGATTCGTCCGCTTTGAGTCCGTGCTGGAAAATCCTGATTTTGTCCAACAACTTGCCGCTGCTGGATGTCGGATGTTGCAGCTCGGACTGGAGAGCGGCTCACAGACAGTACTCGATAGTCTGGGAAAAGGACTTAGGCTGGAATCAGCTGTCAAAATTCTTAATAATCTGGATGCAGCCGGAATCGCCAGTTATGTTTACATTATGCTCGGAACTCCGGGAGAAACCGAGGCCGATGCCGAGATGACCTTGAATTTCCTGGAACAACACGCAGGAAAAATTAATTTTCTCAATATTTCAATCATGAATCTGCCGCGAGGATCTGAATTGCTGGAGAACCCTGAATTGTACGGAATAGATAGTTATCAATTACGAGATAAAAAGGATCCTCTCGGTCTCTATCATGAGTTTCATTCCACGACCGGATGGGATCGCGCTACCGCCCGTAAATTTTTAAATCAACGTCTGCTTGGATCTCCGATTGTCCGGGAGATTGTCAATCGAAACCCGCCACTCTTCAGCTCCAATCACGCTTTTTTCTTTGTTTAACCTACTTCTTCTGCTTGAATATATCGGGAAGTTCATAGCCAAAATAACGCAGACACATCATCAACAAAGTGACAGCCGCCGCTTCATCAAGATTGCCAATAATTGGTATATTATCAGGAATCAGCTCAAAAAAACCTGCCGTTGGATTTAATAGATAAATAACTGAAAGGAGTCCGAGGAAAAAGATACCGGTGTTTTTCATGATTAAGTCCCGTAAAAGAATTTAAAAATGGCTCTGATTATAGCATATTATGCAGGCTTTGGTTGAAACCGTTTAGCGTGGATCTATCGTAGAGTTTCTCTCGGGTCTACCTTTCATCTTTCTCTACTTATATGGTAAAGTTTGCATGTGTTTAACCATTTCAGTTGGAGTAAAGAATTATGAAGAATAAATTATGGCCTGTTTCAGTTTTTTTATTTGGTTTAATCCTCCTGGGTTGTCAGACCACGACAACTTACTACCAAGGTGCCAGAGCAGATGAAGAGGGAGTGGTCAACCTATCTGCAACACAGATTGAAAATCAGCGTTGGCAGGATCTTTATGTAACGGTTGATTATTCGTTTAATCGGCAAGGGGAGCGATTTGATATTGATGGGACTTTATCTTTTTCAGATCATCCCAAGGCTATGTATACTCGGGTGCCGGATTTAAAATTGAAACTATTCTTCCTGGATAAGGAGATGCGGGTTGTTAATTATCTGGATATTGCCCGAACTCTGAGTACTAGTCTTGATGATAAGACGACATTTTCCAGAACTTTGCCAATTAAGGAAGGTGTCGTGTCATTTACTTTTGGCTATGAGGGTGTTTTTATCGATGATGATCCGGAATCACCTTCCAGTAACCAAGTTTGGAAGTTACCAAAGCGTAATTTTTAAATAAGAAATTTTAGAAGTATAAAGGGCGGCCAAATGGTCGCCCTTTTTGGTAGTTTGTCGTTAGTTGGCTCCTTTTGTTTTACACACCATTGCTTTGCAAATATTGACCGGCATGATAGCATCGCCATCCGTCTTATCCTTAGGATTACACCACAAAATTCACTGCCAAAGGAATGAATCAACAGCATGAATACATTTGATATTCTTCAAATTTTGATCGAAGAAACCAGCCTGCAGAAGGTCCAGATTGCACAGACAATCGGGCTTCTCGAAGAGGGGGCAACGGTTCCTTTTATTGCCCGTTACCGAAAAGAGGCAACCGGAGAGCTGGATGAAGTTCAGATCCGACAATTACAGGAACGACTGACATATTTTAAAGAATTAGATGAACGTCGGCAGACAGTCCTTAAATCAATCGAAGAGCAGGGAAAGCTGACGACAGAGTTGCGCTCGCAAATTATAACCTGCCGACTGAAGATGGAACTGGAAGACCTCTACCTGCCCTACAAACCGAAGCGGCGCACCAAAGCGACAATTGCCAGAGAGCAAGGTTTGGAACCATTAGCCGAGCAGATTTTTCAGATGGTTGATTCCTCTATGACACTGGAATCATTGGCCGCCCCTTTTACTATTGCCAACGGGGAGATTGAAGATGTGGAAAAGGCACTTCAGGGTGCTGGCTACATTCTGGCGGAGCAATTTTCTGACCATGCTGCGGCACGTGCAATAGTCCGTGAACAGACTTGGCAACAGGGACTATTTCGTTCCCAACCGGCGCGGGGCAAAGCTGGAACTATCAGCAAGTATGAAATGTACTATGATTTTAGTGAGTCACTACGACAAATTCCTTCCCATCGAATGTTGGCAATGCGGCGCGGTGAAAAAGAAGATGTTCTACGATTATCGGTTGAAGCTCCTGAAGAGGAGATCCTCTTAAGTCTCAGTCGGTTGTTGATTTCAGAATCAAGTCCGTATCACGATTGGCTCAGATTGGTGATCGAGGATGCTTATAACCGGTTGTTAGCTCCATCAATTGAAGTTGAGTTGCGGTTACAGGCAAAAAAGGCCGCCGATGAAGAAGCGATTCGGGTGTTTGCAGAAAACCTGCGTAATTTGCTCCTTGCAGCTCCAGCAGGGGGTTATCGGGTTCTCGGTGTTGACCCAGGCTTGCGGACTGGATCCAAGTTGGCTGTAGTCGATCAGACCGGCTGTTTTCTTGAACATGTCACGATCTATCCACATACTGGTAGAGGGCGAATTGAAGAGTCACAACAAAGTTTACTGAGACTTATCAGTACTCATCAAGTTGAAATGGTTGCCATCGGTAATGGTACTGCTGGGCGGGAAATGGATCAATTTGTTCGCCAGTGCTTAAAACAGGCGGGTAAGAAGCTCCCTGTAGTGATGATCAGTGAAGCCGGAGCCAGCGTCTATTCCGCTTCAGATATTGCCCGCGAAGAATTTCCTGAGCTCGATTTGACTGTACGTGGAGCCATATCTATCGCACGGCGGCTGCAAGATCCCCTGGCTGAACTGGTTAAGGTCGATCCCAAAAGTATCGGAGTGGGTCAGTATCAACATGATGTCAGTCAGACAGCTTTGAAGAAAGTACTGGGTGAGGTGGTGGAGTCGTGTGTTAACTACGTCGGAGTTGATCTGAATACCGCCAGTTGGGCGTTGCTCAGCTTTGTTTCGGGGATTAGTGAATCGCTGGCGAAGTCGATTGTTGACTATCGAAATCAAAACGGAATATTCACACAGCGGAAACAGTTACTCATGGTTCCACGTTTTGGGCAGAAGGCTTTTGAGCAAGCAGCAGGTTTTCTACGCATTCGCAACGCCGAGCAACCACTTGATAACACTGCGGTTCATCCAGAACGCTATAAACTGGTGCAACAGATGGCCAGCGATTCCGGGGTCAAGTTACAACAATTAGTTTCCGATCCGGTGCTGTTGGACTCAATTGATCTTAACCGTTATGTGGCGGAGGATGTCGGGCTGCCAACCTTACGCGATATTATCGGCGAATTGAAAAAGCCGGGGCGTGATCCGCGTGAGAGCTTTGTCTCGACCAGTTTCCGCGAGGATGTCATGGAGGTCAAGGATCTCAAAGAGGGGATGAGCCTGAATGGTGTCGTGACTAACGTAGCAGCTTTCGGAGCGTTTGTTGACCTCGGTGTCCATCAGGATGGATTGGTGCATATCAGTCAGCTTGCCGACCGCTTTGTCAAAGATCCCAATGATGTGGTCAAGGTTGGAGAGCAGGTTCAGGTGCGGGTACTGGAGGTCGATCTGCAACGGAAGCGGATCGGGCTGACTATGCGCAGTGGAGAAGTCAAGCCACTAGAGAAGGACGTGGGAAAACCGCCTAAGAGGGTTGAAAAGCCAAAAAAAGTGCAGCCGCAAAATACCAGGACAGATCTTGCCGCAGCATTAGCAAAGTCCGGGTTTCGGGTGAAGAAAAAATAGACAGAAAGATTGTACCCATTATTGCCAAAGTCATCAGAACATTTAAACATAATTTCAGAGCTGTTTTAGAGTAAAAATTGATGCTTAAGCAAAAATTTCGTCGGACTTTACAGGGGAAATGCAGCCGGATATTCAAACTGCATTCCTGAATGTTTCCAGTGCTCTCGATTTGTTTTTGGAGTTAGCAGTCGCAGACAGCGACCCAAATGGCCGAAAGTAGAAGATAGGATTAACCGCACGGAACACTACAAATACACATTTGATCCTGTTCAGAGATATTGTCCTGCCATCTTTTTTATTTCTGAAGGATTGAAAGGTTCAGAGAGAACACCGGCTACAATATCCACAAGCTTGCCGATATCTTCATCCCTCTGTATTGGGTCATCAATCAGCAAAATTGGAATAGTGGCAGTGACAGAGGAGTTTTTCAAAGCGACAACTGTCTCATAGCATCGGGAAAACTTGGTCGTCGTACAGTCAACAATAATAAGATCCGGTACTGTTTTTATAGCCAGGTCAAAGCACTCTTCAAGCCTTCTGGCACTGATAAACTGTCTTTGCTGTTGTTGCATGAGGAGCTCAAACAACTTACTGATTTCAGGACGCTTTCCAGCAATAAGAATTTTTTGCGTATCAACAAACATGTTTATACCAGACGTTCATGCTTTCCAATCCACCCGAGATCTGGGTGTTTTTTACCAAAGTTCCGGTGGACTGATAGTCATGTTGAGCAAAGCAGATATTCATTCCAAAGGAGGTCGCTCGGGCAATGGTGTAGCAAGTGCAGTGCCCACTGTTACGCATCTCATTTTCAAGGTGTGACAGCAAAGTATGAGCCAGGCCATGTCCACGCCACTCGGGGTCAGTGGCAAAGTCAGTTAGCTCGGCATTACCACCGGAAAAATCGATCTCAGCTGAAGCTAGAGCTAGCAATTGATTATCCTTCCAAATACCGGCATAAATTACGTTTTCTACCATGGTTTTAACCAGATAGTCTGGATCGTGAATCGGAAAAGGGTAGCTGGCAAAAACCTGCTGATAAAGGAGAGCCATTTGTTCACAGTCAGCTGAACTGGCAATACGGCAGTCACAACCGTCTGGCAGGCTGACGTGATGGTCATTAGAAGCTTTAGCGTGGGCAGCTTCCAGGACTTGCTGGACTTGATCGGCGTTATGATCGATCAAGCGATCCGGATGAAAATAGCGCGCCATAAAAAAAACATCCTCTTCACCACGATAAAAGTTCGGAATACTCGCCTCTACCCGGTAGCCTTCCTGCTCAAAGAAATTCCTGCCAAACTCCGGAACTTTGGCGAAGACTTTAGAGTAGTTGTGTGAGATTGCCAAGCTATTGATATAACTAAGAATCTGGGGGAAATCGCGTTGGTTAAGCTTCATCAGATAGACACGATCATTGACTGAACCGTGCTGGATTGTTGAGCTACCAAAACTTTCTATCTGATCAGTGCCCATCTCTTCGCTCCATACGTTGGTTTCCCGCCGGAGTAAGGCTGATTGTTTCATCGAAATCGGCAAGTAATTTCTCAATGCCGGTCACATCCACCTCCTCTCCGTCTTCAAGTTTTAGCTGTAATTCACAATTTGAGCAGTTGCGGTCGCAGAACTTTTCTTCATATCTATCTGGTTCCTGATAGGAACTAATCACACCTTCATAGTTGCGTAACACCACCTTGTTAGTCGAAAGGGAGATCAAATAATTCGGAGTCAGTGGAATTTTACCACCACCGCCAGGGGCATCAATGACATAGGTTGGCACAGCAAACCCGCTGGTATGACCGATGAGACTTTCCATAATTTCCATCCCCTTGCCCACCGGAGTGCGGAAGTGGGACAGCCCCTCGGACAGATCACACTGGTAGAGATAGTAAGGACGAACCCGATTTTCTACCAATTTATGTACCAGCGATTTGATGATTCGCGGGCAATCATTGACTCCCGCCAGTAAAACCGACTGATTACCAAGCGGGATACCAGCGTCTGCCAATTTACGCAAAGCCTCTCGTGATGAACTGGTCATCTCCCGGGGATGATTGAAGTGGGTATTCAGCCAAAGGGGCTGGTGCTTTTTCAGCATATCAATCAGGTCATCGGTAATCCGGTAGGGTAATACCACCGGCATACGTGAGCCGATCCGGATCACCTGAACATGTTCGATCTGTCGCAGTTCAGTCAAAATCCAGTCAAGATACATATCATTGAGCATCAACGGATCACCACCGGAAAGGAGGACATCACGTACTTCCGGGGTATTGCGGATGTAATCGAGCCCTTCACGAACCTGATTGCGATCAGGGATAGAGTCAATGTCACCAACTTTGCGCTTGCGAGTACAGTGACGGCAATACATGGCACAGACATTACTGATATGAAACAGCACTCGATCCGGGTACCGGTGTGTGATCCCCGGTGCCGGGCTGTCACGATCTTCAGCCAGAGGATCGGACATGTCAAACTTATCAATCACCAGCTCTCTGGGATCTGGAAAAGCTTGACGAAAAATCGGATCATTACGAAAATCATTACGATCAATCAAGGATAGATAGTAGGGCGTAACTGACAGTGGGAATTTTTTTAACGTCAACTCAACTTCACGCCTTTCCAGCGGTTCAAGCTGAATATCAAGCAGCTCTTCAAATGTCTCTACCCGGGTCACGGAATGTTTCAGTTGCCAGTGCCAATCAGTCCACTTAGAAGCTAAAACTTCACTATTACTGCTTATCTGTTCGGCAATTTTTTGCTGGGTATTGGAATAAATACTCATCGATCTAACATTCTCTTTCTCTTTGTACTCATAGTCATAATGCAGAATCAAACATGAGGGGATAACAACAGGTCACACCTTGGTTTAGATTGTGCCGTGATTCTACGGCTTGGAGAAAAGGCAGTAGGCGTATCGGAGGTGGAATCAGTTGATAACGCTAAGGTTGTTTCATTTCTACCCCGTTACCATCTTTTTTTTACAAGATGGTCAGACGTGAAGCACAGATAGTTAATGTACGAATAGTTCGTTCAAGAATCATTTTAACGAGAAGGATTGGTGCTGTCAAGTTTCAGCAAAATAATTGAATATT
The DNA here is from genome assembly GCA_034717915.1 of Thermodesulfobacteriota bacterium. Lineage (GTDB taxonomy): Bacteria > Desulfobacterota > Desulfuromonadia > Desulfuromonadales > Geopsychrobacteraceae > Desulfuromusa. The sequence continues at coordinate 10,763 of JAYEME010000117.1, forward strand.
ATTAATTCAACGTCCTGGACACCAGGTTAAAAGTCGTCCTGCAGTCTACGGGGGAAGGACTATACCTCAGGGGACAATGAGCCTGTTTCGAGAATGGGGGAAGCTCCAATATGGCGAGCTTCCATTAAGTCGACAAGTTTTTCCAAGGCCATGGTAATTGACACTTGTTCTAATTCTGGTAGTTCAACCAAGGCATCGGCCAAAGTGTCTTGAAGTAAAGATGGAGCATCCGCTACCAATTGTTCACCTTTTGAAGTTATCGAAATGTGTACTTGGCGACGATCTTTGCTACTGCGATTACGTACAACTAACTTTTTTTCTTCGAGTCGATCAACAATACCGACCACTGTACTGGGGCTTAGGTAAACTTTTTTTGCCAGATTGCCACTCATCAGAGGAGCCTCCTGCTTGACGACCATCAGGCAAGCCAGTTGTGGGCCTGTAATTTTATGCTGAGTGGCTAGTTTATGCGAATGGATATCAACCGCACGGATAATCCGGCGCAAAGATTGCAAAATACGAAGGTTATAGCTTCCCTTGGGAACTTGAGGGTCAGGATTGGATGCAGTGTTTTCTAGATTTGTATTCATTTACTGGACATTCTCCACGGATAAGGAACACACCAAGGGTTCATCTGTTATCATAGACATCTGTTATCCATTGAACAAGAGATATTTATCCATAGCTATCTGCTCCTGTTCGAGAATCTCCTGAGCTTTTTTGTACGAAACTCAACTTTGATGCTTTCGCAAAAACTCATGGGATGGCTAAGCAAAAAATTCGTCCTACAAGGCCTGGTGGTTTTTCAGGGGCGAAGGCATACATAGTGTATGTCGAGGTTCTGAAAAACCACCGTAACGCCGTAGGTCGGACTTTTTTGCGACGCCATCAACTTTTACGTAAAATGAACAACCCCACCGCAAGCAGCGGGGTATCATAATTTAGAATACAGAAACCAGAAAAAATCTGACGAACCGGGAGCGTTTTCTCCTGAATTTTACAATCTGACTCCTGAATTCCATACAACCAACGCAGCTAGCTGCTGGAAATTCGACCCGATATCGAATTTACTTGCTTCTGAAAAATTCTATTCGCCTTTTGACACTAAGTATCAATTGCTTTTTGGTGCCTGCTTTTCAGCCAACCTGATTAATGGAGCACCGTTCCCGGCTTGCCACGATTGGAAGTCATCATTATCCTGAATAAAAATAGAGCTATCTATATATAGGCATTTTTGTATAAATATTTTGTTGACTTCGCTGTTTTTGAGAGTATGGTGTGTATTTGCACAAAATCGAGGGTTGCAAATGGAGGTACCATTTCAAAGAGATGAAATGGATTTTTAACTAACATCAGGAGGAAAGACCGTGAAAAAGTATGAACTATTGGTTGTTGGTGGTGGTCCTGCAGCAATCACACTAGCCAAAATTTTGGGTAAGGTCAAAACGGTCGGGATAATTCGCCCTGAGAATTATTCGATGATCTACTGTGCCATGCCGTACGCCATTGAGAAGGTTGTTGCACTGGAAAAAACCTTTAAGCAGGACAGTTTGGTAACAGAAGCAGGTGCTGATCTCATCCGGGATAAGGTTGCCCGTGTCGATTTTACTGAAAAAACGGTGTTCACTGAGCAGGAACAGACTTTTGGCTACGAAAAACTGGTGATTGCGACCGGCTCCATCCCTTTTCTTCCACCTATCGAAGGTGCCGACTATGAAGGTGTCCACGTCTTCAAATGGGAAGACGATTTGAAATGCCTCAACGAGGCAGTGAGAACCAAAAAACATAAAAAAGCGGTTGTCGTTGGTGCCGGGGCAATTGGCATTGAACTGGCTCTGGCTCTAAATAACTCTGGGCTCGAATGTCATTTGGTCGATATGGAAAAAACCGTATTGCCGAACCTTGTTGATCCCGAAATGTCTGCGGAGGCAGAAGCGGAGTTGGTTAAAGCAGGTGTGAAGCTACACCTTGGCAGCCGGACAGAAAGGATTCTTGGTGACAACCGAGCCGAAAAGCTTGTTCTCAATACTGGTGAGGAACTTGATCTGGCCGATGAGGAAAATCCGTTTGGGCTGGTTGTATTCTCAGTTGGCATGCGTCCTCGAGTCAAAATCTTTGCGGACACCCCTTTGGACATTGGTAAAAACGGGATTGTCGTTAACAGTAAAATGGAAACAAATATACCCGATGTCTATTCTGTTGGTGATTGTGCGCAGTATATCAGCGGTATCACCGGTGAACTGACAGAAGGAAAACTGGCGACCAATGCAGTTCCGATGGCGAGATTGCTGGCGAAGAATATGCTGGGTGCTAATCGAGAATATACTGGCTTCTTTAACGGTGCGGCAACCAGGGTTGGTGACCTGTTTGTCGGCGGTACCGGATTGAGTGAAACAGCAGCGAAAAAGCTATATGATGTTGTGACCTGTCACTCTTCACTGACAACAACATTTCCAATTATGCCTGAAGCAAAACCAGTTAAAATGAAGATGATCGCTGATCGTAAAACGCTACGGGTTCTCGGTGCTCAGGTGGTAAGTGGTAATCCGGTTACCGATAAAGTTGATGTTATTACGCTGGCAATCCAGAATAAACTGACAATGATTGATCTGGCAAACTTCAGTTATTCAGCACAGCCGTATCAATCCTTTTTCCCGGCAAATAACTTGATTGTTTCCTGTGCGGAAGGGATTCTGGATCAGGTTA
>JAYEME010000118.1:0-3284 GCA_034717915.1 Thermodesulfobacteriota bacterium
AGCCTGGAACCGGGGGGATCTTGGGACCCAGCTGTTTAACTCCTTTATCATGGCGAGTGGGATCACCATCGGGAAGATAGTCGTTTCTCTGTTTGGTGCTTTTTCGATTGTTTATTTTGATTATCGTCTTCGCGCTGTTGTCTTCGCCGCAGTTTTTTGTACCCTGATGTTGCCGGTTGAAGTCCGGATTCTGCCAACCTATGAAATGGCTGCCAACGTATTCGGACCACTGCAGTCTGTCTGGAATGCTCTGGGTCTCGATGGCATAGTCAGCTGGTTTGCCGGGCATGATATTGAAGTGTCCCTTGAATTCAGCCTGCTTGACAGCTATGCCGGGCTGATTCTGCCGCTGACCGCTTCGGCAACCTGTACTTTTTTGTTTCGACAGTTTTTTCTGACCATTCCGGAAGAGCTTTGTGAAGCAGCCAAAATGGACGGTGCCTCACCGATGACTTTCTTTTGGAAGGTTCTGTTTCCTCTCTCCAAAACCAATATTGCCGCATTAGTGGTCATCGAATTCGTCTACGGCTGGAATCAGTATCTCTGGCCGCTGTTGATCACCACCAACCCGAAGATGACCACTGCGGTTATCGGTTTACACCATTTGCTACCCTCTCCAGAAGATCCACCCGATTGGCACATCGCCATGGCCGGGGCACTGATCGTCATGCTGCCGCCGGTTTTGGTCGTCCTGTTTATGCAGCGTTGGTTTGTCAAGGGTCTGGTTGAAAGAGAAAAATAGCTGATGAGTAAAGAGATTTGCAACCATCCTCGCGTCGTCGATCCAGAAACGGGTCTTGTCGGTTGTACCTGCAATTTTGAACATCCAGCACCACAAGTCACCCTCTATTCGGGCAAGGATGCCAGTCAGATTCTGGCGGAAGACTGCCGTGCTATTTATGGCGATCGCTCGGTTTTGCTCCTTTTCGATCCAGAAACCTATGCCATTGCTGGCACCGATTTACAACAACGGCTGCAGGGTGAAGGGGTCAACCTCACTTCCTATAAGTTCGATTCCAATCCGGTGGCAACAGCAGCTCTGATTGAAACCGTGCGTACTCTCACCAAAGAAGTAGCGCTGGTTATTTCGGTCGGTTCCGGCACGATCAATGATCTGGGTAAATACTCCGCCAGTGAAGACAATATCGATTTCTGGTGCTTGCCGACAGCTCCATCGATGAATGGGTATACCTCCGGGATTGCTGCGATTAAGGTCAAAGGGGTCAAAAGAACCCTCCCTGCTATCCCGCCACAAAGAATTTATGCGATCCCCGAAGTTATTCAGCAGGCACCACTTAAACTGCGGCAGGCAGGTTTTTGTGATGTACTGGCCAAAGTAGTTTCTGATATCGACTGGCAATGTGAATCATTGTTGTTCAGCGGTAGCTACTGTGGTTTGCCCGCAGCAATGATGGCTGAGGTTGAGCATCGTTATTCCGAGAATCCTGAAGCGATCGGCAGGGGTGATGCGTCTGCGGTGATGGGACTATTTCATGGTTTGCTATTGTCGGGCGTCGCCATGAGCCTGGCAGGATCGAGTGCCCCCGCATCAGGTGGAGAGCATCTGGTCTCCCATTTCTGGGATATGCGCGAACCAATCACGGGTCGGGAGCCGGAACTGCATGGTTTACAGGTTGGGATCGGAATCATTCTTTCAACCGCTTGCTACAGGCGTTTGGCGCAATTGGATAAGAGGGATCTGCCGCAACAGGCGAAGCAATTATTTACCGTGACAGCAGCCCGGATTCCTGACATCTGGGGTTCCTATGCCGAGGAAGTAGACAAGCAATTTCAGAATAAGCGGGAGGCTTTATTGCAGTTCGATGCTCTTCTGCCGGAGAAATGGGATGAGTTGCAGGCTCTTTTTCAGCAAGTTCAACCTCCAGAATATTTTGCCGATCTGTTTTCCCGAACCGGTGCCCCTTTTAACCTTGAGGCTTTCCGCTTGACCAAGGACGAATTTGTCCAGGCAGCTCTGAACAGCCGTGCCATCCGCGAACGGATTACCGTTCTGGATCTGGCTGCCCATGCAGGTGTTTTAGAGGCCGCCGCCGAAGATGCTCTTCAGCTTCTGCACTGATTTTCCCTCTTTTTGAGGTTTCTTCATGAAGAAAAACTTGCCCCTGATACTGTTGATAATTGTTCTCACCGCCTTGGCCGTATCTTTTTATCATCCCTATGACCAGCTGACCTGGTTTTTGGAAACCGTGCCGGTCATGATCGGTATTGTCCTGCTTCTACTGACTTGGCGCAACTTTCCGTTGACACTGTTGCTTTGCTGTTTGCTCAGTTTGCATGCCTTGATTCTGATTCTGGGTGGTCACTATACCTACGCCAAGGTGCCGCTCGGATTCTGGATACAGGATTTGTTTGATTTCAGCCGTAATCATTATGATCGTATTGGTCATATTGCCCAGGGTTTTATCCCGGCTATTCTGGCTCGCGAGATTCTCCTGCGCCGCTCGCCGCTGGTGCCGGGCAAATGGTTGTTCCTGCTGGTCACCAGTGTCTGTCTGGCGTTCAGTGCCTTCTATGAGATGGTGGAATGGTGGACGGCATTGCTTTCAGGGGAAGCAGCAACTGCTTTCCTGGGAACCCAGGGGGATATCTGGGATACTCAATGGGATATGTTTTTGGCTTTGATGGGAGCTATGGCAGCGCAATTATTATTGAATCGATGGCATAATCGCCAGCTATTGGATGTTGCTCCCGAGCTCAGAACAAAGCATTCTCTTTGATTTATCGTCGTACCATTTGTGATGGCGTCGCAAAAAGTCCGACCTACGGCGTTACGGTGTTTTTTCAGGATCTCGACATACATTATGTATGCCTTCGCCCCTGAAAAACCACCAGGCCTTGTAGGACGAAATTTTTGCTTAGCCATCCCATGAGTTTTTGCGAAAGCATCATTTGTGTAGAGAAATTTCTGATTGTTTGATTTTCGGGGGGAGATGTTTGGCCGAAATTTCAACAATAATAGCAAACAACTACTTTCCCGCTCCGGTCAAATTGCCCCATAACTGCCCATAGGGGAGCAGTAGAAAGTCAATACTCAGCCGTTCCCGGCTTTTCTCAAGCTGAAACCCTTTGTCCAGTACAATTTTTTCAATCCCCTTCATATGCAGAGCTCCCCAAGGGATAACTACGGTATCGTATTTGGTTAAGGCCTTCGGCAAGTAGCTGGTAACGGAACGATTTCGCTTGCCGATCAGATCATCCATGACGATGCTGTTGGTATCGGAAGTGAAATGATTTTGAGACCAACGGTTAAATTCAAGATATCC
>JAYEME010000119.1:0-13403 GCA_034717915.1 Thermodesulfobacteriota bacterium
ATAAAGAAAGAGAAAGCCATTATTTCCAAGGTAAAAGATACCTGCTTAGAATAAAAGAAACTGATGGAGCTGGCTTTGTAGATTTAAAAGGAAAAACTTATTTGGATTTATATGTTCGAAAAAATGCAAGTTTTGAAAACAAACAGAGAATTATAACTGAATGGCATAGGAAAGAATTAAAAAATATGCTTCCTGAATTGATTGAGAACTGGGAAAAGAAAATAGGTGTGAAAGCTAATTTTTATGATGTAAGACAAATGAAAACAAAATGGGGTTCTTGTAGCATCGAGAAAAAACGGATTTGGTTAAATCTTGAATTAGCAAAAAAACCGATTCACTGCCTTGAATATATTTTGATACATGAAATGATTCATTTACTTGAAAGAAATCACAACGACAGATTTAAAAATTATATGGACAATTATTTACCTAACTGGAAACAGATTAAAGATGAATTAAATAGAATTCCTGTAAGTCATGCGGATTGGAGTTATTAAAAGATAACAAAAACACATAACAAAAAAATCCAGCGGACGCAAAAAGCCGTGCCGCTGATTTAGGCGTTAGAAATTAGGAGCAATAATGCTACTGAGTACGATTAATATAGATGTCGATAAAATTGATGAATGTTTTTATGCTATTGCGAATGAATTAATAAACAACCATGTTCTAATCGTCGGCAACTCAAGTTACCAAATATCAAATGTAGAGTTTTATTATTACAATCAGGAATGCCATCGGGACGAAAATTGCCATTCTTTGAAATCTAAAAGAGCGAAAGATAGGCAATTATTAAACTCAAAATGGTACGTGCATAAGAAAAGTATAAACCCTAAATACAAGCGTAAAGGCATAGACTTCACAATTGGCGACGGCACCAATTTGGGCGGCGTCTTGATAAAAGAAGTCATTAGAATCGAAGATAATACAAAATTCACACAATCAAAATTCATTGATGAGCTAATCAGCATACTCAATCCAACAAATCCAGACCATTTAATAAAAATGATTGAAGAAGAAGAACTTCTAAAGTTTAAAATGAACGAAGGGCGTAAAAAGCACAACATTCTAAAAGACAAAAGAGTTGGTCTAGCTAAAGAAACATATAAAAATAATCTTTACGCATTCAGGATAAAGCATTTCTAACAACGTAATCAACGCGGACGGAAAATACGTCTGTTTTAAATTGAAAAACAAAACCAAATTGCGGTGGTGTCTGAAACTTCGCATCGCCGCCGGTTATAAAATCGTTATGCACAAGATGAAAGAACTATCTGCATCAATGAGTTATTTCTGTATTTAGTAAGGCTTAAACGATTATGGGAAAATTAGATACATCAACTGGCTTGCCAACAAAAGAGATTGGAGTGTTTAAGTACAAGATTAAGGATGAAATTGGATACCAACTTCCGGAATTACCCGACCATGTCGAAACGCGGCTTTTTCTCCAAGGACGAGATGCATGGACATATACCTGGAATTTGCTTAATGCAACAATACCAATTCGAGAAAACGATGCAATTTCAGTTGAAGTTGTTGCCAAGTTAAAAAGGGAATTCCATTGCTACCAAATAAAAAAATGTTTCAAATACATGTGTAACATACAAAGGCAAAAGGATATATATCATCCTAAATTGTTGGTTACAGAAATGATTGCATAACAAGGCAATTCCAGCTGACCTCCTTCGTCGGCGGCTGAATTGAGGCGTTAGATTGTGATCGCGAAGCGAACCACAATCTGAACCGTTTGTTGAATAAGCCCGGTGTTACTCTATAGAAAAAATCATCAGTGATAGTATGGAGAATTCTTGATCTGCGGAGTAATCCAAAAACGATCAAACAATCCCTAAAGCTTGGCGAACCAACCGTTTAAGTTGACTTGGGGCTACTTAGCGGCTCTTGACAGTGTTGGTTTTAACATAAACTTTAATTATGCAAAGTTGGTTGCCATAAAGATGGGGGGGTCACATCTCAATTATCAATCATTGACCTTTCTTTCATAACCGTTCATATTGTCCCCACCCACACCACCAGTTTCCGGAGGCGATATGGCCAGACCTCTTCGCATAGAATATCCCGGTGCTTATTACCATGTGATTAATCGCGGTAACGCAGGTGCAAATATCTTTAAAGCCAATAGAGATCGTGAAGTATTTCTCGCATATCTTGAAACTGCTGTTGAACGATTCGGCATCGTCATCCACAGTTATTGTCTGATGACAAATCACTACCACCTGCTGATCGAAACACCACAGGCCAATCTCAGCGCGACAATCCAATGGCTAAACGTCAGCTACGCAACATGGTTCAACAAAAAACGTAAACGACAAGGGCATCTTTTCCAAGGGCGCTTCAAGGCCATTCTGGTGGATGCCGACGAATACCTGACTCAGGTGTCACGTTACATCCATCTCAATCCGGTTCGGGCAAAAATGGTTGATACTCCACAGGCTTATACCTGGAGCAGCTACCCTGTTTTTATCGGTGAAACAGAGAAGCCGGATTGGCTGAATACCTCCCTGCTGACATTTTTCGGCAAACAACGAAAAACGGCTATCAATAACTACCGTTCCTCTGTTGAAGAGACGGACATGGAAACCCTTAAAAATCCCGACAGCCTGAGTGTCGGCGGCTGCATTTTAGGTGGATCAGATTTCGTCCGCTGGATTCAGGATAACTTTTTATCCGACGGCAGGGAGGACAAGGATATCCCGCAATTGAAAAAGCTGAAACCAGCGATTTCACCGGAGCGCATCATCGAAACGGTTGCAGATGTCGTGGGGTGCAATCCTGCTGATATCCTTGCCAAGGGACGAAAAAGAAACCAGTCGCGTGATATCGCCATCTATCTTACGATACGCCACAGCCGCATATCCTGTACTGAACTGGGTCGATATTTCGGCAAAATTTCCGGTGCGGCAATTTCTTCGCGGGGTAAGCAATGTGCAAACAAGGCGGAGCAAGACAAGGGACTGCGGGAATTGATTGATTGCGTTGAGAAGAAAATAATTGATAATTGAGATGTGACCCTATTCATTATGATTCTAGATCCTGACAACAAATATATTCAGGCTATCCACTCCCATGCCCCTTTAACCGGAGCAACGCTTCTGGAAATCGGTTGTGGTCATGGGCGGATGACCAGTGAAATGGCGAAGTATGCGATTAAGATCGTAGCAACCGACCTGAATTTTGAAGTTCTGGAACAAGCTAAAAAAAATGTCACTGCAGAAAATGTCGAGTTTCTCTACACCCCTGACGGCACCCCCAATCTCCCCGCCCGGTCTTTTGATATCATTATCTACACCCTGTCGCTACACCATATCCCAATCGATAATATGGTCGACAACCTTCGCCATTCAGGAAACCTGCTGAACGATAACGGCAGGATCATTGTTGTTGAACCGGGAAATGGTGGTTCTTTTCTGGAAGTCAAAAAGCGTTTCGGCGCAGGAAGTGGTGATGAGAGTTTAGAAAAAGAAGCAGCTGTGAGAGCAATGCAAAGCCTTGATGGCTGGCTATTGAGCCCGACACACCATTTTTATGTTGATTTCCAGTTTACCGATGAAGCTGATTTTATTGCCAACAAACTACCAAGATACAAGGATTTCCCAGCAGACGAGGTTCTCAAGTTGAGAGAGTTTCTGCATCAGCACACAACCAACCAGGGGATAGTTTTGACATCAGAGCGATGTCTGAGCCTCTTGACCCGGAAGCTCTAGCAGCTGCTCGGGCTATGGATGAACTGGCTGTTAACATAAAAAATAGTGATTTAAAGTCTTTTTTGGAGTATTCTCATCTTTCCAGCTTGACAACCAGTTAAGAAAACTATAATTTTTACAGATTAGTTTTTCTTGTTTTATTTGTGTAAATCGTGTGGAGTTCGATAATACCATGAAGCAGACTCTTTCGTTCCTGACAACTGGGCTCATCCCCTTTTTGGGCTTGGTTCTTTTACTCAGCTCCTGTGCTCCGACACCGAGTCTTGCCCCCTCCGGAGCATTGAAGGATCAGCTCTTTGAAATAAAACAGCAACAGCAGGAACAAGCAACTCAATTGCAGCAGTTGCAACAGCAACTTGGGCAACTCCAACAACAGATATCAGGTGAAAGTATAATCTCTGCCCAAATCCAGGGAAACCTGGAAACACCTGGGCAACCTTTGATCTCAGTTCCATTAACTCCTGGTCAAGAAGCTGTTAGCATCGCCGCGTCAGCTTCATCCTATCTGGCAGCATTTTCTAGTCTGGCTGCTGGTCAGATGCCATCCGCTGAAATAGGATTCCAGGAATTTCTACGTGATTTTCCAGCTCACCAATATTCTCCCAATGCTCGCTATTGGCTTGCCAGTGCACAATTGTCCCAAGGAAAAACAAATTTGGCGATAGGCAATCTGCGCCAAATCATTGCTAATCCAAATGCCCGGAATAAAGCCCCTGCGGCGCTAACACAATTGGCGCATATTTATCGTCAGGAGGGGCTCCAGATACAAGCCGACAACGTCCTAGAACAGTTGCGCAACAGCTTCCCAGAAAGCCAGGAAGCGCAACAAATTTACCGGAGCGACGAACCGACAAATTAACGGTTTACAGCTCTGTCTGAGAGGGAACTGATGACACGAACACTCTTTCGCTGGTTATCGATGCTGGTTCTTTTGCTGATTTTGTCAGGAACAAGTCTGGCAATTGCCGCTGATGAACAAATCTATACAATCAAAAAAGGAGACACCCTCTGGGGTCTTTCCGAAAGATACATGGCTGACCCGTATTACTGGCCAAACGTCTGGGCAAAAAATCCAGAAATTACCAATCCGCATCTGATTTTTCCAGGACAGAAGGTGCGTATTCTGGATGGTCGCCTCGAAATCGTCCCAGCCTATCCAGAAGCAGGAAAATCAGGAGATAGCGACCAAATAGCACCGCCAACTTTGACCAGTGTGGCGGCGGAATCAATTAAAATAAAATCGACAGGAAGTGGTGATGGATTCATTCTCACCGATGAAGAATCACTGGGACTGTTAGTTGATTCGGTTGACAATCGCATTTTACTGACAAAAAATGATATTGTTTTCCTCAAAATGAAGGATACAGCCAGTGTTGCTGTCGGTGATACCTACGGATTATTTGAGCGTGGCGGTTTAATCAAACACCCAGAGACCAGCGAACCGATTGGAACCATGATGCATAATCTTGGCTTCCTGCAGGTTACTGAAATCAATGGTGACACAGTCGTTGCCAAAATTGGTGAAGTTTTCCGTGAAATTGCCCGGGGTGCAGAACTGTTTGAATATATCCCCCAGCGCAAAGAGATTACTCTACAGCGTGGAACAACCGATCAAGGAGGTTACATCATTGCAGGGCGAGAGAGGAAAAGTACTCTGTCAGTAAATGATGTTATTTTCATTGATCTCGGCAGTGATGATGGTCTGACAAGCGGGAATTTATTTTACCTTTCCCGACCACGCCAAGCATCCGATGAAATCATCAAACAAGCTGGCTCCATTCAATTGCCAGATGCCGTTCTAGGTGCCGCGGTGACCATCGAAACCAAAGCCAAGACAGCTTCAGCTATCATTATCAAGAGTGTTAATGCTGCTCATATTGGGGATAAAATTTCGATTGTAACCAATTAAATTTTTTCAGCAGAAGAAAAAGTGATAAAAAAGGATTGGAGATTTTCAATCCTTTTTTATTTGCAGACCGTTTAACAGGGTGGTGAAAAACGTTTTCGGGAGGGGATAAATGAATGCTTCACAACAGGACTTGCTGAGACTCCACCTGACGCCGGGGCTTGGACGTATTGCTCTATTTAAACTCCTCCACTATTTTAAAAGCTTCAATGCCGCACTTCACGCTCCACCACAACATTGGCGGGAAGCAGGATTGACAGAAAACCTCTGCCACAAGGTTCCCGCTGAAAATGATCAAAAATTCCAGCAAATCCGTCATAATTTGGAATCGCTACAAGTCCGTTTGATCAGTTTTTGGGATGAGGATTACCCGTCTCTGCTGCGCGAAATCCATGATCCGCCTGCTCTTCTTTATTTACGCGGAAAATTACCTGAAAAAAACTGTTTTGCCATTGTCGGTTCACGGCGAGCCACCAATGCTGGATTGGTCTCGACCCGAGAATTGGCAACAACTCTTGCGCGACATAATATCTGTATCGTCAGCGGTCTGGCACGTGGGGTTGACAGTGCAGCACACCGAGGCGCACTTGATGCCGAAGGTGCGACAATTGCTGTCCTTGGTTGCGGTATTGACCGAATTTATCCACCAGAAAATAGCAAATTATTCCATGAAATCGAGCGGACAAATGCCATCATCACTGAATATCCACCTGAGACGCCACCTCTTGCCGGCCATTTCCCAGGTCGAAATCGCATCATCAGTGGTCTCAGTCGTGGCGTATTGATTGTCGAGGCTGCCGAAAAGAGCGGATCATTAATAACTGGCGACTTTGCCTTGGAACAGGGTCGTGAACTGTTTGCAATCCCGGGGGCACTGCAAAACCCCAATAGTAAAGGAACCAATCGGTTGCTGAAAGAAGGAGCTCAACTGGTCACCGAAGCTGAAGATATTTTACAAATACTCTGGCCCGATCAACCGTCGGAGCAGAAACAGATACAATACGATAATTTCACCGACCAACTGGACGAACCAGCGTTAAGTGTCTTCCAGATGCTCGGGCATGAGCCCCGACACAGTGACGAAATTGCCCGGGAATGCGGCTTGACTCCCATGGAGCTTTCCGCTATTTTACTCGACCTAGAGCTCCGGGGTGGGATAAAAACACTCCCTGGGAATAATTACATACGTGGGTAAAGGTAAACTTACAACCCTTTTGGGGAGGTTATTTGCGTGAGCGAGTTCTGGCGATTGTTAACCTGATCGCCCAATATGTTCTGGGGGCAGAAGATACCCCGATCAGCGAACAGGAGTTGAAGACGGAACTGATGTCGGCTGGGTTTGATGCCGATGAGATCAATGATGCTTTTTCCTGGATGGAAACGATTGCTTTACAGCCTCAAGCTGAATCGGCACTCGTGACTCCACTGATGAACCTACCCACCTATCGGGTATTCAATTTTGTGGAGCAGCAGAAACTGACAACTGAAGCGAGAGGTTTTTTAATCAAAGTTCGCACTATGGGATTGCTTTCAGATAAGGCACAAGAAGAAATCATTGATCGAGCCATACTCGCTACAGAAGATCCGACCACCGAGCAAGAGATCAAGCTGATCACAATTCTAACCATTCTGTCGCACTCAAATAACCTCTGGCTACGAGAGATAGACTGCTTCCTGGAAAACAACTGGGATCGTATTTACCACTGAAATATGGAATTGTGCAATTGACACAATTTTTTTACATCTGCCCATCCGGTTTCTGTCGGAAAAGAGGCATATAGAGGAATCAAATGGCACAGTCACTGGTTATCGTCGAGTCACCGGCGAAAGCAAAAACCATCGAAAAATTTTTAGGCAAAGGATATAAAGTTCTTGCCTCTTATGGTCATGTCCGCGCTCTGCCAAGCAAACAGGGTTCGGTTGATACTGCTAATAATTTTGAGCCAAATTATAAGGTTCTCGCCGACAGTGAGAAACATATCGGGGTACTAAAAAAGGAAGTCGCCAAGAGTGACGAATTAATCCTTGCAACTGACCTTGACCGTGAAGGTGAAGCGATTGCCTGGCACCTTCTTGAAGCTCTCAGTATTGATGAACACGCTAAAAAACCCACAGTTAAAAGGGTCACTTTCAATGAAATCACTCAGGCAGCCATCGATGCAGCAATGGCTCATCCACGCACAATTGATCGTGATATGGTCGATGCACAACAAGCGCGCTCGGTTCTCGATTATCTGGTTGGTTTCAATCTTTCACCATTTCTGTGGAAGAAAATCCGTTATGGACTGTCTGCAGGGCGGGTTCAATCGGTTGCACTGCGTCTGATCTGTGAGCGTGAAGATCAGATAGATGCATTCAAGCCACGTGAATATTGGAGCATTGAGGCTCTTCTGGCGAATCTTGCCAAAAGCCCATTGACGGCAAAACTTCACAGTTGCGACGGTAAAAATCTAACCAAATACGCCATCAGCAACCAGAAGCAAGCCGAAGAGATCCTCGTGGAACTGGAACAAGCCCAATTTCAGGTCACATCTCTGGAGAAGAAAGAACGCAAACGCAATCCTGCTCCACCCTTTACCACCAGCACCCTGCAGCAGGAAGCCAGCCGTAAACTTGGCTTTTCAGCACGCAAAACGATGAGTGTCGCACAGAAACTCTATGAAGGAATTAAGGTCGAAGATGGAACTCACGGTCTGATCACCTACATGCGAACCGACTCGGTTGCCTTGTCAAAAGTTGCAACCAGTGAAGCACGTGAGGTTATTTGCCATCTTTACGATGAAAGTTATGCCCTGGAAAAACCGCGGGTATTCAAGAACAAAAGCAAGAACGCTCAGGAAGCGCATGAGGCGGTTCGTCCAACGTCAGTCGCCCGCACTCCAGCACAATTGAAGCAATATTTAAACTCGGATCAACAACGACTCTATGAGTTGATCTGGAAACGTACCGTCGCATCACAAATGACCCAGGCAATTTTTGATGCGACCAGGGTCGATATCGCCGCCGGTGAACGTTACAGTTTTCGAGCAACCGGGCAGATTATCCGCTTCCCCGGGTTTATGGCTCTCTATATCGAGGGAACCGATAACGGTGATGATGAAAATAAAGAGGGCTTGCTGCCGCCACTGAGTGAAGGGGAGAAACTCAGCAAAGAACAACTCACCCCGGAACAACACTTCACCCAGCCACCACCTCGCTTTACCGAAGCCAGTCTGGTCAAAACGCTGGAAGAATATGGTATTGGTCGCCCATCAACCTATGCCAGTATCATGAATACTCTGGTCACCAGAAAATATGTTCGACTGGAAAAAAGGACCTTCTTTCCTGAGGATACAGGACGAGTTGTCACTAAACTGCTGACAGAACATTTCAGCCAATATGTTGATTACGACTTTACCGCCGGACTGGAAGAAGAACTGGATGCCATTTCTCGTGGGGAGTTAGCCTGGACGCCACTGATCAAACAGTTTTGGGAGCCCTTTATTGCCCTGCTGCGACGCAAGGATCAAGAGGTCAGTAAAGCGGATATAACGACTGAAAAAACTGATAAAACTTGCCCCGAATGTGGCAAAGAACTGGTAATTAAGCTCGGCCGTTCAGGTCGTTTCCTTGCCTGTTCCGGGTTTCCCGATTGCCGCCATACTGAGCCGCTGAATGCGGATGGTAAAGAGGTTGAAGAGCCGGTTGTATCGGAAGAAAAATGTGAAAAATGTGGATCGCCGATGCTGATCAAAACTGGCCGCTATGGAAAATTTTTAGCTTGTAGTGGCTATCCAAAATGTAAAAACATTCAGCCCTTGGAAAAACCCAAGTCCCTTGGTATCACCTGT
Source organism: Thermodesulfobacteriota bacterium (assembly GCA_034717915.1). Classification (GTDB taxonomy): domain Bacteria; phylum Desulfobacterota; class Desulfuromonadia; order Desulfuromonadales; family Geopsychrobacteraceae; genus Desulfuromusa. The sequence goes on from JAYEME010000119.1 coordinate 9,459, forward strand.
CCGGAATGTGGTGAAGGGGAAATGATGGAAAAAAAGAGTCGTTACGGAAAGATATTCTACTCCTGTAATCGCTACCCCAAATGTAAATATGCCCTCTGGAATCCACCTAAAGAAGAGCCTTGTCCAAAATGTAGCTGGCCGTTGACAGAGATCAAAACTACCAAGCGGTGGGGTACGGTTCAGCGTTGCCCGCAGGAAAACTGTGATTGGGAAAAAGAGCTCATTCCACCGGTAAAGAAAGCAGCCACACCAAAGAAGACTACGGCTAAAAAGAAAGCGGTGCCAAAGAAAAAGGCAACGGAGACAAAAACTGCCGCGAAGAAAGCTCCAGCAAAAAAAACAACTAAGAGTAAAGCAGCAACCAAAAAAGAGAGCTGATTTATTGGAAACATAGTATTATCAAGCCGGTCGAGCTGCGCAGCTCGACCGGCTTTCTGTTTTTACACACGTAGGAGACCAATCGATGCAAATTACGATTATCGGTGCCGGACTAGCGGGATGTGAAGCGGCCTGGCAGGCAGCAAAAGAGGGCTGTCGGGTCAAATTATACGAGATGAAACCGCTGCAATTTTCCCCGGCTCATCAAAGTGATGGATTGGCTGAGCTGGTCTGTTCTAACAGCCTGCGTGGTGCGGGGATGAATAATGCTGTCGGCTGCCTTAAAGAAGAGCTGCGCCGCTGCGGTTCGCTACTTATCGAAGCGGCTGATGCGACATCGGTTCCAGCTGGGGGTGCCCTGGCCGTTGACCGGGATGAATTTTCCAGATATATCAGTGACAAGATTACTGCAGAACCAGATATCGAGCTGATCCGTGAAGAAGTCACCAAACTGCCGATGGAAGGAACGACGATCCTTGCCAGTGGTCCCCTGACTTCAGATACCCTTTCTATTGAACTGGCAAAATTAACGGGAAGTGAGCATCTCTACTTTTATGATGCCATTGCGCCGATTGTTGAAGTTGATTCAATCAATTTTGATATTGCCTGGCGTGCTTCCCGTTATGACAAGGGTGGTAATGACTATATCAACTGCCCGATGAATGAAGAACAATATCTCTCCTTTGTTCAAGCATTGGTTGATGCCGACAAGGTTGCCGGGCGCGAGTTCGAAAAACTGATCCACTTTGAAGGCTGTATGCCGATCGAAGAGATGGCCAGTCGCGGAGCACAAACCCTCTCTTTCGGGCCGATGAAACCGGTTGGCCTGCCCGATCCGAAAACCGGGAAGATCCCTTACGCTGTTCTACAATTACGTCAAGACAACCGGAACGCCTCACTGTTTAATCTGGTCGGATTTCAGACCCGTTTGACCTATCCAGAGCAGCAGAGAATATTCCGTACCATTCCTGGATTGGAGAAGGTACAGTTTGCTCGGCTCGGCAGTATGCACCGCAATACCTTTATCAACGCACCGGAATGTCTGACCGCATCACTGCAATTTAAAGCGGCTCAAAATATTTATGCAGCAGGGCAATTGAGCGGAGTTGAAGGTTATGTTGAATCAGCTGCCTGTGGTTTTCTGGCGGGTATTTTTGCCGCAACTCAACTGCGTGGCGAAACCATCTCTACGCCACCTAAGGAAACCGCATTGGGTTCCCTCTTGGGACACCTCTCAGCAGCTGACACCACAAATTTTCAACCGATGAACATCAATTACGGCCTCTTCCCCCCCTTGGAACTGAAACGCAAAATGAAACGTGCTGACCGCCGCCTGGCCATGGCCGAACGGGCTCTTGCTACTCTGCCGCAGTGGTGGAAACCTATCAAGGTCAACAGAGAGGATAGATGATGGAAGATCAGCTCATTCTGGCATCAGCTTCACCACGCAGACGGGAATTGTTACAACAGATAGGCCTCAAATTCCAGGTCATTCCAAGCCGTGTAGAGGAACACGTATTGGATGGAGAAACGCCTGAAGAACATGTAGTTCGCTTAAGCCTCGACAAAGCGACCGAAGTTGCAAATCGGAAGAATATAGCGGGTCGTTGGTTCATCGGCAGTGACACTATCGTGCTGTGCGATGGACAAATTCTTGGCAAACCTGAAGACGAAGACGAAGCTGCAATGATGCTAAAAAAACTTTCAGGACGTGAGCACCGGGTTCTCTCCGGCTATGCAGTTATCGATCGGCTGACTGGCGAACAGCGCACCGAAGCGGTCAGCACCAAAGTCTGGTTTCGTCAATTGACAGAAGCAGAAATCACAGGCTACATTGCGACAGGAGAACCTGCCGACAAAGCGGGAGCTTATGCAATCCAGGGGCTTGGAATCTGTTTTGTTGCCAGGATAGAAGGGAGCTACACCAATGTTGTCGGCCTCCCTTTGTGTAAGCTGACACTGGCGATGAAAGAGCTGGGTGTGCCGCTGTTGATATGACAAAGGGAAAAAACTAAATCCCCCCTCGCCCCCCTTTTTCTAAGGGGGGGGATATTCAACTTCCCCCTTAGAAAAAGGGGGATTGAGGGGGATTTGACCATACGCACATAAATGGAGCAAAACTGATGAACGATATTACCGCCAATATTGCGCAAATCCATGATCGAATCGACAAAGCCTGTCAAGAGTCCGGACGCAACCCTGCAGATGTCAAGCTGATTGCAGTATCCAAAGTGAAACCGGCCGAACAGGTCGAAGAAGCCTTTCATGCCGGACAAAAACTGTTTGGAGAAAGTTATGTTCAGGAATTTCGTGATAAAGAGCCGCTGGTCACAGAGCCGGTTCAATGGCATTTCATCGGTGGGCTGCAAAGTAACAAGGTTAAATATCTACGCGGCAAAGTCGTCATGATTCACTCTATTGATCGCCTTTCTCTTGCAGAGGAAATCGACCGCCAATGGGGAAAGATTGATGACCCTGTCGAAATTCTGCTACAAGTCAATGTTGGTGATGAAGCAAGCAAGTCGGGCTGTGCTCCCAAAGATCTGGAGAGTCTGGTGCGATCGGTTGCCCCATTATCCAACTTGAGAATTAAAGGACTGATGTGTCTTCCTCCCCATTCTGACGATCCTGAACAGGTTCGCCCCTTCTTCAGGCAACTGCGCGAACTTTCTGAACATATCAGCAAATTAAACCTTCCCGGCATTGAAATGACGGAACTCTCAATGGGAATGAGCGGTGACTTTGAAGTGGCTGTGGAAGAAGGTGCAACCCTGGTGAGAGTTGGAACTGCAATTTTTGGCGCTCGAAATAAAAAGGCTTGAAATGAAAAATATAAATTACTTCCTCTTTGACCTCGATGGGACTCTGGTTGATTCGGTTCCCGATCTCACCCTCTCCCTCAATTTGCTTCGTGCTGAACTGGATTGCCCACCACTATCGGAAAAACAGGTCGGTGACATGGTTGGTGATGGCGTGACTGCCCTGGTCAAACGTAGCCTTGGAGAAGCCCTCTATCAGACCAGGCACCGGGACAGATTTATGCAGTTATACGATGAACATTTGCTTGATCACACCTGTTGCTTTCCGGGGATTGAAGAATTCCTGAGCTGTCATCCAGAAGACAAAATGGCCATCGTCACCAATAAACCACATCAATTAACCGTAAAGCTGCTTGAGGGACTGAATCTGAGCAGCTATTTCAAAATAATTGTTGGTGGTGACAGTTATGCAGAAAAAAAACCCCATCCGCTACCGGTCGTCAAGGCGCTGGAAGGTCTGGGTGCTGATCCGAAATCGGCGGTTATGATCGGCGATCATCACACTGACATCTATGCTGGCCGCAAAGCGGGAACAGCAACCTGCTTCTGCGCCTATGGAGTGGGACACAACGACGGTCTGATAACCGATTTCCATGCTGAGCAATCAACCGATCTGTTACAGCTGTTTCCTGAGCCCTCCTTTGAATGACAAGGGTCTGACCACCCGGGAGATTGCTTTTTTCTTTTTTCCTCTGGTTCTCAATGTCCAGTTAATGAGCATTTCCCACACCGTTATCAACGGTGCTCT
>JAYEME010000120.1:0-13359 GCA_034717915.1 Thermodesulfobacteriota bacterium
AGAGAATTCCCGGTTCATCCTTGACGCTGAACATAATTGAGGTTTTATCAGCACCACTCTTTTCCGGAGTTTTCTTGCCGATCACCAAAAACCGGGTGAAGTTATGCGGGTTGTCTTCAATTTTAGCTTTAACAACTTGCAAATTGTACTGAACTGCCGCCGCATGACTGGCAATCGCCGCCACCGAGTCATCTTCGGCTGCCATCTGAGCTGCAGCTGCGGTACTGGCAACATCAAGAAGAGGCGTATCGGCCATATTGCTCTCAAGCCAATGGCGACATTGGGCCAAAGGTTGCGGATGGGAAACTATTTTACTGATCTGTCCGATATCACCCGATTTTGACAGGAGGTTATGGGAAATTTCCAGCATAATTTCAGCAATCATCTGCAGGTCAGAATCGAAAAACATATCCAGAGTGTGATTAACCACACCCTCAGTCGAGTTTTCAACCGGCACCACCCCATATTGGGCACGCCCTCGCTCAACCTCTTCAAACACCGCTGGAATACTTTTCAACGGAACCAACTGTGCAGACAAGCCGAACTGCACCATGGTCGCCAGATGGGTAAATGTCGATTGCGGGCCAAGAAAAGCAACTTTCATCGGCTGTTCCAGATTCAAGGATGCCGAAATAATTTCACGAAAAACCTTACAAACCGATTCATTAGGAAAAGGGCCAGGATTTTGCCCGGTTAAGCGCTCATAAATCGCCTTTTCCCGACTTGGCACATAGAAGGCGCCCTGATTCCCCTCTTTAGCCCTGCCTACAGAGGTAACAACCCGGGCACGCTGGTTCAGCAGATCAAGGATCTGATTATCAATCTGGTCAATCTGCCCACGTAATTTATTTAAATCTTTATCTGCCATAAGGATCTGCTTTCAATAAGTTATTCAGAAGGTGGAAAAATGTAACCTAATCTGCTTCGAAAATCAATTGAACCTGCAGCGTTTGACATGATAGGCTTTCATCATTATTTTCATCAAAATTCATTCGTACTGAGGGGAACAATATCAAAACCAGATAAATACCACATGCCGCAGATTGAGGGTTTGATACTCGTTCCTGCTGTATTTTTTGTTTTTAGAGAAGATGGCGAGTTTTCCCAATAACACTATTATAGTCGTGATAGCCGTTTAGAAGTCCATATCCAACGCTGCCAGAGACGTTGTATTTTTTCTTTTTGAGTAGATAGACGGAACAAGTTACTGGAGTTAGGCTGCTGTATTTCCCCTATACAACGCAAAAATATCCTCGCTACTCAGCTCCGCCGATTGGGCAACAGTAACTGAGAGGAGATATGTCGTGATCAGCGAAATGCTCGTCCTTGGAGGAACTGCAGCCAGCATTGGGTTCATCCACACGGTTCTGGGACCGGACCACTACTTGCCATTCATTGCCATGTCCAAGGCGAGGGGCTGGAGTGGTAGGAAAACTGCGATTGTGACATTGCTTTGCGGACTTGGGCACGTGATGAGTTCCATCATCCTGGGTCTTGTCGGCGTTTCTCTTGGCATCGTCGTCTTCAGACTGGAGTCGGTCGAATCCTCCCGAGGCGACTTGGCCGGGTGGATTCTAATTGCCTTCGGCCTGATCTACCTTCTGTGGGGCATCCGTCGGGCTGTCCGGGAGAGATCACACGATCACCGGCATGGGCGCCGCAACGGGGAGCCCCACTCCCACCACCATTCACATATCGGCGGTCACTCCCATATTCACGGTAGTGCTGCCACCAGCAATCTGACTCCGTGGGTTCTTTTCACGATCTTTTTGCTGGGTCCCTGCGAGCCCCTGATCCCACTCATCATGTATCCCGCAGCAAAGTCAAGCGTCTGGGCGGTGGTAGCTGTGGCCATGGTGTTCGGGCTCGTGACAATCCTGACGATGTTCGCCTGCGTCATGGTATCATATTACGGTCTTTCCAAGGTTTCGCTTCCGCATGTGGAGAGATACTCCCACGCATTGGCAGGGCTCACCGTTCTCCTCTGTGGTGGTGCCATCAAATTCCTTGGACTGTAAGCAGTCTGGAGTTCCAGGGACAATTTATTCAATTGCCGGATAGCAACGTTCGCAGCAAATTCCCTGGTCATAAATATCACCTTTCCACAAACAGATAAACCAGCTTGACCCACCGATTTACCACGGCTAGAATCTACCTTTCGTTCAAGACTACTCAATCAATAAAAGGACACCGGGATGCCCATCGCAACTAAAATAAAAGCACAAATTGAAGGATCTTCGTGGATTCGTAAAATGTTTGAAGAGGGGGCCGCTCTTCGGCAACAATATGGTGAGAAAAATGTTTTTGACTTTACTCTGGGCAACCCCACTACGGAACCACCGGAAGAACTCCATCAGGAACTGAAAAAAATTGCCGAGACCCCCACACCGGGGATGCATCGCTATATGAATAACGCCGGTTATGACGAAACCCGAGCTGCCGTGGCTGAAGTGATTGCTGAAAATTGCAAACAGCCGGTGACTTTGAATCAGATAGTCATGACCTGTGGTGCCGGTGCCGCATTAAATGTCGTGCTGAAAACACTGCTGAATCCAGGGGATGAAGTTATTATCCTCACCCCCTGGTTTGTCGAATATAAATTCTATATCGATAATCAGGGTGGTGTTCCGGTTGAAGTTGTCACGAAAGATGATTTTCAACCCGATCTTGATGCAATTGATAGCGCCATCAACTCACGCACCAAAGCCATCATTATCAATTCTCCCAATAATCCGACCGGAGTTATTTATCCCGAAGCAACCCTCAACAAACTAGGGGAACTGCTGCAACAAAAAGAACAAGAGTTTGGCAGCACCATCGTTGCAATCTCCGACGAACCTTACGCCCGGATCAGTTTCGGTGAAACCGTTCCCCCTATTTTTGATGCGGTTCCAAACTCGATTATCGTCACATCCCATTCTAAGGATCTTGCTCTGCCGGGAGACCGGATCGGCTATCTTGCGGCAAACCCAGCAATGGCCGAAGTTGATCTGTTTATGCAGGGGGCAATTTTTTGTAATCGGGTACTTGGCTTTGTCAATGCTCCAGCTCTGATGCAGCGGCTGGTGACAAACCTGCAGCGAGTCAGTGTCAATGTTGAAGAGTACCGATACAAACGGGATCTGCTCTACAACAAATTGACCGAACTCGGCTTTGAAATGGTCAAGCCGGGTGGCGGATTTTACCTCTTCCCCAAGTCCCCATTGCCTGACGAGATGGAATTTATCCGCATGGCACAAAAATATCACATCCTGCTGGTACCGGGTTCGGGGTTTGGCGCACCGGGTTTTTTCCGTATCGCTTATTGTGTTGAAGATGGCATGATTGAACGGAGTCTGTCAAAATGGGAAGAGCTTGCCCGTGAAGTTGGCCTCACAGGCTGATCGAATTCAGAACAATACCACTTTCAAAACGCGACACGGTCTGGAGACCAGAAATGGCTAAAAAACTTTTTATTGCAGCAACGGGACAGGACATCGGAAAAACAACGGCAAGTTTGCCACTCGTTCATCTGGCAAAAAAGAAATATCGCCGGGTTGGATTTATCAAGCCGTTAGGCCCCAAAGTTGCTGAATATAAAGGACTCACGGTTGACAAGGACGCTGCTGTTATCTGTCAAGTTTTTAACATGGGGCACAACCTGCCGCACATGTCGCCAGTGGTCATCCATCCGGATTCAACCCGCAAAGCGCTGGATGGTGAGCTTGATTCACAGGGTCTGGAACAAAGAATACTGCAAGCCTGTGTTGCACTGGAAAAGAAATGTGATTTTATAATCATCGAAGGTTCCGGTCATCCAGGAGTTGGCTCAGTTGTTAACCTTTCCAACGCCCGGATTGCCAAATTACTGGGTGCCAAAGTTTTAATGATCACGGGCGGCGGAATCGGCAACGTCATAGATAATGTCTATATGAACAAAGCCCTTTTTGATAAAGAGGGAGTTGAAGTTCGCGCCATCATGCCCAATAAACTTTTGGCAGAAAAACGGGAGAGTACTCTCAATTACCTGGAAAAAGCATTTTCCGGCGAATCTTTCAAAGTGCTTGGTGGTTTCAATTATCAGCCGGTACTCGCAAATCCTACCCTGAACCGGATCGCAAAAATCCTTGATCTACAACTTTCCGGCAACAAACGTGATGTAAAACGGATTATTCATCATCTGCAGATCGGGGCACCATCCACCCAGAGGGTCACCGAACTGCTACGAGACGATACACTGTTGATTGTTACCAGCAGCCGAGATGAATTACTGGTCACTTTGTCAAACATGTATCAGATTCCCGATTATCGGAATAAAATTGTCGGGCTGTTAATTCCAGGGATCCATAAAATCAGCGCTATCACCCAACAAATTATCGACCGAAGCAAAATTCCTTATCTCCGCACGACCAACCATACAACAGGTCAACTCTATCGAACCATCAATGAGGATGTTTATAAACTGCTGGCTGAAGATAAAGAAAAAATCGACATGATCAAAAAGCTATCAGAAAGTCGATTTAATTTTGATGAATTGGATGCACTATTTAGCTGATCGGTTGATTTCATCAGCTTTGAGGTGGGCGGGAGTTATCTCCCCTTGTGGACTAACATAACGAACTTCACAGTGCAGATCAAAACCAATCTTCTCTTGTACAATCTGGCGTACACGAGCAATCAGCAAAAGAACATCTGTCGAGCTTGCTTTCCCCAAATTAACAATAAAGTTGGCGTGCTGGTGGGAGATTTCAGCCTGCCCAATTCGCTCTCCTTTTAATCCAACATCTTCAATAATTTTCCCCGGAGGACCGACAGTTGCGTGCATTTTTGTACTGCTGAGAAAAACCGACCCACAATTCGGTTGTTTTCGGGGAAACTTGTAACGTCTGGTGCGTAGATCTTCAATCATTTCCCGACGGACTTTTTTGCTATCCCCGACAGGGCAATTTAATTCCACCCTGACAACAACACAATCGGTTCCCTGCAGGGCACTATGGCGATAAGAAAAATCACATTCCGCTTGTGTGAGAAGCTGAGTTGCACCTGTTTTATCAACAATCGTCACATTGACAATATTTTCACCAATCCCCTTCCGCTGACTGCCACCATTCATCATCACCAATCCACCAACGGTTCCAGGAATCCCGATACAATGTTCCAGTCCACTTAAACCCGCCCGCATTGACATCCGCGATAATTGCGGAACCCAGGCTCCACCCCCAGCGACAATCAAGCTACCAGATATTTGAATATCCGCCATCCGTTCACCGATTTTCAGCACAACTCCACGGACACCGGCATCATCAAAAAGGAGATTTGTGCCCTGTCCAATAACGGCCAATGGAATTTCATTTTCATGAGTAAAACGTAAGATTTCAGCGACCTGGCTGGAATTATCAGGTTCAACAAATAAATCAGCCAAACCACCGATTTTCCAGCTATTGTGCAAGGAAAGCGGCTCATCCAAAGTGACCCTGCCGATCTCTAGACCCGCCAACTCTTTCAGCTTTTTTGTGAATTGATCCGTCATGATGAGTCACAATCTGAAGTACGAATATCAACAACCTGCAACTGAATCGATTCCTTCCCGCGCCACTGGTTTATACCTGGACGATACAACAAATCAATTTCTCCATTCAACTGCTCAAATCGTTCGGCCTGCCCAAAAGCGATACATCCGACCCGAACTCCATTCTGCTCCAGGTCAAACTTCAAATGTTTATCAGCCAGAATTCTCACTGAATAAGCCCGGCAGTTGCGACTGACAAAAGCAGGTTGAGGATTTCCTGCTCCATAAGGATTCAGTGTTTCCAGTTCTCTCAGCAAAGACAACGTGAAACTGGACAAGGAAACTTCTCCATCATGGTATGAAACCGGGACCAGGTCTGCAACGGTCAAACAGCCGGCAGCGACCTGTTCAAACGCGACCATAAAAGATTCCAGATTGTCTTCCGTAATTGATAATCCAGCAGCCATTGCATGGCCACCAAAGCCGTCCAAAGGCTCAGAACTCTCCTTTAACGCTTCATAAAGGTTAAAACCGCTGATCGAACGGGCTGAACCTTTTCCCTGCCCACCCTCCATAGCTATCAAAACAGTTGGCCGATGATAACGCTCCACCAGTCGACTGGCAACAATTCCGATCACTCCCGAATGCCAATTTTCACTGGCCAGGACAATACTGTAGCGCTCCGGAAGATTCTGTTCCTCTACCAGTGCAATAGCCTCAACCAGAGTTTGTTGTTCAATCTTCCGCCGTTCGCGATTAAAATCATCCAGCAGATCAGCTAATGGATCAATCTCCTGCAGGTCTTCACCCAGCAATAATTTCACCCCAAGAGCCGCATCTTCCAAACGACCGGCAGCATTCAGCCGTGGCGCCAGACGAAAACCAACTACCCCGCTGCTAACCTGCTTAACGTCTGCAACCCGCTTTAATGCCTTAACCCCCGGACGTACCCCCGACTCCAATAACTGCAATCCACTGCGCACCAGTATCCGGTTGACGCCGCCCAGAGGAACAATATCTGCAATCGTTCCCAGAGCAACCAGATCAAGCCCCTGACGTAAATCAGGCTCTTCTCTTGCAGAAAAATAGTCATTCTCACGCAAGTGCCGACGCAGCCCAATCAGCAGAAAAAAGGCGACTCCAACACCAGACAGTTCCTTCCAGGGAAATTTATTTGTCTTCAAGTGTGGGTTGATCAATGCCAAACAGGCGGGAAGTTTATCAGGAGGCTGATGATGATCGGTAATAATCAGATCCAAACCCAGCTCAGCTGCCAGATCAGCCTCTGCTTGAGCGGAAACACCACAATCAACAGAAACAATCAGCGCGCAGCCGTCCTCTTTCGCCTGTTTTATAGCTGACGCAGAGAGACCATAACCATCCTTCAAACGTAGGGGAATGTGATATTCAACCTCACCCCCCAGAGCTCGCAACGTTTCTACCAGCAGAGTACAGCCGGTGATGCCATCGACATCATAATCACCGTGAATTGCAATCTTTTCACCCTGTACTAAAGCTTGCATTAAACGAGCACAAGCAATCGTCATATCGGGCAGCAGATCGGGATCAGGCAATGCCGACAGCTTTGCCTGAAGAAATTCAATCCCCTGCTCCGCCGTTGTCATTCCACGCAACAACAAAATTTGGGCGGTCAAATTCTGGATATCGATCTTCTTGGCTAATTGGTTAATCTGGTTTTCTTCAGGCTGTTCTCTACGTAATTTCCACTTGCGAAATGTTACTGGATGCATTTCAACCAACCCTACCAATGTCACGTTACGACAGCTCGATATGTCTGAGAATGATGAATAAATCACCCCGCACAAGCAGCGGAATATTGACTACGCAGATGCTTCGCTGGAATTCAGCCTGTTTGCGCCCCAAAGGAACGGGGAATTGAACCCACAGCGAATAAAATATAGGCTAACACACCATGTCAGTCAAGAAAGGGGCTCTACTTTCCGTATCAGCATGGAGCAACTCAAAATTAAAGGGATTCGTTATAGATAAAAGGGTGGATAGATTTTTACTTGGGAGAATGACGCAAAACTGCCGTACGGTTGATTTCTCAGTGACTCTAGAAATTCCGTACGGCAGTTCTGATTTAGGACAGGAATTAAGAAGCTTCCACCGTTGTCTCTTCATCATCCAGATGAGTAGCTGGATCCTGAACTTGATCCTGAACTTGATCCTGTGTTGGATCCTGTGTTGGATCCTGTGTTGGATCCTGTGTTGGATCCTGTGTTGGATCCTGAACTTGATCACGAACCTGCTCACGGACACGTTCCCGAGTTTGGGTCATAGCTTGATCTTGAGCCTGAACCGATCCAACATTGGTACCATCTTCCATTCCTGGTCCACTGCCATCACAAGTTCCATCTGCAGTTCCGCCACCTGCAGCTTCACCAGCATTACCTGCAGCTTCACCAGCATTACCTGCAGCATTACCTGCAGCTTCACCAGCAGCACCACCTGCGCCACCCATACCACCACCTGCGCCACCTGCACCTCCATTACCACCGCCGCCGAAAGCGGAGGCTGTACTAGACATCAAGGTGCCAGATGAAAAATCAAAAGCAACAGGTGCGAACATAAGCATCAGGGCAACAGACCAGATAAACAGGGACATTTTCAGAACACTTTGCATTTTTTTCTCCTTTATTGTGGGTTGAGTTAAGTGTCTTATCTCATTCAACGCACCTAAAAGGAATCGGTTTACAAATCATTTACATTTTTTTCGCAAAAACAAAATCAATGCGCCATCCCCACCATACTGTTTTGGTGCACGGCTCCATTCAACAACAAGCTTCCTACCTTCACCTGATAAAAATTTTTCTGCTTCATCGCGTAAAATTGGGATTCTATCCTCAGAATGCAACCCCTTTCCAGTAATGATCAATACGGTTTGCCAGCCCTGATGTTGAGCATTCTGGAGAAAGTGACGTAATTTCTCCACAACCTTGATACGGAGACAACCATGTAGATCCAGAAAAGCATCAGGAGTCAGAGTGCCTTGCTTCAATTGTTTCATCCGCCGTGGCACGGCCTTCACCTCAGGTCGACCTTCTTCTGGCAAATGATCCTCGAAACGAACTGAAAAGCCGTTGACTGCGGCAAAAAACAACTCTTCATCGGTCTGATCTTTGGTTTCATCTGTAGAGTTATCTATAACTGCTGGGACTTCGAAAAAATCCCCGTCAATATCAACTTCCACCTCTAGCTGTTCAACACCAAGCATCTCCATTTCCTCAGTAAAGGAGCCAAAAACCTTTTCATAAGAACTTTTTTGTTCTGGAGGATTCGGTTCTTTTTTTTCTGGTTCAGAAACAGCAAACCCCTTCAAGTTGCTGAAGGGGTCTCGATTGAATTCTTGTTTTTTTGCTTTGGCAGTTTTTTTCTTTTTAGCCATAGAAAATCCTTAGCGTAACACTTGCTTGCGGCGACCGGTCATTGCTTTTGTTTGCTTTTTGATAATAGCCCCTTGTTTTTCCAGGTGGAACTGGTACCACATATCACCGAAAGCCTTCATCTTCATCTTCTTACCGACTCCCAACAGATCCATATTTTCCTGTAAACGCTCATCACTGGTTTTAGAAATACCTTTTTTCAATACATCAACTGCCTTAGTTCGTTCGCCAACACGATCCAGGCAAAAAGCATAGACAGCGTAAACCATTGGCTCTTTACGATTCCCCGAAACTGCTTTGCCAAATGTTTCAATCATTTTACTGGTTTTGTTTTTTTTCATATAAGTGATCGCCAGCATTGCCATGCCTACCCAGTTGCGGACAAAACCCTTTTCGAGAAAAGGTACCGCCTCTTTGAAATCCCGTTTCAAGTAATAGATAGTTCCGATTTGTGAGTATATTTGCTGTTTGACGTAGATCTGCCAGGCACCATATTTCAAACCATTCTGAAGCTCTTTAATCGCCTTGTCAGTCCGATTTGCCATCATATCCCGCTGGGCAACTTCCATCAGAACACCCACTTTTTTCATCGTAATCCGGGTAAGCAACATAAAAATAGCGGCAAAGACCACAGCGGAAACAGCCATGGCTATCCACATGTTAGGGGAGACAAACCTCATCATCAGGGCAGATGACAAAGCTGAGCAGGCAACTGAAATTAATATATTAAGCATTTTAGATAATCCTTTAACCGATAGCTAACAGAAGAGATTGAAATTCAGCATATTCCAGCGCCGAACCTTAGCAACCTGCAGAGGAAAAGTCAAAACAATCAGTGGGGACAACTTACCCCTTTTTCTGATATGTTTTGTTTTGAGTGAAGGGAGGAGAAATCGATGCAACAAGAAAGTTTCCTGAAAAAAACACAGAGTCAGAAGCAAAGTGCGATATTATCAACCCCGCTGGCTGGTCGGAACCATCAAAGTCAACTTTTGCCCCGGATGGAGAACATGTTCATGGGAAAGGGCATTCCAACTACGTATCTGTTCTGTGGCAACATTAAACTGACGACCGATATCCCAAAGGGTATCCCCGGAGACAACCTTATAAACCAATTTACGCGACGGTCCTTTTGGTCGCTTGACCTTTACTACAGCTTTACGTCCCGCTTTTGAAACCGCAAGAACCTGACCGGGACGAAGCAAGTTACTCCAACCCAGCTTGTTCCAGACCCGCAATTCTTTTTGCGTAACACCAAAACGTTGGGAGATTGACCAGAGACTGTCGCCACTGCGTACTTTATAAGTTTTTCGACGGCTACGAACATAACTATCTTTCAAAGTACTTTTGGGAAGAGAAGTAAATCCCTCCTTCAGCGGCAGGATAAGATTAAAACCAATCTGCAAAGCCCGTGGGTTCTTAATTTTGTTCAGCGCAACAATATCATTGACGCGAATATGATATTTTCGCGCCAAACCCCGGAGAGTATCCCCCGATTTTATCTGATGTCGATGGTAACTTGCGCGCTGATCCTTGGGGAGTTCAGAATAGAGAGCTCTGACTTGATCGGCACTGCCAAATGGGACTCGTAGTTGATAATCCGTCACTCCAGGAGGAGTACACCAGCGCTTCAACGCAGGATTCAGTTCTTTTAAATCCAGATAGCTGATACCGCAAAACTTGGCGACTATCTCAAGGTCAGTCGTCGTTTCAATTGTCACAGTTTCATATTCGAGGGGCTCAGATAAATTTAAATCATCAAATCCGTAGGCCTCCAGACCCTTGACAAGAGTCAAAGCTGCCAGTAATTTTGGCAAGTAATTCTTGGTTTCTTCCCGTAGCACATTACCTTCAGTCAAAACCCAAAAATCCCGACTACCACTTTTTTTAACCGCCTTACGAATTGTCCCGCCTCCAGCATTATAGGCAGCTACTGCCAAAAACCAATTACCATCAAAACGCTTATGCAGATATTTTAAATGCTGAGCTGCCGCACGGGTTGACCTTTCCAGATCCAAACGTCCATCCTGCCACCAGTCATTGTTTAAACCGTACAACCCACCAGTACTTTCGATAAACTGCCAGGGACCCGCTGCATGAGCCCAGCTGTAAGCACGGACATTAAATCCAGATTCAATCATTGCCAGATAGGCCAGATCAAGGGGAACACCCTCATCAGCAAACACCCTCTGAATTTTTGGTATATAGCGCCCAGCTCTTTCAAGCCAGAGACTGAATGTTCTTTTGCTTGAACCGCTATAGCGTTTAACCAATTTATCAATCCGGGGATGCTCGCTCAGGGGAAAATCACCAACATAGGGTAGTACAGAATTTGTTTGCAAATATTCGGTAATTGGTGTTGGGGGGGGTGTTGCAGTGGGCAGTTCAAGTTTTGAGATCACAGGTTGTTGTTTTTTCTCAATAACTGCTGATGGTGTTTGAACGGGTTCTTCCTCAGTTGCAACCAACTCTGGAATTTCCTCGCTATGGGGGAAAATACCCATCATCTGCTGCGCTGGTTGGCAACCAAAAAAAAGTAGCAATAACAATATTGAAAAATACTTAATCATTTATAATCTCTGAACCACGCTGCCAAACATTAGCCATAACTAACCATAGCCTAGTAAAAATGGGGATTAAAGTCAAGTTTAACTTTTACCTGAATCCGGTTTTAGAAAGCGAAGAGGCTTCTTCTTCTGGCCAGAAGCGCCGCTGCATTTCGTCCAGTAAAGGGCCAAAACTTTTACGCTTGAGAGCAGAGACCGAAACTGCCTCATAACGACGGCAGATATGCGGCAGATCCTCAGCTGAAACCTGATCAATTTTATTGAAGACCAACAAACGTTGTTGGGTGCCCAAATCCAGATCATCAAGAATTTTATCAACCGATTTAATCTGCTCATCAAAACGGGGATTTGACAGATCGACTAAGTGGAGTAACAAGTCAGCATCTTCCAACTCTTCCAATGTGGCCTTAAAGGCACCGATCAAGCTGGGAGGTAAATCCCGGATAAAACCGACTGTATCAGTGATAATCACTTCCCGATCCAAGGGAAAACGGAGCCGTCGCGTCGCTGTATCCAGGGTAGCAAAGAGCAAATTTTCAGTTAAGACATCACTCTGCGTCAGCGCATTCAACAAAGTTGATTTTCCGGCATTGGTGTAGCCCACAATAGAAACAATCGGCAGCCCGGCACGAATCCGTTTCTGTCGCCGCTGTACCCGCCCCCGCCCGAGAGAATCAAGTTGCTTCTCCAAGCGCCGGATTTTATCACGGATACGTCTTCGATCCGTTTCCAGCTTAGTTTCACCCGGCCCACGCCCCCCGATTCCACCCATGAGACGGGACATGGCAGTCCCTTTTCCCGACAGACGGGGAAGGATATATCTCAACTGTGCCAGTTCGACCTGCACCTTACCATCCCGGGATTGTGCACGCTTGGCAAAAATATCCAGAATCAACTGACTGCGGTCAATAACCTTCATTTCAGTGATTTCCGAAATTGAACGAATCTGATTCGGGGTCAAGTCCTGATCGAATACCAACAACGTTGCACGTTGCTGTAGAGCGCGAATGATGATTTCCTGCAGTTTTCCTTCCCCAACCAAAAACCGGGGATTAAATTTACGAGGACGCTGAATAACCTGATCGATTACAACAAGGTTGGCGGTTCGAGCCAGCTCATCAAGCTCAGCCATGGAGTCTTCAACCTTCTGCCGACTCGCTTGCCCGACAGAAATCAACAGGGCACGTTCTCGCCCATCAGCAAGATCGATTGTCTCGGCAGCAACCCGCTCCATTTCCTGATCGAGAGCATGGATAAATGTAGAAAAATCAAGATCAAGGCGATGGAAATCCCTCAGTTCAACGGTCTCAATTTGCGATTTTTGTTTGGTCGGTAATAAATGCGCATAAAAAAATTGGCTTGGCAACCCATCCTCACCAACACCAATAACCGCCATAACATCCAGACGTAGCAGTTCCAGGTCAGTCAAGTCATCCCGGCTTAAAGGCTCCTGCTTTAAATGGGTATGCACACAACGCAAACCACGCAAGCCACTCCGACCCAGAGCGTATCGCGAAAGATCGGGGATCAATATTTCCCGGTCATCGCCAACAATGACATACTGAATCGACCCAGAGCGATCAATAATCAAACCAAGCTGACGCTTCAACTCGTGTGACAATTCGGTTAAATAGCGCGCCAATTCACCGGTAATCATCTCATTGGCAGGTAATTTACGCCGGTAAATCCGCTCCAGTGCCTTAATTTGACTTGCCTTAAGGCCGCTTGTTTTCCCTTCGATCATTCACAAATCCAGAAAATATCAAATAGAAAGAGGACATATCTTTGATACGTGTCCCGAGTGGTGCTAGTTTAAGCAGTATTGCAGTAAACTTGGGACTGTCCCCAGACCCATCGGGGGCTGTCCCGAAGTTTACGACCCACGAAGAATCGCAGC
>JAYEME010000121.1:0-11353 GCA_034717915.1 Thermodesulfobacteriota bacterium
GAAGCAAAATCATGATGATGGGGTTGTTGCTCAAACTCACGGGTTCGGTGGGTGTTCACCAGACTCAGAGAAAGCCGCTTAAATCTTGCTGTTATCCCAGTTGACAGATCGGCGACCAGTGTTTTTTTATCGACATGATGGCTGCTACGGAAAGTATTGCCATCCAGAAAAATATCCCGCAACACGACACGTCCGTTGACCGCAGTAAATAGATAGATGCTGAGGTTGGAATCTAGGGTGCTCCAGGTACTTCCGGCGGGGCGGATCAGTGAAACAGCAAAACTGCGGGGAATATTCCAACCCACCCGTACTTCAAATCCGCCATTAAAATAAGTCATGACATTCCCTAAGGTGACTCCTGCATGGGTAATGGCGTCAGCGCAAAAACGTCGCTGGCTGGTGGGGTGATAGAGCCACTTGCGCTCAAATGCCAATGTCATCCCCAGTTCATCTTTTAATTGATGCTCCCAACCGTTTGGCCGTTGCAGATTGCGTATCCGGTGAACAAATTTTTGTGCATCTTCAGCCAACGAAGAAGGGCCGACAATGCCAATTTGAACTTCTGTCGTGTCCATCTGACTCCAGCCTTCTCCATCATCACTTTTTTGATGATATGACATTGCCAGATAGCTGTATCCGGCGTAAGGGCGATCATCCTCGATCAGGTCAAAGCGGCTGATATCCTGAGGGGTGTACATGCTCTGTCCAAGAGCCAGTTCAACCTTGTGGCCAGTTTCAGCAGGAGCATTTTTGATCAGAGGAATGTGGTGGAAAAAATCCAATGCCATGCGTGGAATTTTTGCAGTTCGGCTCAACGGCACGTGTGGGGCAAGATCGGGAGAAATAACCGAGTATTTCATCCCGTTGGTGTAGTCGCTGTCGGTGCCGATGAAAAGGTCGTTTTCGAAGTAAAAACTGTGCGTCCAGGGGTTATCTTCCGCACCGTAGACGAAAAATGGAGCTCCAAGCATGATCAGTAATAAAGAAATAGAGCGAAACATAAATCTTCCTAGCGGATTCGAATCAACGAATTATTATCTTCCGGTACTTCCTGGGTGACACTTCCATATCTCTGGAAATTATCGAGAGGGATCTTCATCGCCAGCATGCCGCCTGAGGTGACTGCCAGTAGAGCCAGAAAAGCCAAACCCATGCCGATTCGTTTACCCGGAGTCACCGTATAGTAGCGAGCTTTTTCTGTTGCTGAGCGTTTTGTCGATGAATAAATCTGGAAGCTCCCCATGATAATAATCAGACCAATAATTGGTGACCAGGTGTAATAGAACAGAGCGATTGCCCCGATCAACCCGACAATCCAGAGCTTGGGGCTGATGACGCCGATGATCCGTCCGCCGTCCAAAGGGGAGATCGGCAACAGATTAAACAGGTTGAGTAAAAAACCGGTCATGGCCAGAGCGTACCAGAAGGGATTACCAGTTAGCAGGCCGATCCCGGCACAGACAATTGCTCCCAGAGTGCCGAGTAGCGGGCCACCATAAGCCATCACCGCTTCGGCAAAAGCATTTTCCGGCATCTGCTTCATGCCGATTACGGCTCCCATAAAGGGGATAAACATCGGTGCCGTCGCTTTGATCCCCATCATCCGTAATGCGGCAACATGCCCCATTTCGTGAATGAATAACAGCGCCACAAAACCAACTGCAAAGGGCCAACCCCAAAACATGGCATAAGCCCAGATACTGATCAGCATGGTAATAAAAGTTTTGAACTTGCCAATCTGGAGGAGAACTCCTAAATATTTGAGTTTGCCGAAAATGTAGAACAGCAGTAGTCCAACCGGTCCGAATTTGCGTAGCAGACTCTTTTTTTTTGGTGGCGGATAGGCAACCGGTTCATAGTCATTGGTTGGTTCGTTTTCTGGATCAGGCTGAGGATCATTCATTTTACTATCCAAAGGACAAAGTTGTCCGGTCAGGTGTTTTTATTTCGTAAAAAATTGTAGCTATTCAGTTTAATGGGCTCGCAACGCCCATTGTAAGGGACACATTTCACCCATCCATGGTTGCCTTCCCTGGCAATAAACACCCTTGCCATGGGCGTCACGATCCCATCTCCGAAGGAACTGAATAGTTGAAAGGATCAGGCATCATACTTGATTGACAGCCCAACGCCTACTTCTTTGAGATGGATAACTCTGGACAAGGCGATTTTTGATGAGAGATCAGTGCAATGGCAGGCATGGACCACCTCTGGCTGCAGCGCATCCAGGTAGGAAAGGGTTCCCTGTAATTGCTGGGCGGGAGGATTAAGTAAGTGAAACCCACCGATAATATCGACGATACGCTGATCACCGCACACCTCTTTGGCATACTCAATAATATTACAGATGCCAGCATGGGAACATCCGGTAATAATGATCAGTCCCTCGGGAGAATGGTAGACGAGAGCAGAATCATCAATGACCTGATCATCCTCTTCTGCCCCCTCTTTTCGGCCAAAGGTGAGGTTCTTTTCAAAATCATTTCGCCGGGGAATTTCTCCTAAAAACGTCAATTTAGAGCTGAGAACTTTTGGTTGTGCACTTAATTGGATAGGAAAGTGCTTCGCTAATTTATCCTCAGAAAGAAGACAACCAACTTCTCCCAGGCCTGCTGCATTCACACTGACAAAAACTTCGGGGTGAGCCACCAAAGTAGGGCGTTTAAAGGGGTGCCGTTCGATCTGTAATTCGGTAAAGTATCTGATCAGCGGCTCCAGACCCCAAGTATGATCCAAGTGGTTGTGTGAAAGAACCAGATAATCGAGATTGGTCAAATCTTTTCCCATCTTTAAAGCGTTTTTGAGGAAAATATCAGAATAGCCGGTA
This sequence comes from Thermodesulfobacteriota bacterium, assembly GCA_034717915.1. Taxonomy (GTDB): domain Bacteria; phylum Desulfobacterota; class Desulfuromonadia; order Desulfuromonadales; family Geopsychrobacteraceae; genus Desulfuromusa. The sequence continues at coordinate 2,828 of JAYEME010000121.1, forward strand.
TCAAAGAGAACGGTCGTTTCATCATCTTCTATGAGCAGTGAAAGACCCGGTTCTGCAAGAAAATATCTGTCAATAAGGGTATTGTTGTCTACCAGAACTGTGATTTTCATTATTTATTCAACTCCAATATTCAGAAATTTCCAGCCATATTGATCCAAGTCGATCTGTCTCTTCTGGTCAAAGTGGAGCCCCTCAGCTTCGAGAAGGTCGCATTGTAGAATGTTTCCTTCGCCATCAGTCCGTGGGCTGATTTTGCCCTGACTGTTAATCACCCGTTGCCAGGGAATATCGCTACCGGCTGGCAGAGCTGCCATGGCGAAACCAACGGTGCGTGCTGTACAACCGACCAGTCGGGCTATCTGACCGTAGGTGGCCACGTAACCTGGTGGTACCTGGCGTACCCGATTATAAATGGACTGATAAAGTGGACTATTTATATTAAGAGCCATTTCGGATTCTCTCTGGAGATTTCAACAGGGTGAGAATTGCATATTTGGAGATTGGCTGCGAGTGATTTTTTCGCCCAGATATTTTTGCAGTCAGAAATAGTACAGATATCATTGTTAGAATCAATCAGGTTGTGAACAGTCCTGAATCTGGGGAGAGCTAATTGTTACATCTGAGTTTAAGTAAAATGATCTGTCTGCTGCTGTGCTGTGGACTGTTGTCGGCAGGGCAGAGCCGTGCTACTGAACCGATGCTACCAAAAGTTTATACGGAGCAGGTTGATATAAGTGGTTGGCTGATGAGCGAAAAACTGGATGGGGTGCGTGGCTATTGGGATGGCCAACAACTGTTTTCGAAGAATGGATATCTCCTGAATCCACCCCCGGAATTTATCACTGACTTTCCAGATTTTCCGATAGAAGGGGAACTCTGGGGTGGACGTGGTACTTTTGAACAGACAGCGGGCATTGTTAAACGGAAGCAACCACATGATGGCTGGTTGCAACTGAGGTTTGCAATTTTTGATGTCCCAGATGCTCCCGGTGGCTTTACCCGGCGGATAAAAACAGCCCAGAACTGGTTTGCTGCCCATCCATCCATTTATGCTTTTGTTATTTCACAGATTCCAGTCATAGATAAAGATCATCTGCAACAGGAATTGCAGAGAATAGAAAACCTTGGTGGCGAGGGGCTGATCGTCCGTAAGCCCGATGCTCTCTATTTTTCAGGGCGCAGCATGGAGATTCTCAAGGTGAAGAGTTTTCAGGATTCTGAGGCGATGGTTGTTGCCCATCTTCCAGGCAAAGGACGAAATGAAGGGCGGCTTGGTTCTTTGCTGGTGGTGTTGGACGATGGTACGCAGTTCAAAATTGGGACAGGTTTCAGCGATGAAGAACGTGAACATCCTCCCTCGATCGGTGAGGTGATTACCTTTAAATATTATGGGAAATATCTATCTGGAATTCCTAAGTTTCCAGCGTTTCTGAGGATCAGACAGGATAACTCCTTGTAAAATTATCCCAGTTTTGCCCCATTCTTTATTTGTCGTTCTGGGATTGCCAGTACCACGGAGCGATCATCTTGATAAAATCCACAGATCAAAAATTCTGAACGGAACGGGCCGATCTGTTTCGTGGGGAAGTTGACGACACCAACAATTTGCTGACCGAGTAGTTCTTCTTTTGTGTAAAGATCCGTGACTTGGGCACTCGATTTTTTCAAACCGATCTCCGCACCAAAATCGGCTTTGATTTTATAGGCGGGAACCCGTGCCTCAGGGAAATCCTCAACTTCAATAATGGTGCCTGTACGTAATTCAACTTGCTCAAATTCTTGCCAGGTGATTTCTTTCATGGTTTTTCTGACTGCCTCAGGCATCAATGGGACATAAGCACCGGAACCGTCATCGTTTTAAGCATATAGCTTCCGGTTTTTCCCAGAGTTTGATAGCCTCGCCGTGATTGTGAGGTTGCCCCCATGACCAGAAGATTGGTACCCGTGTCAGCACAACGGTTCAAGAGCATGTCACCCACTTTCAGATCGCCACTAATCCGTTTTTCGCAGGTCAATTGCAGTTGGTAGCGAGACATATGATCGCAGATATCAGCTTCATGAGACTGATATTCTTCATCGCCTTCACGTCCTTGAATTGTAATAACTTTGATTCCTTTGGCAGTACGCAGAATCGGCATAGCATCGTGCAAAGCGCGAGCCGATTCAGGACCACCGCGCCAGGCTAGCAATATCTGTTTGTAATCGTGGTCGAATTCTCCGGCATAAGGGATAATCAGTACGGGTCGTCCAGAACCAAGCACCGCTTTTTCTGGCAGGTTGTCGGGGATGGCACGATCCGGACTTTCTTCATCGGTTTGGCTAACGACCAGTAGATCGCGATAATGAGCATGAATATTCAGAATTTCAGAGATATTGAGACCACTTTTTTGGCTGTCAATGCAAATCCAGTCGCTGTTCAACCCGGCGGCATCTGCCTTGTTGCGGAAGTCTTGTTCTGCTTGAACTGCCTGATTCTTGGTATCGGTACTGTGGGCAACAAAATGGGGATGAGGAATGACATAGATGCCCGTCAGTTGTGCCTGCTGCTGCTTGGCTAACTGGATTGCAGCCTCGAGTCGTGAGCCACAGGTGGAACGATTATCAATGTGAACTAGAATATCTTTAAGATTCATCGCTTTTCTCCTTTAACCCTACTAAAAATTTCATATTCTGAAATACCTGTAGTTAGGCAGAGTTAAGTATAACGCAATTAGCTTTTTTTGCCTAAGTAGGCTTCCTGGATTTTTTCTGAGGCCAATAACTCATCAGCAGGACCCGATAGACCGATTTTTCCGATGTCGAGCACGTAGCCGCGGTCTGCCAGTTTTAAAGCCGCCTTGGCATTCTGTTCCACCAACAACACCGTCACCCCTTCGCTGGCAATCTGTTTGATCTGTTTAAAGATCGCCTTGACCAGAATCGGTGCAATTCCCAGAGAGGGCTCGTCAAGCAGTAACATTTCCGGATCACACATCAGTGAGCGGCCGATAGCAAGCATCTGTTGCTCCCCACCGGAGAGGGTCCCGGCAAGTTGCTTACGGCGTTCTTCGAGTCGGGGAAAGAGATCATAGACCCACCTCAAGGTTTTCTTGTTCATCTTTTTTTTCGAAAAGGCACCCAGTATCAGGTTTTCCTCAACGGTTAGAATACCAAACACCCGACGACCTTCAGGCGACTGACTGAGCCCCAATCCGACGACCTTATGTGGTGGTAGCTGGGTCAGTTCCTGACCTTTAAAGCGGATTGATCCTGCTTTTGCTTTGTGCAGTTGGCTAATGGCACGCATGGTGGTGGTTTTTCCGGCGCCATTGGCACCGAGAATTGTCACGATTTCACCTTTCTTGACTTCCAGGGAGATCCCCCTGATGGCGTCAATACTGCCGTAGGCGACCTCCAGATCTTTTATTTCAAACAACGGGCTATCACTCATCGTCATCCTCACTTCCCAGGTAGGCTTCAATAACCGCCGGATTTTTCTGAATGTCTGCCGGGGTGCCTTCCGCAATCTGTTTGCCAAAGTTAATCACGGTCAGGTAGTCGGTGACCTTCATGACCATATCCATGTCGTGTTCGATCAGCAACACCGTGATCCCTTTATCGCGGATCTTAAAGATTGTCTCCACTAACTCTGCCGTTTCGTTGTCATTCAGTCCTGCTGCCGGCTCATCAAGAATCAGTAGTGTCGGTTCAACCGCCATTGCCCGAGCTATTTCGACCCGTCGTTGCAAACCGTAAGGGAGCGAACCAACTGGCGTTGCGGCAAATTGACTCAGCTTGAAAAACTCTAGCTGTTCCTCGACTTTATGCCAGTTGTCAAGTTCATCACGCCGTGATGCGGGAGTGTGCATGATTCCGTGCCACCAGCGCTGCATGCTTTTGATGTGGCGACCACTCATAATGTTTTCTGCAACCGACATCTGGCTGAAGAGGCGAATGGTTTGAAAGGTACGGACAATACCGCGGTCGACAATCTGGTAGGGAGTCAATCCGCGGATCTCTTTTCCGCGCCAGTTGACTGAACCTTCCTCAGATTTATAAATTCCGGTGATGCAGTTGAAAACCGTGGTTTTACCCGCACCGTTGGGACCGATAATACCGTAAACCTGACCCTCTGTTACCTTGAAAGACAGATCATCGATAGCCGTCAGCCCGCCAAAACGTTTAGTGACATTCGTCAGGATCAACTCATTATTCGCCATGGTTAGATTCCTTGATAAGAAACTTGGGGATTTTGCCGAAAGATGCCGGCCAGATACCGCGTGGACGCAGGATCATCGCCAGAATCATGGCAAAGCCGAAAATGAAGTAGCGCCAGGTCGAAAATTCGCGGAAGATTTCCGGGAGAATAAACATGACAAAAACGCCGAAAAAGATTCCCGGGATTGAAGAACCACCCACCAGGACGATACTGAAAAAGAGAACCGATTGCATAAAGTTGAAAGCTTCCGGGCTGACCGCCGCATATTGAGTCGCAAAGACAGTTCCAGCGAGACCGGCAATTCCGGCACCGAGGCCGAAAGCAAAAATTCTATAAATCCTGGTATTGATACCAATACTCTCGGAAGCCAGGGAGTCTTCACGCAGGTAGTGTAACGCCCGACCCGCCTTGCTCTTTTCCAGGTTTTGCATGACTGCCAGAGTGACCAGTAGAATGATGAAGGCAAAGTAGTAGGTCGCAAGTTGGCTGGTTAGCTTCCAGCCGAAGAGGTTTAGACTATCAAGACCGAAAATGCCATTCGGGCCACCAGTGAGACCACCTAGATTATTCTGTAGAACCTGGATAAAGACGATGTTAATACCGATTGTGACCACCAGCAGATAATCGCCACGCAGGTGAACGATCGGTCCGGCAAACAAAATCCCAAACAGTGCCGGTACCAGCACTGCAACCGGAACGGTTGCCAGAATCGGCCAACCGTAGTGAGCATTCAGGATTGCTGTCGTGTAGGCACCCATGCCGAAAAAGAGGGCATGTCCCATGTTGAACATCCCCGCCTTGCCGAGGACAATATCCTGAGAGAGGGCAACCACCGAAAAGACCAGAAAGGTGATCGCAATCGCTTGCCAGCGAGGGTCAAGCAGATTGGGCAGCACCAGCATGACAACAAGAAAAATAGGTAAGCCGTAGCGTTTTAAAATATTCATCAGACTTTCTCCGCAACCCGCTCACCGAGGAGACCGGTGGGGCGAACAATCAAGATCAGGATCAACAGGATAAAAGTGAAAGCATCGGCCCAGGTACTGGAGACATAGCCGGCCATAAAGGTTTGAAACAGGCCGAGAAGCATGCCGCCAAGCATTGCTCCGGGGATATTGCCGATACCACCGAGAATAGCGGCAATGAAAGCGTAAAGTCCATATTGCCAACCCATGTTGAAAGTAATGCCCCGGTAGTAGAGACCGATAAAGAGACCGCCGACCGCACCCAGTGACGAACCGATAATAAAAATAAGAGCGATAACATTGTTGACATTGATCCCCATCAGGCGGGCAGCATCCTGATCGATAGCACTCGCGCGGATGGCAGCTCCCATACGGGTTTTTTCGACAAAGGTGTAAAGAGCAATCATCAGTCCCAGGGATATAACCAGAATCAGCACCTGAACCAGACTGACAACGATACCGCCAATTTCCCAATAGATTTCGGGAACCAGTGGTGGAAATATCCGCATCTGCGGCCCCCAGATGAGCATGATACCATTCTGAATCATCAAACTGGCACCAAGAGCGGAAACAACTGCCGAGAGTCGGGGTGCCTCACGCAGGGGACGATAAGCGAGGCGCTCGAGAAGGATACCGACACACGCCATGCAGGCTGCCGCAAGGAAAAAAATAGCGATAACTGCGACAAAAGATGTGGACTGTCCCATGATCTGGGTATAGATGGTCAGACCAATAAAAGCTGAGGCAGCCACCATGTCACCGTGGGCAAAGTTAATCAGCTTCATCACTCCATAGACCATGGTGTAGCCGAGAGCCACCAGAGCAAATATGCTGCCAATGGTTAACCCGTTTGCTAATTGTTGCAAAAAAATATCCATAAAAATGCTCCTGTTGAGGGGATATTTGTTGCCGAGGAGTCTGTCAGACTTTACATGAATCTGCTGCAAAACCACCCGATCGATCCATATTCTCGATCCTTTTCGACAAATAGCTATGGCTATTTGCTCTCAAACGATCAAAATCTGTCCTCGACCAATCAATTTTAGCGACGATCCGTAAAATCCGACAGGCTCCTAGCTGTCGCTATCCCGTTTTACCGTACTGTCTCTTCTACTTTTTACCCGCAGGAGAAGGGTTTCGACACCATTCTCCTACCGGTGAAAGGTAGAAAAAGTGGGGATGGGAGTATTTCATTGAGACTCCCATCCCCGTTTACCTGTATTTACACCAGGTTCCTATTGAGCGTGAACAACCTTGTAGCTTTTGTCGGCCTTAATTTCAAAGGTCATGTAGCTGCTGCCAACGCGGTTACCGTCCTTGGCAAACTGCAGTGGGCCGGTTACGCCGGCAAGAGGTTCGTCCATAGCCATCAGATACTCAAAAACTTTCTTGGTATCGGTGGTTTTAGCTTCCTTCATGGCGTGGAGAATGATGCGCATTCCATCGGCATTCATCAGGGTCCAGACGGATGGTGGCATTGTGCCGTAAGTTGTTTTGTAGTTTTTCAGGAAAGTCTTTGCAATGTCGTAGGGGAGCATTTCTGGAGTTGGAACGTTAATGATGAATGCTCCTTCAGCTGCTGAACCGGCCAGTTTGGCAAAGTCAACGTTGTCGTTAGCATCGCCACCGATAAAGTCGGCATCGATCCGTAGAGCAACTTGCTGGGCACGCAGTTGTCCACCGTCGGAGTAGTAACCGGCGAAGAAGATTGCATCAGGATTTTTGGATTTGATGCTGGTCAGTACCGGGGTGAAGTTCTGTGATTTAGCTTTAATTTTTTTGTAGGCCACGACATTACCACCGGCAGCTTTAAGAGCGTCGATGACCGATTCAGCAAGGCCGGTTGCATAACTGGAGAAGTCAGAGACGACAACGATACGTTTGTAGTTCTTGACGTTGATCATGTATTCAGCAGCGTAATCTGCTTCGGCACTATTGGGGAACGAATTGCGCAGGAATGTCCAGTAGTGGTTGTCTTCACTGATTAGAGCGTCGGAAGTTCCGTCAGAAGTCTGCAGAACACCGGCGTTGTAGTAAGTTTTTTGTGCCGCTGCGGCACAGGTCGAGGTGTAGGAACCGACGACAAAGGAAACACCTTTGTTGACCAAGTCCTTGGCACAGATGGCGGCTGCCATTGCGGTTCCCTGGTCATCACAAGGGATAACTTCAATCTGTTGCCCGAGAATGCCACCGTTGGCATTGAATTCATCTGCGACCAAGCGGGCAGCATTTTCAATACCCTGACCTTCGTTGGCGTAATCGCCAGTGATCGGTGCCTGAACACCAACCTTAAGAGTACCGGCCCAGGAGAGGCCAGCCATCATGGAGATGGCGCAGAGTGTTAACAGGATGTTGCGGAATGTGCTTTTCATGTGTTGTTCCTCCTTGTTAGGGTGATTTAGAAAGCTGTTATATAAAACAGTACAAAACAGTACCTTAGCGATAATGATTAATCAATGCTTGTTTATCCCCAGCAGCTGTTTTAGTGCATGCTTGGCAATAGACGGATTTTCTTTGAGTCGCCGTTTGGAGTAGGGAAGCCAATCTTCGCCATAAGGGATATAAATACGCAACCGGTGTCCGGCTGCAAGAATGATTTCACGTAACTCCTCATCAACACCGAGCAGCATCTGGAACTCGTACTGATCAGGTTTCAGACCCATTTCCCGAATTAGTTTCATTGATTCAAAGATCAAAAATTCGTCATGGGTGGCGATACCGACATAGGCTCCCTGTTTGAACAATAATTCTAAAGATGCCATGTAATTACCATTGATCGCCTGCGGATTTTTCCAGGCATCCTTGCGAGATTCGACGTAGATCCCTTTACAGAGACGATAATTCTGAAAACCGTCACTCAGATCAATGACATCCTGCGGAGTACGGCGCAGATAACCCTGAAACGCAGTGCCGACGTGTCCGGGAAATTCTTCCCGCAACTTACGGTAGAACTCAAAGGTTATGTCGGTAACTGGAACATCCTCAATATCGATACGGATGAAATTATCCAGTTTTTTTGCCTCGGTTACCAATTCGTGGATGATATCGAAACAGCCCTGTTCGTCGAGCAACAGTCCCATCTGAGTCGGTTTGATCGACAGATTGGCATCCAGCTTTTCCCGGTCTATAGTTTGCAGAATATCCAATCCGTCATTTTTAAAGGCGATGGCTTCATCCATGCCGGTGATGAACTCACCAAGGATGTCAATGGTGGTCATTATCCCCTGCTGGTTCAATTCCTTGGTAACGTTAACGGCATCCTCCAGTTTTGACCCGGCAATGTAGCCTTTGGCAAACGGACTGACGATCGGTTTGGGGACATGCATAATGGTTTTTGAAAAAACATAATCAAATAAAGACATC
>JAYEME010000121.1:11453-13176 GCA_034717915.1 Thermodesulfobacteriota bacterium
AACCTTGAACCTTGAACCTGATTCTATTCAGCATCCAGGAAGGGATATTCGAAGCTCTCCGGTGGCACAAAGTTTTCCTTGATTGAGCGCACCGAATTCCAGCGCATCAAATTCGCTTTGCTGCCGGCCTTATCGTTGGTGCCCGAAGCGCGGGCGCCACCGAAGGGCTGCTGACCGACGACGGAACCGGTGGGCTTGTCATTGATGTAGAAGTTACCGGCGGCATTTTCAAGTGTCTTCAGAGCCTGATTGACGGCCTGCCGATCCTGAGAGAAGATTGCGCCAGTGAGGGCGTATTCGGAGGTCTGGTCGCAGAGGTCGAGCACCTCATCAAACTCGGCATCGGGGTAAGAGTAGAGCGTTATGACCGGACCGAAAATTTCCTCTTGCATCGTTTTGAATTTCGGGTTGGTGGTCGTGATAACGGTTGGCTCGATGAAGAAGCCTTTGCTGTCATCGTACTTGCCACCGAAAGCAATCTCAGCATCGCTTGCCGCAGTGGCATAATCGATATACTCGGTAATGGAGCTGAATGCGGCTTTATCGATAACGGCGTTAAAAAAGTTACCGAAATCACAGACATCGCCCATCTTGATCCGGTCGAGTTGACTCTTAACCTCATCCATCACCGGTTGCCAGAGTGATTCGGGAATATAAGCGCGGGAGGCAGCGGAACATTTTTGCCCCTGGTATTCGAAAGCGCCACGAACGATTGCGGTCGCCAACGCCTTAATCTTGGCAGTCGGGTGGGCGACGATGAAGTTTTTGCCGCCGGTTTCGCCAACGATACGCGGGTAACTCTTATAGCGGTTTTCGGCAATATTGCTGCCAATCTGCTTCCACATGCTCTGGAAAACCGGAGTGCTGCCAGTAAAGTGGATACCGGTGAAGTCGGGGCTGTCGATGCAAGTGTTGCCAACTTTACCGCCTGATCCAGGAATAAAGTTGATAACCCCATCGGGGAGACCGGCTTCCTGCAGCAGACGCATGAAATGGTAGGGAGCAAACACCGCCGATGAGGCTGGTTTCCAGACCACTGTGTTGCCCATGATCGCCGGTGAAGTTGGAAGGTTACCGGCGATAGCCGCAAAGTTAAATGGTGCAATCGCAAAGACAAAGCCTTCCAACGGTCGATTCTGAACATAGTTCCAAATTGGTGTTGGTGAATGGAGCGGCTGATCGTCATAAACCTGCTGTGCGAAGTAGACATTGAAACGTAAAAAATCGATCAGTTCACATGAGGCATCAATTTCAGCCTGCATTGGACTTTTACTGGTATTGAGCATGGTCGCTGCATTCATCAAGAAGCGATAGGGTCCTGCTAGCAGATCTGCTGCCTTCAAAAAGATAGCGGCACGTTCTTCAAAACGCATATTCTCCCAAGCGGGCTTGGCAGCCATAGCGGCATCAATTGCCATCTGAGTCTCTTTGGGGCCAGCCTTGTGATAAATTCCCAACTCTTGAGCGTGGTCATGAGGACAAGCGATCTTGGCGGTATCGCCGGTATAGATATCTTTACCCCCGATGACTAACGGTACTTCCGTTTGCTTTGATTTGAGTTCCTCGAGGGCATCTTTCAATTTCTGTCGCTCTGAAGTTCCCGGGGCGTAAGAGAGAACCGGCTCATTTTCTGGAAACGGGATATTGATTGTAGCGTTGTTAAGAACTGACATTGCTTTCTCCTTACTGCTTTGTCTTTGTTAGGTGCATGAAATAGAGCACG
>JAYEME010000122.1:0-3175 GCA_034717915.1 Thermodesulfobacteriota bacterium
CGCCACCTCCACCAAATTAAAGAAGCCGTCCCAATTGGGGACGGCTTTTTTAATTTATGTTCTTCCTCCGAACCAGCGCTCAAAAATAATCTTGTCAAGGTGTTTGTTAAAAAGGTAGACTGACACATATTGTAAGTCATGTGACCTGCTATGGAGGTCGATAATGCTAGAATCGATATTAGGATCACTTAATTGTGAGCGGGTCATGATCTACCTGATTGCCCGCAATGAGGGGTATGCTCGAGAGATTGCCAGGTTTTTTGAAGTTGGGCTTGGATCCGTTCAAAAACAACTTGAAAAGCTTGAAAATGGCGGTGTTATCTACAGTAAGCGCGTTGGACGTACCCGTGTTTATGCTTTTGATCCACGCTATCCATTCCTGCAGGAGCTAAAAGCTCTTATTGAAAAAGCACTTACCTTTTATCCCGAAGAGATGACGGAGTTGTTGCTGATGAACAGACGGCGGCCAAGACGTTCTGGTAAACCCCTATGATGTCGATTCAGGAGATGAGCATAGGTGAGTTTGGAGCCTTTGTTTCTGAATATTTAAGAGAGCAGGGTATTGATGTCGTATTAAGTGGCGGTAGTTGCGTGACAATCTATAGCCGCAATCAATATCAATCATTTGATCTTGATTTCATTGCTGACAAAGGTGCTGATCGAAAAAATATAAAATCTGCACTTCTGAATCTTGGCTTTACAGAGAAGAACAAGTATTTTATCCATCCTGAATCTGAGTATTTTGTTGAATTTCCGTCCGGACCTTTGGCTGTTGGAAGTGAATCTGTGCAAGAGGTTGTCGAGTTGGACTTTCCCACCGGACGGTTACGTCTTCTTTCTCCGACGGACTGCGTAAAAGATCGCCTTGCTGCTTACTATCACTGGCAAGATCGGCAGTGTCTGGAACAGGCTGTTCTGGTTGCTGCCGACAACCAGATCGATCTTGCTGAGGTGGAACGTTGGTCGACACACGAAGGCATGTCGGACGAATTCAAACTGATAAAGGGCATGCTGGATAACAGTGGTGGTTTTTCCTGAGGTATGATGTGAGAATTTCAACCTGCTCTTATCTCTCTTAACTCTGACTTAGCCTGTGATGTGCCTTGGTCAACATCTCTACAGTTGTATCCCAGTCAACACATTTATCGGTGATTGATACCCCATATTTTAACTGGGTTAGATCTTCTGGAATGCTCTGGTTGCCTGCATTCAGGTTGCTTTCAATCATCACTCCGGCAATGGAACCTGGATCAGCGGCCAGTTGATCAATGATATTATTCAGAACTTCCCCTTGCCGAGTGTGATCTTTGTAGGAGTTCGCATGACTACAATCAACCATGATGGCCGGAGGAAGTTGTTTTTTTCTTAATAGCTCGGCTGCTTTTTTTACCTCTTCTGGATAGTAGTTTGGTGCATTATCGCCACCGCGTAAAACCATGTGAATGTCCGGGTTCCCGGAAGTATGGACAATTGATGATCGTCCCTCATAATTAATCCCGAGAAAACTGTGTTCTCGACAGGCTGCAGACATAGCATCTAAGGCAATTTTCAGACCGCCATCAGTCCCATTTTTAAAGCCGACAGGGAACGAAAGGCCGCTTGCCATTTCCCGGTGGGTTTGTGATTCTGTCGTCCTTGCTCCTATGGCACCCCAACTGATCATATCGGACAGGTATTGTGGTGTAATTGGATCCAACATTTCACTGGCTATCGGGATCCGCAGATCGGTTATGGCACAGAACAGCTGGCGAGCCACTCCAAGCCCTTTGGATATTTGGTGACTTCCATCCATGTCAGGATCGTTGATTAACCCTTTCCAGCCAACGGTCGTGCGTGGTTTTTCAAAATAGACACGCATGATAATAAACAATTGGTCTTTAAGCTCTTCTGTCAATTTGGCTAAACGCTTGGCATATTCAATGGCGGCTAGAGGGTCATGGATTGAGCATGGGCCAACGACCACCAGCAATCGCTTATCTTCTCCCTTGAGGATGGCCTTGATCGTATTACGGCTGTCATTGACAAAATTGGCCCCTGAAAGTGGTAACGGGAAGACCTGTTTAAGATCCGAGGGAGCAATGATTGGGTAGACTTCGAGAACATTAAGATTGTTAGTTTGAACCATTTTGTTGACCTCATTCAGGAGACAATTATCGGTTGGGTAGTTTTTCCTGGCACAGCTTAGCGGTTTTTATCATTTAAGTCAAAAATCACTGTTGCAGCTCCGGGTTGCTGGAATCGTTTGACAGAAGTCGGTTCCATTCGGTATAAAAGCCCATAATTACAACAATTTCAGTGGTAGAAAGGTTTATTCAGCATGAGTGTTTTGATTATTGCTATTGCCCGGATTCTTGATCTGGCTTTTAATATTTATACTTTTATTGTTATTGCCAGAGCTTTGGTCTCCTGGGTCAATCCCGATCCCTATAATCCCATTGTCCGTTTCCTCCATAGTGCGACCGATCCAGCATTGTATCGCTTACGAAAACTGATGCCGTTTTTACAGCTTGGTGGTTTTGATTTGTCTCCCATAGCACTGCTGATCCTTCTTTCTGTTGTTCAACAGGTTGTCGTTACCTTTTTGTATCAACTGGCTCATTAACCAGGATTTTAGAGGCTAAACAATGCGGATTACTCCGATCGAGATTCAGCAACATAAGTTCAAAACCCGCATGTTCGGTTATGATACTTCTGCTGTTGATAATTTTCTGGAAATGTTGGCCGAGGAACTTGAGCGGCTACATAGACAGAATAATGAACTGAAAGAGTCTTTAGCTCGAACCCGGACCTCCCTTGAGCAAATGCGTGATCGGGAAAAAGCATTACAAGAAACCCTGATGGCGGCTCAACAGGTGACCGAGGAGTTGAAAACCAACGCACGAAAGGAAGCTGAAATAGTCGTGGCAGAAGCACACATTGAGGGGGAGCGGGTGATTCGGGATGCCAGTGAGCGCCGGGTACAATTAGTCAGTGAAATTCAGGAAATCAGACGCCAGAAGATCTCTTTTGAGGGTGGATTGCGGGCACTGATTGAAAATCATTTGAAGCTAATGGATATCGATACCCTGCAAATTGAAGAGGATGAGCAGAAAACTCGTTTGATGCAACCTTTGATCAGTGATGAGGATATTGATGATCAGCTTGACTTTCCTTGATGCTTCTCCCTTCGCCAGAA
>JAYEME010000123.1:0-37577 GCA_034717915.1 Thermodesulfobacteriota bacterium
TTGTTTTGGGAATGGGAGTGCCCGTCACGGCAGCCTATTTGATTACTGCTGTTGTTGCCGTTCCAGCACTCACTCATCTGGGTGTCAATGAGCTTGCCTCACACATGATTGTCTACTGGCTATCCCAAGATTCCAACATTACTCCGCCAGTCTGTATCGCCGCCTTTGCCGGTGCGACTATTGCCAAAGCCAATATGTGGAAAACCGCTTTTTCCGCCTTCAAGTTCGCCAAGTTTCTCTACCTTGGACCACTGCTGTTCGGTTTTGTTCCCGGATTTTCACTTAACGGCTCATCGACAGATATCATTAAAGCATTTATCTTTATTCTGTTTGGTACCTGGCTCTATTCCTACGTACTCAGCGGTATCTGGCTGAAAACATGGTTGGGGGTTGGCAAAAACAAAACTGCTTAACTTTTAAATAGGCTGTAAACTAAAAAGACCTCTCGCTAATATGGGAGGTCTTTTTTTGTCTGCTTTACCTCAGTCGTGTCCGGTTAGAAAGTTGCAGGTTTTGAATCTGACATAAAAATCCCCCTCAATCCCCCTTTGTTAAAGGGGGAGGCTCAAAAACTCCCCTCTTTGGCAAAGAGGGGCTGGGGGAGATTCGAAAATCGGGATTAAATTTCAGTTGTTTTTGTCCATGCAAATTCTTAACCGGACACCACTGGCTTTACCTGACAAAAAAACTGAAACAGGGAAGATAAAAGAATTTATTGACAAGGTATGCTACGATAAAAGCTAATTTGCGACACGCAATAACGAAAGGAGATATCTATGCTCAATACTTCTCTCACTGAGAAAACCATACAGTTCCAACCTTCCGGCAGAAAAAACTCTCTCTCTCTGCTTGGTTTTACCCTTTTAGTACTACTCTTAATCGGATTTCTGTTTGGTTGCGCGGATCATTCAGCCAGAAATCAAGAACTACTCGCCGAAAACTATCACAGTTTATCAAACGATAATTTGATTCTGTATTACTACAAACTTGAAGATCAAATTGATGTTGTAGAACGCCGGAAAAGTAAACCCTCATTCAGTTTAGGTCTTGGCTTGGGCAGTTTTGGGCACAGTAGCGGTGGAAGTGCCGGGGTTGGAGTCTCAACAGGAGGAAGCAGCCGTGATGTTGCAACAAACCTGCGTGATCGTCGTAATGAGGTCAAACTGGAACTACAACATCGTGGCATCATTCCATAAAGAGTTCTGATTAGTATTGATCTTCCGCCATTCCTTCTCCATGAGGGAGAAGGTGGCCGAAGGCCGGATGAGGGGTGTTTTGTGACCATTCCCCCCTCACCCTAACCCCCTCCCTCATGGAGAGGGGACGATTTCAATATATAGCGAAAGATGCGTGCTAATCAGATAAAGATTTAAAACATCTCAATTTTGGATTAGCATAACTGGGGCTTCAAGATAACATTTGATGGTATCCAGAAATTCAGCAGCATCAAATCCGTCCAGTACCCGATGATCTGCGGAAAGGGTGAGACGCATGACTGGTGCGACTGCCGGCTCCCCCTGATCATCGACAACAACTTCCCCCTTGATTGTTCCGACACATAATACAGCTGCCTGTGGTGGGGTAATAATGGCACTGAAAGACTCCACCCCCAGCATCCCCATATTGGTGATGGTAAACGTTGCATCATGACTATCCTGCTCTGTCAGCTGATCCTGAAGCAGAACTTTATCTACCAACTCACGAGCCTGCTTGCTCATGTCCTGTAAACTCAATGTTTCACATTGAAGTAGAACCGGATAGTACAGCCCACGATCCGTGGCAGCGGCAATAGCAATATTAATATCCTCAAGTTCAATTCCCTGTTCGCCATTCCATGTCGCATTCACCCAAGGATGCTCAACCAGAGCCTGTGCTGTCGCAGCGATAATAAAATCATTAATAGTGACACCAAGATCGTGACGGAAACGGACAACATCTGTCATATCCACTGAAACTGTTACATAGAAATGGGGTATCTCCTGCCACGCTTTTTCCATTTTTCGCGCCAGTAAACGCCTGATTTTAACTGACTCGCCACGAATATCAGAAGTTGACAGAGAAACTTTCTGCCGATACGCGGTTTTTTTGCTATTCTCAGAGTTTGAAGATAACTGGGCCTGTTGAATATCAGCGACGACTATTCGTCCCAAAGAACCACTTCCGCGCAAAGAGGTCAGATCTATCCCCAACTCTTCAGCCAATTTGTTCGCAGCTGGAGAGACACGAAGCCGTACACTTTTGAACTGTTTGGATTTAATCATATCAATTTCTCACCATATCAAGTTATCTCAACAACAGTTGATCTCTTCACCACAAACACCACAGCGTCGACAACCTGGTACACAAGGAGGTGTCGTTTTGACCAGTTTCGCCCGCTGATATTCCTGCCAAAGGTAGCTCCGCCTGACTCCCTGATCGATAATTTCCCAAGGGAACAGTTCCTCGATACCCCTTTCTCGGGTCACATAGAAATCCAGGGGTAATCCCACTTTGTTACATAACTGTTTAAGATTTTCTCCTGCAGCTAGCCTGATGAGCAGTTGCCCAATCCGTCGATCCCCCCGTGACAGAAAGGTCTGCAGGATAGCAGCACGGATTGATTCATTATTGATTCGCGTATTGGGTATTCGAGAAACAGCTGATTGCAAAAAACGCAGTTTCTTTTTCAGACTTTTATCCCCCTCCATGCCAGCCCATTGAAACGGAGTGAACGGTTTAGGTATAAAAGGATTGACACTCAAAGTCAAATTTCCCAGCTGCCCCCGCTTACGCCCTGCTTCACGCCAAATGTTGGAGATATTTTCTGTCAGAGTCACAATCGCATCAATATCACTCTCTTGTTCATCTGGAAATCCAATAATAAAATAAAGCTTCAGGTTTTTGATTCCTCCGTCCGCCAACATTTGTACTGACTGTAAGATCTGCTCTTCACTAATCCCTTTATTGATAAAATCCCGTAATCTCTGGCTACCAGCTTCGGGAGCAATGGCCACAGATTTATGTCCTGCCTGATGGAGAATATCTATTTCTGCTGTGGTTAGAGCATCAAGTCGCAGACTTGACATGGAAATCTGACCACTCCTTTCCAGAATTCCTTCCTGTAACTCTTGGATATGTGCATAGTCAGACACTGCCGCGGCAACCAGACCAATTCGATTACGTTGACAAAGACCAGTATCGACCTGTCCCAATAGATTATCTAAACTGCGTTCACGGGGAGGGAGATAGACAAACCCAGCAGCACAAAAACGGCAGCCACGCGAACAACCACGTGAGACCTCTGTGAGTGCCATATTGCCAAACTCAGTATCCTCGGTTTGGATAAAACTACGGCTGGGAGATTGATCCAGATCATTTAAAAATTGCCTGACAACTTGTCTTGGAACTCCATTTTCAGGATTGAGATGAGTCACCTCACCCGTCTCAGCATAAACCGGAGAATAAAACCTTGGCACATAGATTCCAGGCAATTTAGTCAGTTCTTTAAGGCCAATTTCTCGATCTAGAGATTTATTCAGCAGGACATTCAGCAAATTTGGCAGGATAGGTTCCGCCTCACCGACGGCAACCAGGTCAACAATATCAGCCAAAGGTTCCGGGTTAATAAAGGCGCAAACCCCGCCAAACAGAACCAGCGGCCAGGATTGATCACGCTCTGCGGAAAAAAAAGGGAGCTTGGATAGCTTAAAAATGGTTGGCAGGTTAAGGTAATCATTTTCAAACGAGATGGAAAATGCGATCAGGTCAAAATCGGTCAGAAAGTGCTCAGATTCGAAAGAAACCAGAGGAGATGAAGACCGTTCGTAATCCGCTAACTCATTCTTCTCTGGGAGAAAAAAACGCTCACAAAGACAATCATCACGCTGGTTGAGAAGCTGATAGACAGTCAAGAATCCGAGGTTGCTCATCCCCTGGTGGTAGGTATTTGGATAAACCAAAGCAATCCGAAAACGATCATCATTCCATGAATGAAAAATTGCGCCGGTCTCTTTTTCAATCTTCCGTTTATGACTGTTATAGCGGGTTTTAAACATAGGCTTATTTAAGCAACTTGCTGATCACTTCCCGGTACTTTGTTTCAATCACATGACGCTTCTTTTTCAGGGTATTGGTCAGTTCTTCTCCCATTTTAAACTCTTTATCCAATAGATGGATATTCTGTAGCTTTTCAAACGGTTTAAAACCATGCTTTGGATGGAGTATTTGATTTATCTCGGTTTTAACCCGGCTCAACACCAGCTTATCCATCAACAACTTGTCATTCCCCTCTGTCCCAAAATCAAATTTATCGCTGATGAAATTACGTAATTGCTCAAAATCAGGAACGATCAATGCTCCAAGCCCCTTTTTGTCCTGTCCAACCAGCACGGCATCACTAACAAAAGGTAATTTTGTGATTGCTGACTCAATACGGCTGGGGTCAATATTTTCCCCACTCGCAAGAACAATAATCTCTTTAGAGCGTCCCGTGATCACCAGCTCACCAGTGAGTGTCAGCTTGCCAAGATCTCCAGTTTTGAAGAAACCATCTGCAGCGAAGGCCTTCTCATTCTCCTCATCATTATCATAATAGCCAGGAAACACTTGTTCACCGCGAAGTTCGATTTCACCGACCTTCCCGGCTGGCAGTAATTCCCCATTTTCACCAACAATTCTCAATTCGGTATCTTTAGTTGGTGGTCCCAGGGTACCAAAGATTTCACAGCTGACGGATCGACCAGCAATGGCAGGGGCACATTCCGTCATTCCATAAGCATTAACAATACGGATGCCAATAGCATCAATCCATTCATCCAGATAAGGAGGTAAACTGCCTCCACCACTTATGGCCATACGCAACTTGCCACCAAATTTTTCTTGCACCAACAACATTTTCTTTTGTGCTAAATAGTTGAGCGGCCAAAGAAGCAACAACATAATGAACGCAATCAGTTTGCTGCAAAAACGTTGTAGCAGCGATTTTTTTGCGAAAACCGGCAACTGGTTGCGCAGTACGCGACGTTGATATTTGTATCGAGCTGAAATTTTCACCAGAAGGTTAAACAGACGTGCTTTTCGCGGATTTTGTTTCTGCAAGGTCTGGTTGATTTTACTGTACATTGTTTCCCACAACCGTGGCACTGTAGCCACCATGGTTGGTTGGTATTTTTCCAGATCAGCTGCGAAGGTTTTTACCGCTGAATAAACGATACAACAACCCTTTGAGAGGGCAATATACTCTGCCGCCCGTTCAAAAATATGCCAACTTGGAAGGATTGAAACCCAACGATCACTCTCCTGCAAATCGATCAGTTCTGGCATATTGCGAACATTGTACATGATGTTCCGATGAGTCAGAATCACCCCTTTTGGCTGCCCTGTAGTCCCAGAGGTGTAAATCAGGGTAAAGGTATCTTCCAGGCTCAAACCATAACGCAAAGCAATGAATTGATCTCTATCTGCGGTATTGATATGACGATCCTTGAGAAGATCATTATAACTGTAAGTATTGTCAAACCAGCGGTGGGTTTTGCTAGCTTCAATGACAAAGATCGCTTTGAGACGTTTGAAACGTTTGAGCATACTCTCATGCGCTTTAAGAAGTTGCTCGGTTTCAACAATGAGAAATTCACATTTGGCATGTTGGAGGATAAATTCAAGTTCTTGAGTTGGGGTGTCACTACCGCGGGGAACACTGATTGCACCGAGAGAAAGAAGAGCAAAATCGGTCACAATCCAACCATAACGATTATCGGAAAGGAGCATGACCTTGCTCTCCTTACGTACTTTATGTGACTTAAACGCCCTGGAAAGAATCAATGCATCATCAAACAATTTTGCATAACTAACTTTCAGTTCGGTGACATTGGAACGATAAATAAAGGCTGTCCGTTCAGCATACTGAAGAGAGCTATTCAGCATCATGTCGAAGAGGGTTCCTTTATTTAGCAGCGCATCTGGCATATACAACTACCCTTAACGTGAATCTATCGTGATTAACCAATATTTTCACAATGTATCATCCTATTGGTTTTGGTTCGAGTTTTTCTCTGCAGAAGCAAAAAAAAAGGGCCACAAATGTGGCCCTGGTGACGAGGGAGTCGTCGGGAATCATAACAAAGTACAGAATGCTGTACATCTACCGGGCGGAGAACCGGCTTACATTACACAGGTAAAATACTATTGCCCCTCCTGAGGTACAAAGAATTCAAAGCCCTGCCAATAAGGCAAGAAATGACATTAATCCACTCTACGGCGGAGGAAAGTCGGAATATCAAATTGTTCATCATCAACGAATAAATCACGAGCCTGGGTCGCCAGATCACGGGTTCTGCGGCTATTTGACGACATCGGTTGTTGATTGCGGATATGGGTCGGAACATCCAGATCAACCTTGGTACTCACCTGTGCCAGTGTCTGTGAACGTTGATCAACAATATCTGCGATATTGCGTTTTTCTTCAAAAACCTCTCCAAACCCGGTAGCAATTGCCGTAATTTTGATTCTGTCACCAAGATTTTCATCAATCACCAGACCGACAATAATATTGGCATCTTCATGAACTTTTTCGTGAATGATGGTTGAAGCCTCTTCAAATTCCTCCATGGTCATGCTCGAAGAACCTGAAATATTGACCAGAACCCCCATCGCCCCGGAGATATCAACTTCTTCAAGAAGTGGGCTGCTGATTGCGTTATGTGCTGCTTCAGCAGCGCGACGCTCACCTTCAGCAACGCCGATCCCCATCATCGCCATACCGTGATTACTCATCACTGTACGCACATCAGCAAAGTCTACATTGATTAAACCTTCTGTTGTAATCAGATCAGAGATCCCTTGAACGGCCTGGCGCAAAACATCATCAGCCGGCTTAAAGGCATCCAGAATACTCATATGTTTGCCAGCAAGACCAAGCAGACGATCATTGGGAACAACGACGAGAGAATCAACAACTTCACGTAGTTCGGCAATACCAGATTCTGCCCGCTGCATCCGTTGACGACCCTCACGGGTAAATGGCTTGGTCACAACACCAACGGTTAAAGCTCCTGCTTCTTTTGCCGCCGCTGCAATAATTGGCGCGGCTCCGGTTCCGGTACCACCGCCCATACCTGCAGCAACAAAAATCATATCGGCACCATCAAACATTTCAACCAGACGTTGTTTATCTTCTTCTGCCGCCTGACGACCGATTTCCGGGTTTGCACCAGCACCCAACCCTTTGGTCAGATGGCCACCCAGCTGAACCTTCATCCCAGCTTCACTGCGTCGCAATGCTTGCGCATCGGTATTTGCAGTAAGAAACTCGACCCCTTCAACATTGCTACGGATCATTGTATTGACTGCATTTCCACCCCCACCACCAACACCGATCACCTTAATTTTAGCGGTTTGATCCAAAGTGGTTTCAAACTGAAACATGACTCCCTCTTGATTAGGCATGATGCCCTCCCTGCTGCTGCGTTTTCAGCTTCTCCGCGAACCTGAAAACTAGTTATATTTAAGTGAATGAAACTTACCAAAACTTAATTCTATTTACAAGTAATTATCATATAATTATGTGCTTTTATAACAAGACCTGGTGTTTTTTCGATGGTCAAGACATATATATGGTATGTCGAGATCCAAAAAGAACACCATGTCACAGTTTTTTCCAAATCAATCAATTCTCAATCAAAAAAACTCACTAAACCACTCTTTCATCCGCTGTGAAACGCGCTCAAATATGTTCTTTTCTCCTATCTTGAAGTTCTGCACTTTCGTATTCATACTGCCGTATTTGACTAAGCCAACTCCGGTCGCATAGATGGGCGAGTTTACAACATCGGTCAAACCACCAATATTCAAAGGATTACCGCGACGCACCGGCAAATTAAATATCTGCTCTGCCAATTCCGGCATTCCGGGCAGAATTGCACTACCACCAGTAATGACGATTCCCGAGGCAATCAAATCTCCATATCCACTCTTGGTAATTTCCCGATTGACCAGTGAAAAAATTTCTTCGACCCGTGGTTCCAGAATTTCGGCCAATAATTGTCGTGATAGAATACGTGCCTCACGACCACCAACAGAAGGAACCTCGATGGTTTCATCTTTACCGACCATAGAAGTCAAACAACAACCGTATGCCTGTTTGATCTTCTCCGCTTCTGCCATTGGGGTTCGTAAACCTACAGCAATATCGTTGGTCAAATGATCCCCACCTATCGACAAAACTGATGTGTACTTGATCGCACCTTCAGAAAAAACCGCGATATCAGCTGTTCCACCCCCGATATCGACCAACGCAACACCCAAATCTTTTTCATCCGATGACAAAACTGCTTCACTGCTGGCAAGTTGTTCCAGGACAATATCCGCAACATCAGTTCCCGCCCGATTACAGCTTTTGATAATATTCTGGGCACTGGCAACGGCTCCTGTAACGATATGAACCTTTGCCTCCAGACGTACACCACTCATCCCTAACGGCTCTCGGATGCCATCTTGATCATCAATGATGAACTCCTGCGGCAAGATATGCATAACCTCACGATCCATCGGAATTGCTATCGCCTTAGCCGCATCAATCACCCGCTGTAGGTCTTCACTGGTGACCTCTCGGTTTTTGATTGCAATCACACCCTGTGAATTCAACCCTTTGATGTGGCCACCGGCAATACCTGCAAAAACTGATTTAATTTCGCAACCAGCCATCAACTCGGCTTCACGAATTGCCTTCTGTATTGCCGCAACAGTGCTTTCGATATTGATGACAACACCCTTGCGCAGTCCTTTTGAAGGACTTGTCCCGATACCGACGACTTCCAAACCCTCCTCGGTCATATTACCAACAATACAGCAGATTTTTGTGGTACCGATATCGAGTCCAACAATTAAATTTTCTGATCTTTTACTCATGACACCCCCTTGGTATCAGCCTTTGGCCAGTTGTTTAGTCCGTTCAATTCGCACAATTACTTTTTCGTCAACATTCAGGTCAATATAATCGAGCATCTGCAATTTTGGTTGCAGCTGGGTATAAATTCGCTCCAACCGATCCAACTTCCGGTTAAAACCGGTGGAGCCTAGTTTGACCTTGACCCCACTATCGAGAGTGTATAGTGATAAACCACCCTTCTCTTCAAAATGGACTTCAGATACATGGTCAAGGCTGAATAATTTTCGTTGTCTTAAATCAGCTAACAGACTGACAATCTGTCGCAGTTGCCGAGCGTACTCTGCATCGTGCCCCTGTACTTTAGCGTAATCAAACCCGGTAATAATTGGATAGTCAAGGCTATCAGCAGCACCGAGAACTTTAAAAATCTTTCCCTGACTATCAAGATAATAGAGATAACCCAAATTGATAATCGCAACGGGTTGCCGCTCTTCCAAATTAATCAGCAACTGGCTAGGAAATATTCGCTGTACGTGCGCACTTTGCACCCAAGGGTTCTCTTCTATTTTTCGCCCGATCAAACCGAGATTCAGATTGAACGTGTTGACTCCCGTTTGAATATCAGAGAGAGCCACCACCTGATTCTCGTTAAGCCGACTATTCCCTTGTACTGCAACCTGTTCAACTCGAAACAGATCAGAGGCCAACAACAATTGCGTGACAAAAAAACCTCCAACAATAATCAGGACAGCACTGAAAACCGTAACCCCGATACGCAGGGTTCGATGCAGTGCCTTACGCCAATTTATCGGCTTCTTTTTTTGCTTAAGCCGATTCTGGCGCGTCTTTTTATTGTTTTTCCGATTTTTTTTCAGATCACGCATACTGCTCTCTTATTTATCCAAATCGGCATCAAGTAATATTTGCTCAATCAGCTGTGGGAAATCAATCCCGGCAGCCTGCGCTGCTTTCGGCAGAAGGCTGGTTTCAGTCATCCCCGGGATGGTGTTAACTTCAATACAATAAAATTCCCGATTTCGGAACATGAAATCAACCCGGGCGGCACCCCGACAGCCAAGAACACGGCAAGCTTTAACTGCCGCTTGTTGCACCAACTGATAGCTGTCAGCATCGATGGGAGCCGGTAACAGGTATTCTGTATCGACAGAATTATATTTTGCTTGATAATCATAAAAACCACTTTTCGGGACAATCTTAATCACCGGTAACGCCTTACCGTTTAACACCGAAACAGTTAACTCAGCTCCGTCAATAAAATCTTCAACCAGAACCGTCCCATCCAGGGTGGCAGCCAACTCAACGCCTGAGCCTAAATCTTCGCTATTCTTAGCAATGGTGATACCAATCGTTGAACCTTCACGTGATGGCTTAACCACCAAGGGTAAATGGTGACAACGCTTAAGTAGATCAGCCGCTGAATCACCGGGTCGCATAAAATCAAATTCGGGTGTCGGCAACTCATGATAGCGCAGCAACTGCTTGGTCACGACCTTGTCGATGGCTACGCTGGAGGCCAGCACACCGCTACCGGTGTAGGGAATCTGCAGCATTTCCAGTACCCCCTGGACACGACCGTCCTCGCCGAAACGCCCATGGAGAGCAACAAAAGCAATCTCGATAGCCGCTTGTTCCAACTGTTGCGCTAGGTTATGTTGAACATCTATCCCAACTGCATTGTAACCAAGTTGTTGTAAGGCTCGCAGAGAAGCAGTTCCTGTCTTTAAAGAGATCTCCCGTTCTGCTGATATTCCCCCCAGCAAAACTCCGATCTTTTTTGCAGACATCTCTTCTTGCGAGAAACAAATCATCCCTGAATAGCTTTCTTTCGCAGTTTGTCTGCTAGCAAATGACAAACCTGATTCACATTTCCTGCCCCCAGCGTCACCACCATATCTCCCGGCTCAACAATTTCAGCAACATAATCAGCCACCCCTTCCAAGCTGGCTCGATAAGTCACCGCTTTATGACCATGCTCAGAAATCCCTTGAGCCAATGCCTCACCGCTTGCCCCTTCTATCGGTTCTTCACCCGCAGCATAAACATCCGTCACAACCAATTGATCCGCCTGATAAAATGCGGTTAAAAAATCTTCGAATAATGCTGCAGTTCGCGTGTAGCGATGGGGTTGAAAAACTGCGATAACCCGTTTATTCCAACCACTTTTTGCTGCTCCAAGTGTTGCTCTGATCTCAGCTGGATGATGACCATAATCATCAATAATCATGATATTGTCGATTTCATCCCGCAACTCAAAACGGCGCTGCAGACCACCAAAATTTCGGAACCCACCAATGATTGTCTGGAATGGAATCTCCAGCTCATGAGCAACAGCAATCACTGACAGAGCATTCAATACATTGTGTCGACCGGGCATCCGGAAGGAGATCCTCCCCATTTCTTCGCCCTTGTAAAAAGCACTGAAGCTGGTTCGACCCTGACGATGTTGAATATCCTCAGCATAAAAATCGGCTTGGCTGGTAAAACCGTAGGTAATATACCGCCTCTTAACCTGTGGAAGAATATCCTGAATATTCGAATCTTCCAGACAGAGAACCGCACGGCCATAAAAAGGAACCTTGTTAATGAAATCGATAAAAATCTGCTTGATTTCCTCGATTCCCGAATAAAAATCGAGATGATCTGCATCGATATTGGTCACAACCGCAATGGTGGGTGCCAGATGCATGAAGGAGCCATCCGACTCATCAGCTTCGGCGACCAAAAATTTACCCCGACCCAACTTGGCATTAGAACCAAATGCATCTAATTTTCCACCAATAACCGCCGTGGGATCGATCCCGGCATGTTGCAATACCACCGACAGCATACTTGTTGTTGTGGTTTTTCCATGAGTCCCGGCAATAGCGATACCATATTTCATCCGCATCAGTTCTGCCAGCATCTCCGCCCGGGGAATCACAGCAATATGTTGACGTAATGCTTCAACAACCTCTGGATTATCCCCCTTAACTGCTGTAGAGGTCACAACCACATCAACTTCTGTAATATTTTCAGCACTATGACCAATGACTATCTCACCACCAAGCTCAGCTAATCTACGGGTTGTATCCGATTCACGCAGATCTGAGCCAGAGACCCGGTAACCCAGATTTAATAATAACTCGGCAATCCCACTCATGCCGATTCCGCCAATTCCAATAAAGTGGATTTTCTTGATCCGTCCGTACATTATCTTCCCTCCACCAATGGCATCCCGAGCAGACAGCGGCACTCGTTCAAAATTCGTTCCGCAGCACCCGGAAAATTGAGTTGTCGTCCTTGTTCACCCATCCGTTGCAAGGTTTGCCGATCTGCCAATAAATTCTTCACCAGACGCGCCAGAGATTCAGGAACCAATTCACTCTGCGGTAAAGATATTGCCGCACCTACATTTTCCAGCGCCTTTGCATTGGCTGTCTGATGATCTCCCGCCGCAGATGGAAACGGAATCAATATCGCTGCTCGGCCACAAGCTGTCAGTTCTGCCAGAGTTGTCGCCCCGGCACGGCATATAACCAAACTCGCCTGACGGTAAGCACTAGCCATATCATCGATGAAAGGAACCACTTGCTCTGGATTAAACCCTGCATTGCGATAAGCTTGCTGCACTTGTAATAAATCCTCTTCGCCGGTTTGATGGAGAATCTCGGGTCGTTGTTCCCATTCAATTAGAAATGGTAGCATTTCAATCACTGCCTGATTAATTGCTCTAGCTCCACGACTGCCACCAAAAATCAACAATTTACCTCGCTGTGACATCTCTTCTGCAACTGATTCCAAACCTTGTCGTAATGGATTGCCGGTTACGACGGTTTTACTCCGATCGAACCCGCTGCCACTTTCAGAAAATGAGAGGCAGATTGATTTTGCCCACCTGCCAAACAATCTGTTGCTTAAACCTGGAATCGCATTCTGTTCATGGATCAGGTAGGGAACACCGGTCATTTTGGCGATGAGCAAGACCGGTACTGAGGCATACCCACCTACCCCAATAACCAAATCAGGTTTAAAATTACGCAGGATTATTTTTGCCTGAATAAGACTCTTAATTAATTTTGGCACTAATTCAATCCTGCCACGCCATCCTCGACCGACAACCCCAACCATATCCACCGTCGCCAAAGGGAGTCCCAATTTAGGCAACAGGCGCTGTTCTAATCCTCGCTTGGTTCCAACAAATTGAACCGCTGCCGTTTCATCTTGCTTAAGCAGAAGTTGAGCTAATGCTACTGCCGGGAAAAGATGTCCTCCGGTACCGCCACCGGCCAGCAGCAGCCTCATTTTTTCGACCCCAGAGAGTTTGAGATATTCAATAAGATTCCGACAGCAAGCAGACTCACAACCAAACTGGTGCCGCCATAAGAGATAAACGGTAAAGCCAACCCCTTGGTAGGCAATAACCCCATACAGACAGACAGATTCACAAATGCTTCCAGCCCCAATAAGAGACTCAAACCAAAGGCCAGATTTCGTCCAAAGGGATCCTGACAATGCAACGCAATACGGATACCAGAAAGAACCAGCATCAGAAACAGAGCCGCAACGATCAGTGTCCCCACCAGACCAAGTTCTTCACCAATGACCGAAAAAATAAAATCGGTATGAGCCTCCGGCAAATAGAATAACTTCTGCTCACCTATCCCCAAGCCCTGCCCCAATACTCCCCCCTTACCAAAGGCAACTAAACTTTGAATAATCTGGAATCCGGTATCAAAAGGGTCGTCCCAGGGATCAAGGAAAGCCATAATCCGGCGGCGACGATAATCGACCTGCATAATGAGAAAATAGACAATTGGTAAGGTCATTAAAATTGTTGGCAGAATATAGCGCCAGCGGACTCCGGCAACAATCAACATCGACAGTGCAACCCCGGCAATAATCATGGCACTGCCAAGATCGGGCTGCTTCAGTAACATTCCGAGGAGCAGACCAAGAACGATCATATAAGGGAAATATCCCTTAAGAAAAGAGCGCACCTTCTCCCTTTTGCGCGTCAGAGAATGAGCCAGATAAAGCACCAGTGTCAGCTTGACCAGTTCTGCCGGTTGCACCGTCAGCCCGGGCAAACGCAACCAGCGCATCGCTCCACCAACCCGGACACCGAAACCGGGGACAAACAGCAATGCAAGCAGGGCGATACTACCAAGAAGGGCAATGACTGCTAATTTTCGCCAGTTCTTATAATTAAAATAGGTCGCAACTGCCATCAGCACAAATCCAACCAGAGCATAAAGGAGCTGTCTTTTTAAAAAATAGAACCCATCCTGAAACCGTTCTGCAGCCATAATGGCCGAAGACGAATAGACCATCACCACACCAATACAAGTTAAGGAAACGGTCAACAACAGGAGACTGGTATCAATATCACGCCGGAATGTCATGATGCTACCCTCTCTCCCGGCAGCTGTTGCACCAGGCGCTCAAATTCATTCCCGCGTTCCTGATAGTTAGTAAACATATCAAAACTGGAACAAGCTGGTGAGAGTAACACCGTCCCATCAGGGGCAGTGATTTCATAGGCCTGTTTAACCGCCGATTCCAATCCTACGGCCAAGCGAACTTCACAACTTCCTGACAATTCTACAGCCATTTTCTGTGCAGCTTCGCCAATCAGAATCAGATGGTCAACCTTCTGTTCCAGCAATGGTCGAAGGGGGGTATAATTGCTACCTTTATCTTTGCCACCAGCGATCAACGTCACTCCAGAGGAGAACCCAGCAAGACTTTTCATCACACTTCCCACGTTGGTCCCTTTTGAATCGTTATACCAATTCACCCCATTAAGTTGCCGCACCAGCTGCATCCGATGTTCAAGTCCAGTAAACGAACAAACCGCTTTCCATGCCAGTTCCGCTGGGCATCCCTGCAGC
Source organism: Thermodesulfobacteriota bacterium (assembly GCA_034717915.1). Classification (GTDB taxonomy): domain Bacteria; phylum Desulfobacterota; class Desulfuromonadia; order Desulfuromonadales; family Geopsychrobacteraceae; genus Desulfuromusa. The sequence continues at coordinate 14,755 of JAYEME010000123.1, forward strand.
AGTGCAGGAATCATCGCAGCCATGGCATTTTCGATATTATGTTCACCAGATATCTGCATCTCTGACAAAGGCAGTTGAATATCGTCTCCACCCCAATTCCAGACCAACCTGTCTCCCAGTCTGGTCATCCCTTCAACCAGTCGACCCCGGGCGGAAAACCAAACTTTTGTCGCTTTGAGATCAGTTGTCAGTCGGCAGACTTCCGGGTCATCTGCATTCAAAACAGCAAAATCAGCAACTGTCATATTGCGGAACAACCGCAATTTTGCCTGATAATAACTGTCCAGATCAGGATACCGATCAAGATGATCGGGGCTTAAATTGAGGAGCAAACCAATCGCCGGATGAAAGTGCTCAATAGTTTCCAATTGAAACGAAGAAAGCTCGACGACCACATTGTCAAACTCAGCAGAACAAGCCTCCACGAGCGGTGTGCCTAAATTCCCACCGACAAATACATTTTCACCCCAAGCCCGCATAATTTCACCGATCAGACTGGTCACGGTCGATTTCCCATTCGTACCGGTCACGCCGATGATTGGTGCGGTGATTTCCCGAGCGGCGATTTCAATCTCTCCAAGCAATGGAATACCACAGGAGGCAGCTAGCCGCAGGGGTTCACAATTAAGGGGGACTCCAGGACTTACGGCAATCAGGTCGGCCTGCTCGAATAGTTCCAGACTATGCCCTCCCAGATCAAACCGTATCGATAGATCTTGTAGCGAATCAAGACCATCGATCTTCTCCCGTTTACGCAGGTCAGACAAAGCAACAGTGGCACCACGCTCAACCAAAAAGCGCACCAGAGCCTGGCCACTCAGGCCAGCTCCAATAACGACAATTCGCTTGTTTTTAAAATCAAGTTTCATTAGCGCAGCTTCAACGTTGAAAGGGCAATCAATGCCAGAATAATGCTGATAATCCAAAAGCGGACAATTATCTTCGGTTCTGCCCAGCCCTTCAGCTCAAAATGATGGTGAATCGGTGCCATTCGAAACACCCGGCGTCCCCAGTAGCGAAACGAAATCACCTGAACGATAACTGAAAGTGCTTCAATCACAAAGATTCCACCGACAATCACCAGAACAAATTCATTTTTGGTGATCACCGCTATAGTTCCCAGTGCCCCGCCGATTGACAGGCTGCCGACATCCCCCATGAACACCTGAGCAGGGTAAGTGTTGAACCACAAAAAACCGAGTCCGGCACCCACCATTGCACCGCAGAGAATCGCCAGTTCGCCCGCTCCCTGAATGCCGGTAATCTGCAGGTAACTGGATAGTTTGGCATTGCCAACCAGATAAGCCAACAGTAGAAAAGTTCCGGCAGCAATAATCATCGGCCCGATAGCCAGGCCATCGAGTCCATCAGTCAGATTGACAGCGTTGCTGGCTCCAACCATGACCAGAATGGCAAATGGAATATAGAAAATCCCCAGATCAGGATTTAAATTCTTGAAAAAAGGGAGGCTTAATCGGGTATTAAAGTCACCAACACTGTAGAGCAGAAGTATCGCAACCAGAGCGATCACAATCTGCCAGAACATTTTTTGTCGGGCAGAAATTCCGTCACTGTTTTTACGCACAACCTTGAGATAATCATCAATAAAACCAACGGCACCATAACCTGTTGTGACTAATAACGTGACCCAGATATAGATATTGGTCAGATCAGCCCAAAGCAGTGTCGGGATAACAATCGCAAATATAATCAACGCCCCACCCATGGTCGGGGTTCCTTCTTTCACGAAATGGGATTCGGGGCCAACCTTACGGATCGTTTGACCAATCTGCATCCGCTGTAAAGTTGCAATCAACCAGGGGCCAAGAATAAAAGAGATCAACAGGGCGGTAATAGTCGCATAAATGGTGCGGAAGGTGATGTAGCGAAAAACATACAGCACCGAATATTCAGTATGCAGAGGATATAAGAGGTGATAAAGCACCCGTTAGTTTCCTTTCTTCCCGTTCGAAGACATATCAACGGCAATTTTTAAGGCTTCTGCCACTTGCTCCAGTCGCACTCCTCGCGACCCCTTCACCAGAATTTTATCACCGGGTCGTTGTTGTTTCTGCAGATAATCAATGGCAGCAGCAGCATCGGCCAGCTCAATCATTTGTTCCGGTTGCATCCCCGCCGCTTTTGCCCCACGACAAAGGTCAGCTGAAAACTGCCCCACAGCAATCAGCAACTCAGCGACTCCGGCAGCTTTAGCTCCCAGATCTACATGCATTTGTTCCGATTTTTCACCCAGTTCGAGCATATCACCCAGAACCACAACCCGCCTGCCCTGCCCTGATAACGACGTCAAGACATCAAGAGCCGCATAAGCGGAAAGAGGATTGGAATTATAACTATCGTCCAGCAGCAAACCGCCACAAGGAAGTGGAAAGAGATCCATTCTCCCTGAAATGGCTGTGAATTGAGCCAGACCGGTTACAATTTTTTCTGCTGGAACGTCCATCGCTATTGCAGCCGCAGCCGCAGCCAGTGCATTTGAAACATTGTGCTGACCGTGAACTGTCAGTTGCACCTGATATCTTTGTCCGGCAAAGACGAGATCGAAACTGACGCCTTTGGCTTTTTCCTCAATCGTTTCAGCTCGAACCTGAGCCTCTACTGACAACCCATAGGTCATTTTCTTAACCCCATTTGCAACCGGTAATCGCGCCACCCGTGGGTCATCAAGGTTGAGAATTGCCGTCCCCCCCTGCAATCCAACGTAAAGTTCACCCTTTGCCCTGGAGACGCCATCCAGTCCACGCAATGTTTCCAGATGTGCGGCACCAATATTAGTAATAACACCAATTGTCGGCTGGGCAATTTCAGTCAATCGTTCAATTTCACCAAGTGCACTGGTTCCCATTTCCAGAACCGCCCATTGATGTTCTTTTTCCAGGCGAAACAGGGTCAACGGCAGTCCAATCAGGTTATTAAAGTTTCCAGCTGTTTTCAGCCCCGGGGCTACTTGCTCCAGAATAGTCGCCAGCATCTCCTTGGTGGTTGTTTTCCCAGCAGATCCAGTGATGGCCACCAACGGGCCGCTGAGTTGCAAACGATAAACCGCAGCGATATCTCCGAGTGCTTTCAGAGTATTGGCAACCCGCACAACCGGGACACTCAGACCAGCAATAACCTCTTCACTCAGGCAAGCTGCAGCCCCGTTTTTTACTGCCTGACTGAGATAATCGTGGCCGTTAAAACGCTCTCCGTGCAAAGGAACAAACAGCGACCCAGGGTTAAGGTTACGACTGTCAGTAGAAATTTCACTTAACTGACAATTGACTTTCCTGCCGGAAAAATCACCGTCAGTAATTCTGGCAATCCGTTCCAGATCAAACATGGTGATCCGTCCCAATTTCTCTCTTTGTTGATTTATCATTCAGCACTCGGTAAAGCTCTTCGCGATCGTCAAAATGAATCTTTTTTGTTCCCAGAATCTGATAATCCTCATGCCCCTTGCCTGTAACCAGTAGCAGATCACCCTCTTGAGTCAGATGAGCGGCAAACTCAATGGCACTCCGACGATCAGGGATAACGATAAACCCCTCTTTCTCCGCCACGGCCTCAGCCTTACTCAACTCTTGACCACCAGCATTCACAGCTCCAGCGCGAATCTGCTCAAGAATTGCCAGCGGATCTTCCGTGCGCGGGTTGTCCGAAGTCAATATTGCCAAGTCGGAATAGCGGATTGCCAGTGCCCCCATAACCGGTCGCTTACCCTGATCACGATCACCGCCGCAACCGAAAACGGTCACCAACCACCGAGATTCGAGTTTCGTAAGTGTCTTTAACACCTGCTCCAGAGCATCACTGCCATGGGAATAATCAACCAGAGCCAATATTCCCCGATCATTTTTAATTTTTTCCACTCGTCCCGGAACCTGAGGTGCAGCGGCAATCCCCTTGGCTATCGAATCAGATCCGATTCCAAGCTGATGAGCTGCAGCCACAGCCGCCAGAAGATTACTGACATTGAAATCGCCGATCATTTCACTTTCAATCACCAGGTTTTCATCAGTGCAGTTGAAAATGCCATGAATCCCGTCGCGACCGACCTCAACTTGCTGCGGATGGGCATCCGCCTCGACGTTCAAACCGAAAGAGATCCAGCTGCTATTTTCCCGCAACAGCTTCCTGCCGAAAGAATCGTCGCTGTTGATCACCGCTGCTCCGTCACCGAGTAACTCGGAAAAAAGCCTGCGTTTGCTGGTAAAATAGCTTTCCATATCGAGGTGATAGTCAAGATGTTCCGGGGTCAGGTTGGTAAATACCGCCAGATCAAAATCGATACCGTCTACACGGTGCTGTTCCAGGGCATGCGAAGCAACTTCAAGGATCAAGGCATCAGCACCCTGCTCCCTGAAATCAGCCATCATCCGCATTAAATCGATCGATTCAGGCGTCGTCCGCTCTGCCGGAATACAACTATTTTTGAAGCGATATTCAACCGTGCCGAAAACCGCCGGCGATAATCCAGCCTGTTTGAGTATCGCTTCAAGCAGATAGGTTGTTGTCGTTTTACCATTTGTACCGGTCACGCCGATCACCGGAACCCCGAGCGTCGGATCGCCATAATAGCCGGCTGCCATTTTTGCCATTGCCAAGCGGGCATTGGCAACCCGGACAAAACAGATATCCGTCGAACAAGATTCCGGAAGCCGTTCGGCAATAATCGCAACAGCTCCATTTTTCAGTGCCTGGGGAATAAAGTCGACTCCATCGACCTTGACTCCGGGCAGAGCAAAGAAAATCGTTCCCGGCTGCGCCTGACGCGAATCATAGGCCAACCCAGTGACGACAATCTCTGAAGAACCAAGAATTTCCAGAGGCTGGATTCTTTCCAGCAGTTTTTTCAGTTTCATGGAAACCTCTTTTTCTACATGCATCTTTCAGACTCCAAAACGGATCCAGGCTTGCTTGCCATAACGGATAATTTTCCCGGGAGCGGGGTATTGTTTAACCACCTGACCACTTCCAGAAAGTTTCAGATTCAGATTTTTCTTCTCCATGGTCTGCAACACCTGGCGATAACTCATCCCTGAAAAATTTGGCATTCTCAACCCGTCGCTTGTCTCAATCTCTGGTAGCAACGCAGCCAAATCGGGGAGTGGCTCTGCAGCTAACTGCTCTTTAGTCAGAGCAGCAACACTCCCCATAGGGAGAATATTTAAATGGCTGAGGGTTTGACCGGCAATTCTTGCAAATACTGGTGCGGCAACCAGACCGCCATAAGCTTTCCCCTCAGGTTCATCAACCGTGACCGAAAGAACCAATGCCGGGTTATCCGCTGGGACAAATCCAACAAATGAGGAGACCCGCTTATCGGGAGAGTAACCACCCGTCACCGTGTCAACCTTTTGTGCAGTCCCCGTTTTTCCGGCAACCCGGTACCCCGATAGTGCTGCTCTGGTGCCAGTTCCACCCGGTTCGGTGACACCGATCATCATATCTCTAACCTGTTGGGCGGTTTTTTCCGAAATAACCCGGTGCCGAACCTGAGGAAGCCGTTTCTGTATTTGCCGTCCGTCTGCAGCAGTCACCCTTTCAACCAGGTACGGCTCCATCAATAAGCCACCATTTGCAATAGCAGCCATAGCATAAGCCATCTGAATCGATGTGACACTCAACCCCTGACCAAATGAAATTGCCGCCAGATCAATCTCAAACCATTTTGATGCTGGATGCAACATTCCCCCCACCTCTCCGGGAAGATCAAGACCGGTTGATTCACCAAAACCAAAACTGCGAATATAAGAATAGAATCGCTCTCTTTCCAAAGCTTTTCCCAACTTGGCGGAACCAATATTACTACTGAATTTCAGGACTTCCTTCAGAGTCAGTTTTTTGAATTTTTTATGATCACGAATCGTTTTTCCACCAACCGAATAGCGACCATTCTCACAATAAATTTTTTGCTCGGGTCGAGCCAATCCCTCTTCCAGAACTGCCGCCATCAAAAATGGCTTAAAAGTTGAGCCTGGTTCATACATGTCGCACGCCGCTCGATTACGGCGTTTCGCTGCAGGATAACGTCCAGCCAGGTTCGGATTGTAATCAGGCTGGCTGGCCATCGCCAGAACTCGACCACTGGCGGGTTCCAACATCACGACAGTTCCACCGACAGCACCGGTTTCTTGAACAACTCGAGCCAGCTCTTTTTCCGCGATATATTGTAACGATCGATCCAGGGTCAAATATAGATTGTTTCCTGCCACCCCACCCTGGATCAGTTGATCTGCGGAAGCCAATCCCCGGCCTCTAGCATCGCGCAATGAAACCAGTCGACCCGCCTCTCCCTGCAGCTGCCGATCATATTCCAGCTCGATCCCCTCAAGTCCTTTGGGATCCAGACCGGTAAAACCCACCACGTGGGCTGCAGTGCCTGCCTGTGGATAGTAGCGCTTCCGTTCAGTGACAAACTGTAGTCCGTAAATTTTCAAGCCACGAATTTGTTGAACCACCTCGGGGTCAAGTTTACGCTGCAACCAAACAAACCGTTTTTTTGCAGAAAGTAACCGTTCAAGCTCTTTATTTGAACTTTTAAGCAATTTTCCCAACTGCCCGGCAACTTGCTGAGGATTTTCAATGAGTGCCGGATCGGCATACAGCGATTCTGCCGCCAAACTGACCGCCAGAGGATCCCCTCTACTATCAAAAATACTTCCCCGCTGCGGAGCCAGTTTGACAATACGTTGACGTTGTTGGTCGGCACGATCTTGGAGCTCTGAAGCGTGCACAACCTGGAGATAATAAGCACGCCCGACAATTGCTAAAAAAGCCAGGATAAAAAGGGCTCCAAAGAAGCGGATCCGGATTTGAATTCCACGTTCGGTCAAGGCCATATTACTCCACCCTGATAATTTGACCGGGTGACGGTGTACGCAACCCGAGAGTTTTTTTGGCCAGCGTCTCAATCCGCTCATCCCGAGACAAAAAGGCAGCCTCCAGTTTCAGCTCGGTTATCTGTTGTTGTTGACTGCGGATATCACGCTCAAGACTGGAAATATTGTATTCTAAATTGATCGCATGAATCCGCGACCAGACAAACAGCAACGACAACATGGAGACCAGCAAGATCGCCACACAAACCGAACTAAAACGGGGACGGTAGAATGAAAATCCAGTTATTTTAACTATTGGTTGAGATACAGCTTCTGACATTTATGTCCCCTTTCTTTATCCCGGTAGATTGATTAACAGTGCTCGACAGCTCTTAAAATTGCGCTGCGTGATCGAACATTCCGATTAATTTCATCATCACCGGCCTTAATGCCTCGACGCGTTAGAATTTTCACGTCGGGAGTGTTATTGCATTGACACACGGGCAAACGGGGTGGACAGATACAGCCTTGAGCTTTTTCACGGAACAAATGTTTAACGATTCGATCTTCCAGCGAATGAAAACTGATAACGACAAGTCGGCCGCCCGGTTTAAGCAATGAAATACCAGCCTCAACCCCTCGTTTCACCTGCCCTAATTCATCGTTGACATATATTCTCAATGCCTGAAAAACCCGGGTCGCAGGATGAATTCGACTTGGCTGCCGCCCCCCCGGAACCGCCTGACGAACCAGCTCTGCCAGCTCTCCCGTTTTTGATATTGCTGATTCCTGACGCTGGGCAACAATCTTTCTGACAATTCTCCTGCTGTAGCGCTCTTCACCATATTCAAAGAAGATGCGTACCAGCTCTGCTTCATCAGCCTGATTAACAACATCAGCAGCGGTGATTCCCGTTGTGGGATTCATCCGCATATCAAGGGGTGCGTCATGACGGAAAGAGAAGCCCCGCTCCGGGGTGTCTAGTTGGTGGGAGGAAACCCCGAGATCAAGGAGCATGCCGTCGAGACCGTCAATACCGAGTTGTTGTAAAACCTGACCTGCCTGATCGAAAGTCGCATGGTGCAAGCTGACCCGATCCCCATAAGGGGCTAGAATCTCAGCAGCTTCCTGTAGTGCAGCAGGATCACGATCCAGCCCGATCAAGCGACTCTCCGCAGTCGCCTCAAGAATCAAACGTGAATGTCCGGCACCGCCAAGAGTTCCATCCAGATAAATGCCGCCAACTCCTGGTTGCAGCCAGTGCAGAACTTCCTCCGGCATCACCGATAGATGCTCAAAGGGGGCTGATAGCATAACTAAAAGCCCAAATCCGCCTGCCCCTGGGCATCTTCGTCCAACATCATTTCAGACTCAGCAGCAATCAGGGTGTGAGCCTGTTGGCTCCAGATTTCAATTTTTTCAAACATACCGATCACAACCACATCTTTATCCAGCCCGGCATGTTCGCGCAAAGACTGTGGAACCAGAATCCGCCCTTGGGCATTAAAAGCACACTCCTTTGCCGGTGCAATCCGGTTACGCAAGTTAGCCTCACGCTTGGGTCCTGCAGGCATAGCAAAAACATTGGCGCAGATCTCTTCCCAACGCTTTGGAGGGTAAGCAACCAGACCATTCTTATAGCGAGTCACAACCAGCCCCTCAGATTCATAAACCTGATGCAGTTCATCCCTGAAAGGAGCCGGGATACTGACCCGTCCCTTCAAATCGATACTGACATTATATTCGCCGGAAAATTTCATATTGACACCACTTGACACTTTTTGACACCTAGTTGATAGAAATATAGCGGTGCAATCATTGACTGTCAAGGAGAAATGCAGTTTAAAAGATGATTATCTGTTCTGGAAAATGTTGCAACGACAGGGACTTGGAACTAATGAGAGAGCAAAAAAGAGGGGGATATTTAAGAATAATCTAGTGCCATAAACATCAATGTAAAACAGGAGCAGATTTCTCCATAAAAAAATCCGAAAACAATGTCAGTGCGCAAGAAAGGATCGCTGAAAAAATCTGCTGTTTTTCTTACACCACCCTACGGGTAGAGCAAACTAATATTTTACTCTTCAGATACAGAGATTACCACTTCAACCTCTTCAATTCGCCGATCCTCCATCCTCCGCACTCTAAACAACAGGTTTTCCTCTTCGCAAGAATCCCCTTCCTCGGGAATTTTTCCCATAATCTGCATCAAGTACCCGGCCAGAGTGGTGACGTGCTCTTCCGGGAGGGTCAACTCAAACCGTCGGTTCAGCTCACGCAGCGGCATAGCGGCATCAATTAGATAGTGACCTTTCCCCAGTTTTTTAAAATCGAGTTCTTCAGTATCATATTCGTCGTGAATGTCACCGACAATCTCCTCGACAACATCCTCAAGAGTGACAATTCCCTCCATTCCACCATACTCATCGACAACAATCGCCAGATGTTCGTGCCTTTTTCGAAAACGCTGTAACAGCACACCAATACGCCTCGATTCGGGCACATAATAGGGCTTACGACTCAACTCCTTAAGGTCAAAATGTTCAGTCTGGCCAACGTAACCAAGAATATCTTTGGAGTGAATCACCCCGACAATATTGTCGAGATCATCACTGAACACGGGGAAACGCGAGTGGCGAGTTTGCCGAGCCGTTGATAAAACTTCCTCGAAGGTTGCAGACAGATCGATACCTGTCACTTCAGTTCGGGGGATCATAATATCGCGAACCCGGGTTTCTGATAGATCAAAAATTCCATGCAGCATCTGCCGTTGTTCAGCAGCAACAACCCCCGATTCTTCACCCACCTCGATCATAGATCTAATTTCATCCTCAGAAACTGACAATTTCTCGGCACCCTTTTTACGGATAAAACTGGTCATCAACCGGGAAATGGCAGAAACCACAAAAATAACCGGAGCCAGAATCCAGACAACCAAACGAATCGGATTCAACACCAGAAATGACATTTTTTCCGGATATTGAGCTGCATAGGTTTTGGGACAGACCTCAGAAAAAATCAGCAGTATGGGGGTCAGAATCAATACCGTCAGCAGTTCCCCCCCTTCACCGAAATAACTAACACAGAGACTTGTTGCAATCACCGAAGCGGCAATATTCACCAGATTATTACCAACCAGAATTCCACTCAGCAAACGATCAGGATTGTCCAGCAAAGCTGCCAGCTTATCAGCTCCGCGGCGTTGTTTCTGCTGCAGAAAACGCACCCGCAACTTATCGAGAGAGAGCAACGCAGTTTCAGATCCAGAAAAAAAACCGGAAAGAATCAGCAACAGCAGCAAGGCCAACAAGTGCCACGATATTTCGTTAGTCATTTGGGCTCCAGAAAAGGGGGAGTTACACATTGATTTTTTCAGTAACACCTACTTGATACCGAAGTCTAGCGTAAACTTTACGAAAGTGAAAATGCTTGCTTTGTAGTAAATTAATCAACATGATACAGGTCGACTGAAAACAGTTCAAACAACCTTGAGGAACATTGCAGCTATGATTTCTGATCAACTCGAAATTGCACGTCAACAGCACCAGAAACTTGCACAACAACTCCATCATCATAACTACCGCTATCATGCGCTCGATCAACCGGAGATCAGTGATGCTGAATACGATCAGTTGATGCAAAAACTCCTGCAACTTGAAGAGCAATATCCAGATCTTGTCACTGCTGATTCACCATCTCAGAGAATCGGTAGTCAACCGTTGGATGTTTTTAGAGCAGCAACCCATGCCAGTCCGATGCTGTCACTTGAGAATGCTTTCAATGCGGAAGAGTTGAGAAATTTTGATGCCAGAACCAAGCGCTTCCTGTCACAAACTGAGGATTTGGAATATCTATGCGAGCCGAAGCTGGATGGCGTTGCCGTCGCTCTGACCTACCAGCAGGGAAAACTGGTTCGTGGTGCAACCCGAGGTGATGGTAACACCGGCGAAGAGATAACCCAGAACATCCGTACCATCGGTGCCATCCCGTTACAACTGCAAAACGACTACCCGGAACAATTGGAAGTCCGTGGTGAAATTTATATGGAACTGGCAGCGTTTCAAAAATTAAACCAGCAACGCCGCGAAGAGGGAGAACCAACTTTCGCCAACCCGCGTAATTTGACCGCAGGAAGTCTACGCCAACTGGATGCCAAATTAACTGCCACCCGTTCGCTGACCATCAGTTGCTACGGCATTGGGGCAATCTCCGCTAAAACTCCTGAAACCCATGAACAACTTCTGGAAGCACTGCGCCGCTGGGGTCTCAAAATCAATCTGGACGTGGTAGAAACTGCAAAAAACATTGATGCAGTCATTTCCCACTATGTTGAGTTACAGGAGATGCGGGACAAGCTTCCCTACGAAATAGACGGCATGGTGGTCAAAGTCAACAACCGTGCGCTACAACAGGAACTGGGAGAAAAAAGCCGCACCCCACGCTGGGCAATCGCCGCAAAGTTCCCGGCCCGACAAGAGCAAACGGTTCTCGAATCGGTACGCTTACAGGTAGGACGAACCGGAGCAGTCACCCCGGTTGCCAATTTGCGTCCAGTCAATGTCAGTGGGGTGATGGTCTCCAGTGCCAGCTTGCATAACTGGGATGAAATCGCCCGACTGGATGTCAGAATCGGCGACACGGTCGTTATTGAACGAGCCGGGGATGTCATTCCCAACATTATTCGAGTCGTTACTGAAAAACGCACCGGCATGGAACAATATATTCCTGAACCGAACCGTTGTCCGATCTGCGATTCGCCGGTGAGTCGTGCAGAAGGAGAGGTTATCCCCCGCTGTCAGGGGCTGAACTGTCCGGCCAAACTGAAAGAATCACTCAAACATTTCTGTTCCCGTGGAGCCATGGATATTGGAGGGCTTGGTGATCGCCTGATAGATCAACTGTTGCGATTAAAATTGGTCAGCAGTATTGCCGATCTCTATCATTTAACCAAGGAAGACCTGTTTCAATTCGATCGGATGGGCGACAAACTGGCTGATAATCTCATAGCAGCAATTGCCGCAAGTAAACAACGTCCACTGGAAAACTTCATCTACGCCCTCGGCATCCGTCATGTCGGCAGCCACCTGGCAAAATTACTAAGCCGCCAGTTCGGAAGCATGGAGGCATTGGCTGGTGCCGACAGCGAAAAGTTGCTGGCTATTCATGAAATTGGGCCACAGGCCAGTAACAGCCTGGTTCACTTTTTTAAAGACACAAACAATCAGAAGCTCCTCAGAGATTTGCTCGACTCAGGAGTCAATCCACAAACTGAGGATCAAACTATTGGAGACAAACTACAAGGCAAGACTTTCGTATTTACCGGATCTCTGGAACAATTCAGCAGAAAAGAGGGAGAAATACTGGTTGAATCGCAAGGAGGCAGGGCTAGTGGTTCGGTCAGCAAGAAAACCGACTATGTTGTTGCTGGGCCGGGCGCAGGGAGCAAACTGACAAAGGCAGAACAATTGGGGATAAAAGTCCTCAGTGAAAATGAATTTCTAGAGCTGATCGGACAGGAATGACCGTATGGGAGACATCAGGGCAGAAGTTCGCGTCACAGGTCGGGTTCAGGGGGTCTGGTTTCGCCAGAGCACCAAAAATACGGCGGATCAATATGGGATTATGGGGTGGTGTCGCAACGATCCTGACGGTTCTGTTGCAGCAGTGTTCGAAGGAGAAGAGACTGCCGTTAAAGCCGTTGTCGGATGGTGTGAAAGAGGTTCTGATATGGCGCGGGTGGATAACCTTCAAGTTGAGTGGCAAACGTCGACTGGCGAATTTGACCGATTTCAGATTTTCTAAATTCCCTGCTTCCCCTTCAAATAGTCACTCAGACAAGTACTACAACCGCATTAACCGTTCGCTACGCCAGACACGGACAATACGGAGACGACTTTTGTCACGCTGATAAACAATTCGAAAGGGAGGATGAATTAACTCTCTGAGCTGGGGGCGGTTGAATTCAGGCACAATCCTTCCACGGTCCGGGTGGACAGGTAGCTCTTCGACCAGAGAGATGATTTCTTTCAGAAAGCGATCTCCAACCTCTGGCAACTGTTGCTCTAGATAATAATCACGAATATCCTCTAAGTCCTGAACCGCTGATTCGGCAAACGAAATGGGGAGCAGCTGGGACATCTTTATTTCAAACCAAGCCGAATTTTTGTTGTCGCCAAATCGACTTCTCTATTATTTTCCAGATCGCTAAGTCCTTCCACGACAGCCCGCATAAAAACCTTTTCCTCTTCGGCTTGCTCGAAATCCTCCAGGGACTGCATAACGGCGACACCACGCCCGCGACTGGTCAATAAAATCGGGCGGCGCGACTCTTGTGTACGACGTACGACTCTGCCCGGATTCACTTTAATATCTGTTAGCGGAACGATATCTTCAGAAAATTTCACACCCATAACACTCTCCTCCTATCGACCACTTAATAGCACTTATTAATGATACTGTCAAGAGCACCTCGGAGCCCCTCGTCTTTAAAATAGAAATCCTCTTACTTTGCCGCCGTTACATTCCGAAAGGGTCGATAGAGAGGATCTCCTATCAACACCATCTGCCAGGACAAATAGGGCATACTCAAGAAATAACTTTCCGCCAAAGTATAGTAGCCATCGAGCAGAAAACCGAAAAACAGCTCCGGTAATGGAAATCCCTGAACGTAGGGTTCAGCGACCGGACCGACAGTTGCTGCGACACCCTCTTCCAACATCCGCTTGCACCAGACCTGGCTTTCCGATTTTTTCAACGTTGTACATTCACTGCTGGCAATATGATAGCCAATTGCACCGCGTTGCCAGTCAAAGGCATCGACATATTTCCCGAGGCTGTACCAGCCACAATAGAGTGCTGACTGCGGCGCTTCCCCCGGCTGGAACAAACACTCCTGCTGATCCAGAGATACCGGTAAAGAACTGAGTTTTTCAGTTATTGCCGCCGCTTTATGAATTGATGCATCATAGAGAGCATAGCCTTTGAGTTTCTTCTTCTCCGTTAACGACCAGCGTGCATCGAAATAAGCCTGCCCCTGCAAACCATTTTTCTCAGCATGTAAGCTGTCATCAATCATACGCCGGACGATTGCGGGAGTCGGTCCATCAAGACGGGAAACGAACAACACCTGATCTTTGTTGAATGAAAGTTTATCCCGCTGTTTTTGAAAGCCGACAAAAAATGGATTTGGCTGCCACTTATCCAGGGGATAGGTTTCATTTAACGCCAGAGAGATTTCTGAATCGACAGCGGCACGTTGATCTGTCAGGCGTAATTTATTGATCTGTGCTTCAAGTTGCTTTGATTTCTGCTCTCTTTCCTGAATCTGTTCTTTTGTCAGTTGACGATTTTCCAACTGCCAGTTGATTTGCTTCCTGATGTGTTTCAGATCCTCCAGTTCCCGCCATTGCGGTTGGGACAATTCGGGGGCAGCAACACGTAAGGGGATTCCATAGAACAGCAGGAGGCAGCGGATTTTAGTTCCTTGTCGCTGGGCAAAATACTCACGCAGGGGTTCAAGCAACTCCCGCTGGTATTCCTCGCGGCTGCAATCTTCCTCATCAGGCATATTGACCGTCAGCAGATTGGCCAGCGGGATCTGGCGTTTATCACGATAATACTCGGCCAGTTCGATACTTGAAGGGTTGTTCCGGTTGACAATAAGGAGGATTTCATCGGGCTGTAATGCGAAGCAGGTTTCGGCACCAGCAAAACAGAGCAGAGAAGAGAGCATCACCAAAAGGAGTTTCACTACCGCAGCTCCAATGATTCTTTATACACCTCACTACCGGTCACCCCGAACTCTTTGGCGACCTGTTTGACAATTTCCTTCCAGCTCAGATCGGTCTCCTCTCGCAACCGTAACAGTGCATCGCTGATCGTTCCCTCCGGTTGCCGTTGCAGTGCCGGACCAAGCAGTAACACCAGCTCACCTTTTACCGAACTTTGCGCAAAATATTCCCGTGCCTCGCCGACCGATCCGCTGAACAATTCTTCATGCCGTTTGGTCAGCTCGCGGGCAATGGCAATAGATCGATCTGCTCCACATACTTCAATAATATCGGTAAGGCAGGATATTAAACGATGCGGAGCTTCATAGCAGGAAACTGTCTGCCGCTCGTTTTTGATCTGCTCAAGAAATTGGCAACGCCCGTGAGTTTTAGCCGGAAGAAACCCAACAAAGCGGAAAGCATCGGTCGGCAATCCGGAAATTGAAAGAGCGGCAACCAGAGCCGAAGAACCGGGCACAGCAACAACCGGCATCCCTTGCTGATGACAACTGGAAACCAGACGATAGCCTGGATCAGCGATACAAGGGGTTCCCGCATCACTGATCAACGCAATCGACGCCCCGTTCTGTAGTTTTGCAATCAATTGAGTCGATCGAGATTCTTCATTGTGCTCGTGATAGGAAATAAGTGCGGTATCAATCCCGTAATGATTCAACAATTTACGGCTGTGACGGGTATCTTCAGCTGCGATCAGGGAAACCTCTTGCAAGATCCGCACAGCACGATAGGTCATATCCTCCAAGTTACCAATCGGTGTGGCAACCACATAGAGGCTTCCGCTCACTCCAACCCCTCCAGCTGGCTCAACCAGAGTGTAGCTGCAGCATCACTCGGCATCCGCCAATCTCCCCGGGGTGAAAGGGCTACAGTGCCAATTTTAGGACCATCCGGTAAGCAGGAGCGTTTGAATTGCTGACTGAAAAAGCGCTGATAAAATTGGCGTAACCATTTAAGTAATTCGCTCCGAGAATATTGATCAGAAAACGCGTGTTCTGCCAACATCAGAACCTTCTTTGGTGCAAAGTGCATCCGCACCACCTGGTAAAGGAAAAAATCGTGCAACTCGTACGGGCCGATAACCTGTTCGGTTAACTGATCGATATTCCCGTCGGCATCGGGCGGCAACAATTCAGGGGAAACCGGCGTAGCACAAACATCTTCCAGAACTACAGATATGCGTCCGCTGAACTCTTCTTTAGCACACCAGTCAACCAGATAACGCACCAAAGTTTTCGGCACGCCGCAATTGACCGCATACATCGACATATGATCACCGTTATAGGTACACCAACCAAGTGCCAATTCCGACAGATCACCGGTACCGATCACCAGACCACCAACCTGATTAGCCACATCCATCAGAATCTGGGTGCGTTCCCGCGCCTGGCTGTTTTCATAAGTCACATCGTACAGATCGGGATCGTGACCGATGTCACTGAAATGCTGTATCACCGCTTTATCAATCGGGATAACTCTAAGTTCAACCCCCAATTGTTCAGCTAATTCTTCAGCATTGCCACGGGTACGTCCTGTGGTTCCAAACCCCGGCATGGTCAGAGCGACAATTCCCTGCTGATCCAGTCCCAGCCGATCGAAAGCCTTCACCGACACCAACAGAGCCAGAGTTGAATCAAGACCACCGGATAGACCGATAACCACTTTCTGGCTACCCGTATGGCGTAACCGGGTCATCAGACCGCTAGTCTGTAGTTGAAAAATTTCCTGACATCGAGCTGCCCGTTCAACGTCATCCGGTGGCACAAACGGGGTCTTGGCAACCGGACGATGTAGCTTCGTAACCGTTTGCGGACGAATCTGAAACGATTGAATTCGGAAATCGTGTTCCGCTGAGCGATTGAAAAAAGTACTATTGCGCTGACGTTCTCCCAGCAGACGCTCCAGATCGACATCTGCCAACGCTAACTGGCTGTCAAATTGAAACCGGTCGGTCTCTGCCAGGATCTGACCGTTTTCAGCGATCAGAGAGTGGCCGGAAAACACCAGATCGGTACTCGATTCGTTCGGTCCCGCCGATGAATAGGCATAAGCAGCCAGACACCGGGCGGATTGGGATGCCACCAGAGCACGTCGATAAGCCTGTTTGCCCAGAATTTCCGGGCTGGCCGACAGATTCAGTAACAGCGTCGCACCGGCCAGTGCCTGCGAACCACTCGGTGGAGCAACCGACCAGGCATCCTCACAAATTTCGATTCCAATCAACGCACTGGGAAAATCATTAGCCTGAAACAACAGATCAGTACCAAAGGCAATTTGCGATGAACCTATCTGCACATAAGTTGAATCACTCTCAAAAACCGAAGAAAACCAACGCTGTTCGTAAAATTCACCGCTGTTTGGTAAAAATGATTTTGGAACCAGTCCACAAATTTCACCGCCAGATATAAACGCAGCACAATTGTACAAGCGTCCCGAATTCGAAACAGGAACACCAACAACCAGAGTCATATCTTCTGCAGCAGAGAGTTGCGCTAATTCCAGAAGAGCTACTTCAACTTTTTGCTGTAATTGCTGTTGAAAAAACAGATCAGCACAGGTATATCCGGTCAGACACAATTCAGGATAAAGGACTAAGCGGCATTTTTTCCGCTGAGCAAGACGGGCAATTTTACGAATTTCCGCAACATTGAAGTCGACGTCAGCAATCTTCATCTCCGGAGTGGCAACTCCGATCCGCAAAAGACCAAAATCGGCGAGATTAAGAGAAGATTGTCCATTCTGGTTAGCCATATTCACTCCAACGAGATAAGATTCTTCAATCCGACAGGGAAAAAGCGTCAGGAATATGTGTTATCTGTGCTTCATCATCACTCTGACACAGAATAGCGATAACATCAAATCGAGGCTGCAATCTAGTGCTTTTATTATTCTGCAAGTACCAGTGAGCCGTGCGGATAATCTGCCTCTGCTTGCGTACTCCCACAGCCTCTTGAGGTGTTCCGAAGGCGGTGCTGCGGCGCGTTTTGACTTCGATAAAGAGCAGCCAGGATTTATATCGGGCAATGATATCGATCTCGCCAACCGGGGTGGTGAAATTACGCTCTACTATTTTAATCCCTTGCTGGCGCAAGTATTCAGCGGCGCGATCTTCTCCCCAGGCTCCGAGAGTCAAGCGTGCCTCAGTCAACGATCTGCCCCAGATATTCCTTAACCCCGGAAAAGGTTTTTCGATGGAGATGACTCGGGCCAAATTGAGCGATTGCCTGTCGGTGCTGTTGGGTTCCATAGCCTTTGTGTTTCGAAAATCCATAAACAGGCAACTGCCTGGAAAAGCTGTACATAATCCGATCTCTAACAACTTTTGCAACAACTGAGGCGGCAGCAATTGAAAGCGAACGACTGTCCCCTTTGATTAAGATCTGTTGAGATATTTTCAGCGGCAATGGAGTAATTCCATCAATCAACAGATGATCTGGAGCTTGGGATAATCGTGAAACAGCCCGCTGCATGGCCAACAGCGTCGCCTGTAATATATTAATTTTATCAATTTCCAAGACCGAGGCGACCCCGATACCGACAGCGGTTGCCTGCTGACGAATTTGCGGATAAAACCGATCCCGTTGTTTTTCGGTTAGTTTTTTTGAGTCGGTCAATCCCGGCAGATCAAAGTTATCCGACAGAACAACTGCTGCTGCAACAACGGGACCAGCAAGTGGCCCACGACCCGCTTCATCGATTCCCGCAACACATTCAAAGCCACGCTTCGTTGCCAGATCTTCAAAATAGCGAGTTGAAACATCACCGCTGTTAAATAATTCAAGATTGTTCATATCTCTTCACCAAAACAAAAAAAGCCCCCAACGCAACCGTTGGAGGCTTATCTTAGCGAATCTATTCTGATCAGACCATCCGTTTTTCAGAAATTCGTGCTGCCTTACCACGCAGGTTACGCAGGTAGTAGAGTTTGGCACGACGTACCTGACCAACACGAACAACTTCAATTTTGTCAATACTTGGTGAATGAAGCGGGAAAATCCGTTCTACACCAATACTGCCAGACATCTTACGCACAGTATAAGAAGAGCCAAGACCACGATTAAGGCGTTTGATACAAACACCCTGGAAAATCTGGATCCGTTGCTTGTCACCTTCAGTTATTTTTACGTGAACTTTAATGGTATCACCCGCTTTGAAACGTGGGATATCCTTTTTAATCTGTTCCATTTCCAGTTGATCGATGATGTTCATCCTTATTCCTCCTCGGTTTATCTATCCAGTTTTTCCCAATAGTTTTGAAATTACGAGCAATATAATCTATCAATTCTTATAATTATTGAGCTTTTTGGGTCAGCTCTAGTTCCTTGCGTAGCTGCTCAAGCATCTTTGCATCGCTAGCACTCAAAGCAGCAGTTTTTAACAGTTCTGGTCGGCGTCGCAATGTCCGTAATAGTTGCTGTTTTCGTCGCCACTCAGCAACCTTGCCATGATCCCCGGAAAGCAGAACCTCCGGCACCGACATCCCATCAAAAACAGCGGGACGGGTATACTGCGGAGATTCCAGTAAGCCATCGACGAATGAATCGGATTCCGCACTGTCGCTGGAACCAAGAACTCCGGGAAGGTGACGAGAGATCGCATCGATCATCACCATTGCCGGCAGCTCGCCACCGGTCAACACAAAATCCCCAATTGAAAATTCTGCATCAACAAGAGTTTCGCGAGTTCGTTCATCAAATCCTGCATACCGGCCACAGAGGAAAATCAATCCTGATTCACCTGCCAGCTCTCGGGCATGGTGCTGTTGAAAAGGTGTTCCCTGCGGGGTCATCAACAGCACCTTTGAATCCGGTGAGTTCAGCTTCAACTCAGCAACGGCACGGGCAATTGGTTCCGGCTTCATCACCATGCCATCACCACCCCCGTAGGGAGCATCATCGGTACTCAGATGTTTACCCTCGGCCCAATCGCGCAGATTATGGGTTTGCACCTGCAGCAACTCCTGTTTGATCGCCCGCCCGAGGATACTCTCCTGCAGCGGTGAAACAAACATGCCGGGAAACAAAGTCAATACGTCAAAGATCATTGTTCATCTGGAATCAACCCTTCAGGAAGTGCAACTTGCATAATCTGCCTTTCCAGATCGATTCCCAAAATAAATTGCTGGACTGCCGGAATCAGGACTTCCCCAAAACGACCCTTCACAACATATGTATCATGAGCAGAACTACTTAACAGGTCTTGAAGTTGTCCGATACTCCCTCGTTCCCGGTCGACAACTTCCAACCCTTTCAACTCTCCCCAGTAGTACTCGTCATCACTCAGTTCCGGCAACAGTTCTTCATCTATGAGCACCTGACTGCCAACCAGAAGCTCAACTTGATCAATTGAATCAAGTCCTTGCAAATGCAACAAAACCCGCCCTTTATGCAAAACCTGGCGACTGATATTTACACTCAGAGGCTCACCCGTCGGCAAACTTAATTCAATCTGCTTTAACGTCAGCAGAAGGTCAGGATCTCCCGAGTTCAACCGTACCTTGAGGTCACCGCGTAAACCGTGGGTTCCAACAATTTTTCCAATTTCCAGTAGAGATTTAGCCATCGCTATAAACCAACTTAAAAACCAGCCAAACCTAAACCTACTCCATGATCTGCAATGAAGCGTGCCGATTCTCACGAGTCGCCTTGGCATTCAGCAAGGTTCGCATTGCCTTGGCATTGCGCCCTTGTTTGCCAATAATTCGCCCCATATCATCCTGTGCTGCCGCAAGTTTGACCAGCACACTACCGTCCTCTGCTATCTCCTCAGAAATAACAATTTCGTCAGGCTTTTCGACCAGAGACTTTGCAATATACTCGATCAAATCTTTCATAGGTCATCCTCCGGGTGGTTGGGGGACGTTGCCCCGGATTCGGACCAGATTCAGGTATCAGGCTTCAGCAGCAGCCTTTGCCTTGAACTTGGCCCAGACACCGGCATGTCGCAAAAGGCGGCGTACGGTATCGGTCGGCTGAGCACCTTTATTCAGCCATTCCATAGCTCGATCTTCTTTAAAGTTTGATAAACTTTCTTCTTGGCGTGGATTATACTGCCCCAAAACCTCGATAAACCGACCATCCCTTGGGAAACGCTCGTCGGCCACAACGACCCGATAGACCGGCTTCTTTTTCGCGCCACCGCGGGCGAGTCTGATTTTTACTGACATACTGTCTTTCCTCCTGGTGTTTCTTTTTTGTTGTCTGTATATCGAACAGAATACTGTTTATCTCTATTCGGTGCGTTTAAAATGGGAGTTGGCCACCTTGACCCATCATCCCTTTGAGCCCTTTCGGACCCATTTTCTGCATTTTTTTCATCATTTTCTGCGCTTCAACAAAACGCTTCAACAACTGATTGACATCCTGAACCCGGGTTCCACTACCCTTGGCAATGCGCAACCGCCGGGAACCATTGAGAATCTTGTGGTTCAAGCGTTCTTTTTGCGTCATCGAACGAATAATCGCCTCAATCTTCTTTATTTCATCTTCCGGCAGCTGCATCCCCTGAGCTTTTTTGAGGGCTTTTCCCGCTCCGGGAATCATTTTCATAAGTGAATCGATGGAACCCATTTTCTTGACCATCTGCATTTGCTCAAGAAAAGTTTCGAGAGTAAAGCCATCCTTGCGCAGCTGCTTTTCCATTGCTGTAGCATCATCAGCACTAACAGCTTCCTGAGCCTTCTCGATCAGGCTGAGGACATCCCCCATACCGAGGATACGCTGAGCCATGCGATCCGGATGAAACTGCTCAAGAGCATCGAGCTTCTCACCCATACCAACCAGCTTGATTGGCTTCCCAGTGACCGCCCGAATCGAAAGAGCCGCGCCGCCACGAGCATCGCCGTCCAGCTTGGTCAGAATCACCCCGGTCAGAGGCAATTGATCATGAAAACTGGCTGCAACCGTCACCGCATCTTGTCCGGTCATTGCATCAGCAACAAACAAGATCTCCTGCGGAGCGACCTTGTCCACAATCTGCTGGAGTTCACCCATCAGCTCTGAGTCAATGTGCAACCGACCAGCAGTATCGAGGATGATTGTGTCAAAACCATTAAGTTCCGCGTAGCTTAAAGCACGGGAACAGATATCAACTGGATTCTGTCCAGATTGAGAGTCAAAAACTTCAACATCAAGCTGGCTGCCCAGGGTTTTAAGCTGTGCAATTGCCGCCGGACGATAAACATCAGCGGGAACCAGCAATGGATTACGCTTTTCACGACGTAACTTCAGTGCCAGCTTGCCACAAGTTGTTGTTTTACCTGCACCCTGTAAACCACAGAGCATCAGCGGAACCGGCGGCTTAACGGATAGATTGAGGGAATTATCTTCCCCTTCACCCATCAAATCGGCAAGTTCTTCTCGAACAACCTTAATGACCTGCTGTGCCGGGGTCAGACTTTTGAGAACATCCTGTCCCACAGCACGTTCGCTGACTTTAGCAATAAAATCTTTAACGACACGGAAATTGACATCCGCCTCAAGAAGAACCAGACGGATCTCCCGCATCGTCTCTTTTATATGCTGCTCAGTCAGACGTCCATGCCCACGCAGCTTCTTAAAAACTGAATCAAGTTTATCAGAAAGTGTGTCAAACATATCGGTCTATCAACAAAGTCCACAAAAGAGTAAGTGTAAAAAACAGCACTCCCTGTTGTCAAGAAAAAAGCCCCGACAAAACAGGATGTTTCATCCCAACAGGTGATATTTTCCAGCCTGCATCAACCAAACCTCTGGTGCTGGCAATGCACCTTCTGTCAAAGCTTGCTGAACCTGAGGGTAGCATTCATGGAGAAACCTGATCGCCATGCCACAATCAGCACTTAACTGCCGAGGCACAGGAATCAACAAAATATCCAGTTGTTGGGTATTGAGAATTTTTTCCGCATTCATCACCCGGTGAATCGAATGAAATATCGCGACACAATCCCCTTCTTTAACCACTACACGTCTCCTAACCTCAGAGCACAGCCGCGCATAATGCCATGTTTACAGATGCCATGCAAGCGCTATTCGTGAACCCAAAATCCGATATAGATTATCACAGACGTTTCCAGCAACCTCAAAAAAGCTTTTATCTCTAGAGATCTTGTCGGTATTCCCGGCGAAGCTGTGAAAACAGGGACAATGGGCAGTATTTGATAAAATTAATGTTCTTTTTGCCAGTTTTGGCGACACCCCTCCCGTTAGTTTCTTTATTCAGTGTGTTTTGCTAC
>JAYEME010000124.1:0-20000 GCA_034717915.1 Thermodesulfobacteriota bacterium
GGGAGACGTTATTCAGTTACAGGTTGAGAAGATGTGACTTTGACACTAAATTCAGATAGGCTTTTGGGCAGATCTTTAAAGACGATATCAAAAGGAATGGACTGTTGACTGTCAATCTTCATATTACTCAGTTCGTTGCCAAACTGGTTTCCCATGATTTTTTCCAATTCTAGAAAAGCTAGAGACTGAAGTTTCTCGTCGTCAATCAGGTTTCCACAAAAAACCGTTTTTTGTAGTAGCGGCTTACCATTCTGATCGAAAATAACCCCTTTGACCTGTATTGCTGAACGAGCCTCAGAAAAATTGTTGATGGCCTCTCCTCTAATCAGGAAAAGCTCTCCAGACTGTTCATTTTGGATGAATTCCCCTTTGAGATCGTCAAGGGTGATCTGGCCGGTTTGCACCGGCCGCTCACTTTGTTGTCCCAAAATTTGTTGTATCGTCTGATTCAGTTGATCTGTCCCATTCATGTAGACGAACACACCAGCAAATATCAGAATTCCTAAAATCAACAGCAGCAGAATCCTGATAATACTGGAAAGAGGCCCACCTTTCTTTTCAGGAACCGCCTGTACTGGAAAATCTGCTTCAGCCGGAGATTCTTCTGTCTCTGCAATTTTAGCGGCAACAGGTTCTGTGTCGGCTCCATTTTCTTCTTCCGTAGCAAGAACTTTCTCAATAGTACTGACAGTTTCCTCTTCCGATTCGGTAAAGGTGAAGTTCTCATCAATTGTACCGATGGAGTTTTCTGTCAACTCTTGATTGTCAGAAAAGGGGTTCTCAGTTCCAGTTTCTTCTGTGGCTCCGAAGGTGAAGGCTTCCTCTTTTGTTGTGTCAGAATCAAGTTCTTGGAACTTGTCGTAACTGAAATCTTCTTCCTCTGCGTTTGTTCTACTTACGCTGTCAACAGCGGTTGGTTCTTCTTGAAAACCTTCCACCTCTTCAATCGTCTGCGGTTCTTGGACAAGCGGTTTTTCTGCAAAAAAAACGTGCTTGCAGCGAGCACAACGTACTTTCGCACCCCCCTCCGGGATTCGATCAGAATCGAGGTTGAATTTGGTTGAACACTCAGGACAAACAATGATCATCAGGCGTTCTCCTTTGTCTGGGCTAATTGATTTCGGGAAAGATTCTACCTTGTGAACGAGTCATATATCAGGCATCCTCAACCAGATAAATATCGGGCAGATTGCGATATTTTTCATCGTGATCAAGGCCATATCCGATAATAAAACCATCTTCCATACTGATACCGATATAGTCCGCTTCGATATCAACTTCTCGGCGTGCTCTTTTGTCAATCAAAGTACAAATTTTTAGAGAACGTGGTTCCTGTAGTAACAATTTATTGTAGAGACATTCCAGAGTATATCCGCTATCGACAATATCTTCGACGACAATAACATGACGATCACGAATCGGCATTTCTAGTTCTTTGCGGAACTCAATAATTCCTGAAGTCTGGGTACCAGAGCCATAGCTGGCCAGCCGGACAAAGTCAATTACCGATGGGATCTCAATTTCCCTGATCAGGTCGGCAATAAATAAAAAGGAGCCTTTCAAGACTCCAACCAACATGATCTCTTGATCATGATAATCTCGGCTGATTTCCTGACCAAGACGTTTGATCTCAGCAGCTATTCTTTCTCGAGAAAAAAGAACCCTGCGATTTTGCTCTGTCATTATGTTTGTGACTCCCTGGCGACCGTAGTTTGACAGCAACCTATAGCAGGAAAAAAGACACTGTGTCAATTGCAACTGACCGAAGGGATGCTATTTTAATCAAAAGAAACATGTTATAATCGAGCGGTTTTATAAATACAAAATTATGTAAAAAGGTCTGATGATGCGTTGCTGTTTGTTGTTGCTTCTATTGCTATTATCTTGTGGTTCTGTATTTGCTGATCCGCTATTGGTTGTTGAACGATTGAATTATGATTTTGGTGAAACAATTCAAGGTACCAAGATCGATACAACCTTTCGTTTTCAAAATGCCGGGGATCAAGTTTTGGAAATCAGCCGCTTGCGTAGTTCCTGTGGATGTACAGCTGCCCTGCTATCGACCAAAAAACTTGTGCCGGGGGCTATTGGGGAACTGCGGGTCACTTTCGATTCAGATGGCTTTCGAGGTGCAATCCACAAGAGGGTCACCTTTGAGACAAATGACCCTAAACATACAGTGGTGACTTTTGGGCTGCAGGGGAAAGTTAAGGTTGAGCTGTTTTTACAGCCAAACAGAATTAATTGGGGGATTGTTAAGAAAAACATGCCATTGCTGACAGAACTTGAAATTGTCAATAGATCAAAAAAAGTTATTACACTGCAAAAACCAACGGCAACCAATGCTGGGATTATGGCTGAATTATCGTCTCTGACAATTGCTCCTGGAGAAGAGACGCAGCTGAAAGTTTCAGCGGAATTTCCGGTGGGAAAGAAGCGACTGGCTGGCTATATTATAATCAATAGTGATTTTCCCAGCCTTCCTCAGCTGAAAGTACCGGTTTCTGCGCGGCTCTCCCAACAATAGGGCAGATCAACTTTTGTATTGGGGGATCCCATGCCCTGACTATTCACCATCCAGATTGCGTTGAATTTTGCGTCCAAAATATAATCCTATGGATGCCCCCAAAATACTTGCCAGATAAGAACCCATGATCCCTCCAAAAGTACCACAGCGCCAACCGATTGCTCCACCAATTGAGATGGCAACCATCAATATGATTGACCTCAATGACATTTAGACATCCTTTGGACAGCAAATAGTCAGTTCAAAGATTTCACCATTAGAAAAGTAGATTGGAAACAGCAGACCGATCTGCTCCTCTGGTATTTCAAGATCTGCATTATTCAGTCGGCGCATTTGTGCAGAGGTGGTGTCAATGCTGTAGCCTAATTGAGTTGCCTTGCTGACAACATTGCTACAGATAATATTGACAAACTCTTTTACGGAATTATCTACTTCGTTGGCTGTTCCCGTTTCTGCTTTTTCTTCTTTGAGTATGGCATGGGCAATCAGTTTGCGGGTGTTATCGGAGATCGTCAGTAAGTAACGGGCACTGATCGAACCGGAAAATCCAATCTCAACAGCCACCTGGCGAGTTGGGAGTTTTTTGATGGTTGTGCAAGAACCAGTTTGGAATGTAACTCCAGCAATCCGCGTCAACATTTTATGGGTCATGTCGACGACAATTTCCCATACGGGCTGATGCGGAACCCCTTCTGGAATAATAATCTTCTCTGTAACAGGGGCTTTCTGGGTCTTTTTGAATTCACCCAAATAAAAACTTAACTTTTTCTGAGTGATGGTTTCAAGTTTAACCAAAGCTTCACCAATATAAAGATGTTCACTTTTTTGTCTGTTGAGAACCTGTTTAACCTGAGCAGGAGAGAGAAAGCCCAACTTGACAGCCATATCGCCAAACTGAAGATCTTCGTGTCTTTGTGCCCGGAGGGTTGAAGATATCTGTTCTGTTGTCATCAGTCCTATTGCTATGACGAGATCCCCGAAGCGTAGATTGGTCTTTTCTTGAAGTTCAATAGCTCGCAAAAGATCCAGGCGGGTGATGATTTTTTTATCAATCAGAAATTGTCCAAAAAACTTTATGGCCATTTCAGTCAGCTCTTTTCGTGTGCCAATTGAGTTAACAACAGATCATAGTTGCATTAGCAGGGGTTATAGCGTATATAGTACAGCCCATGCGCCCGTAGCTCAGCTGGATAGAGCGCCGCCCTCCGGAGGCGGAGGTCACAGGTTCGAATCCTGTCGGGCGTGCCAAATATACTTAATAGAGACCTGAACAATCAAGTGAATTGTTCAGGTTCTTTAATTTTTGGCAGAACTTAAATGTTAATCTCTACGCCAACCGAGGCGGAGAAAAAACGTTTGCCAAATCGTTCAGCCAACATTCTTGCCCCTCTGAGCCCGGTGCAGTGCGATGCACCAATCAGGTCAACATCCAATTCTTCCAGTCGATTCAAGGTTGCAGTCATCTGCTCTTCACTACAGAACTTTAAGTGTGTCCCACCGACAACCATATGAATTTTTCTCTCTCCAGTCACTTTGATAGCATGATCAATTATATTCAGCAGTCCGGCATGAGCACAGCCAAGTAAAATAACCAATCCTTTATCGGTACGAATGAACAGTGACAGGTCATCATGAAGCGGATCGGTGATCTGTTCCCCTGATTCCAACAGAGATAATAAGTTGGGATCACCGGTTTCCTCTTTGGAAATGCGTGGAACGTCTCCTGACAGGAGCAGGTCTGGTACTACTTGATAAGGGGTTGCAGAGAATTTGAAATCTGCACCGAGTTTTTCCAGCTCTGCTTGAGGCCAGGGAACCCCTATGTTATGCATTTTCCCGCTATTTTTACTGTAATGGTTGGAAAACAGATCGGGATGGGCATAAATCGGGATTTCACCGGTTTTTTCTAGAACCTGCCTCAACCCACCGGTATGATCAAAATGACCGTGACTGAACATGATCCCCTTTAATTTACTGAAGTCGATCCCAAGGAGCTTGGCATTGTTCATAATTGTCATGCCGCCACCGGTATCAAATAAATATTCTCCAGCAGGGGTTTGTACGTGGCAGGAAAATCCGTGCTCCCCCAGTAGCCCGTAGGGGCTGACCCGGTCGACACTGTTTTCACATAGAACTGTCAGGCGGATACTCATAGTGTTTTCTCCTTGAATTAATTGCAATGTGCCTGATTTAATTTTCGAATCTCCCCTGACCCCTCTTTGCCAAAGAGGGGAACTTTTAATGCCTCCCCCTTAGAAAAAGGGGGATTGAGGGGGATTTATCATATAAGCAGTTTCTCGATAATCGGCAGGTCGGCTTCCAAAATAGCATAATCAAGAAGATTTGCTGCTGCAACCCAACAATGATCGGAAACTTCAAGGTGCTTGATTTTGCCACTTTTCCAGGTACACAGATAGGCGAGAATCAGGACATTGCCCCATTCGTAACAATGGGAGACTGTTTCCAGCAATGGGCCGACGACAATTTCAATATCCAGTTCTTCGCGCAATTCACGCACTAATGCAGACTGTGGTGATTCTCCCGTTTCTATTTTTCCACCAGGGAATTCCCAATATCCGCCAAGCCGCTTGTCTTCAGGTCGTAGAGTTATAAGTACTTTTTCTTGATGCTGGATAATGGCGGCACAAACTTCAACCGGTGGCTTCGGGTTATTGTTGTTGATCATAACAAAATCTATCTCGACTTTCTTGCTCTGGTTTCAATGTAAGGTTTTTTGTTGGCGGCGATCTAACTCTGTGCTAGAAACAGGCTCCCTAACGATCTACGTGCAAGTAGGAGAGTACACATGTTTCAGTTATCTGACAAAGGGCGCGGTGTTCGGCAGATGTTTGACGACATCGCTTACCGTTACGATCTTCTTAACCGACTGCTCTCTTTTGGCATTGATCGACGCTGGCGCCGTTTTACGGTCAGCCAGTTGAGTATTCCAAAAAATGGTCGAGTTCTCGATATCGCGACCGGAACCTGTGATGTGGCACTGGAAGTTGCAGAACAGACCGATTCTTCGGTGATGATTGTAGGCGAGGATTTTACTCAGGGAATGCTGGTGCAGGGGCAATCCAAATTGCAAAAATCTCCTCATGGTCAGCGAATTATGTTGGTCAATGCTCCTTGCGAGGAAATTCCCCACCCAGATAACTGTTTTGACGGGATCACGATTGCTTTCGGCATCCGTAATGTTGTTGATCGTCAAGCTGGTTTGAATGAAATGTTCCGGGTACTCAAGCCAGGTGGTCGGGCGGTGATTCTGGAGTTCTCCCAGCCTAAAAGTCAACTGTTTCGCAAGATCTACTACTTTTATTTCCAGAAAATGTTACCGACCATCGGTGGATTAATCTCAAAAAAACGCAGTGCCTACCAGTATCTTCCTGATTCAGTTATTGAATTTCCCAGTCAGGAAGAGTTCTCAGGTATGATGGGTGAGGCCGGGTTCCAAAGACTGCAATATGTTGATCAGACTTTCGGAATTGCTACGGTTTACGTTGGGGATAAACGCTAAGCCCTTTCCACACACCATTTCACGGCTCAATTTTTTTCTCAGGGTTCGGTTTGAATATCGACCCAATATCCTTGACTAACTTTCCCGGAAGCCCAAGCGTCCGTTTGAAAATACCAAAGACGGTTTTTGAAACAGAACCAATCGGCACTGCGGATACCTGCGGCTCTTCACTGGTTCCGGTAATTTTAAACTGAGCCGTTATCAGTGCTTTATCTTTTCCCGCAAGAACCCATCCGGCAATTGGAATTGAGGTGATGATTTTGTCAACAGTCCGCAACGGCATCACCCCGAGGTCAAAATCGAGGGCATCATCGACTATCCCCTGTGTTCCCACCACAGAGAGGTTCATCGCTTCGCTGGTAATTTTTAGATCTTCTGTCTTGATTTTGCCACCGGCTACCTGAAAGCTCCCTTCCATCAGGGTGAAGGGCATTCCATCTTTATCCATGTCCGGAAGTTTCCCGGAAATAATTTGCGAGACATTCAGCAGGGAAAAGACTTTTGCCAGGCCATGAAATTTTTTCAGGGTGCCGTCTCTGACCTGAATATATATTCCACCTTTCGCTTCTTGCCAAAAACGATCACTGCCTGGATCCCCTTCGAGATAAAAATCCCCTCTTAAACGGCCATTGATCAAACCAGGTTTTTCAAATATATCCTGATGCAGAACAGATGCGTTGATCTCTTCTACATGACCAGATACCTTAAGGGGGGTGATCTCATCCCCATAGTCAAGTTCTATCCGGGTTTTGCTCCAGCCTTTTCCGTTGTCAAATGTCAGGGGGAAGATAATGAGTCGGTTGTTGTCCCCTTTGATGAGAGCTTCAGCATTTTGGAAGATCAGTCCACCCAACGTTCCCTGCTTTGCTGAGATTTTAATCAGGAGCGGTGCTCCGCCATTATTTTGCTCCTCAAAGTCTTCTGCTATATCTGGACCGATAAACAAATTGATAATATCCAGAACATCAACCCGGTCGGATTGGATATCAAGGGAGACCTGTGGGTTGCTAAAATTGCTGACGGTACCATTGACTGTTGCCAGGGTGTTTTCTTCTAGTCGAACTTTAACCGGAGAAAAACGGATGCCATCAGCATTGATTTGTAGATGCCCGTCCAGATCGTAAAGGGTGAGTCCTGGGTTTGAAAATATCAGATCCTGGGCGCGAACTTTTTTCCCCTTGAGATCCAGATTGAGTTGCGGATTTTTCCAGTCATTGAATACTCCATTGACTGTGAAATCTGATTTTCCCAGGGATGCTTGAAGATTTTGAAAAGTGAAGCCGTGGCTATCCAGATTGACTTCACCGCTGGTTCTATTCAGATCACCAATAACGGAGGTCAGGTGTGCACCGACATTCTTAAGCCATAAGGTTCCCTGTAGACCTGTTTGTCGTTGTGACAATATGGATTCAAATTGCCCTTTGATCTGGAGCTGACGCAGCAAAGGTGAAAATGGTTTGAGTTTGCTGAAACTGATAGGTTCAAATGCAAGGCGATATTCCCGCCTGCCTTGAATTGGTTGAAAATATCCGGATCCAGAAATATCGAGGTTATTTAGTTTGATAGAAAAGTGATCCAGTTGTAATTGGTTCTCAGCAAGGTGACCGCGGATCTGTAGTGTCCCACGGTCGGTTGGCTGTTTATGAAGTAGCGTTCCCAGCTGGAACTTGGTTGAATTTAAATCAGTTTGCAGTTGAAAATCCGGATTAAAAAGAGCACCGGTCAGGTTGAGAACTCCAGGAATATTTCCCGTTATATCCCAGTCAGCGGGGAGATCAAGCTGTGAGATATAATCATCAATATGGGGGTTGAAAGTAAAGGTTAAATCAAGTTGTGGATGTTGAAATAGGTTAATAATTTCACCTGTAAAATCAATATTTTGACCATTAGAAACTATAATTCCATCACTAATACTGAGGGTTTTGTTCTCAAGAGAAAGTTCAACAGATAAATCCTCCAACTGCTTCAGTTGAGGATCATCCCACTCCAGATTGCCGATGGTTATTTTGGCATCAATACGTGGAAGAGTTGGTATTTTTTTAACGGGAGCCCAGCTTTTTTTCAAGGTGACAATCAGGCGATCCAATTCTCCGTGGATAAGTTTATCGGCATTGGGAATATGCCACACTTCCAGAAGTTCCGGACTTAATGCGAGGTTTTCCGCTCCAAAGTGCCCGCCCAGGAAATATTTTTTTGCTTGTCGGATAAAGTGAAATTCGCCACTGAGTGGAATTTTGAGGAGTTCTCCCTTTAACTTGGTCACCGAGTCCTGCTGGCTGGAAGAGATCCAGCGACCTGAAAGAGAAAAAATTTGTTCGTTATAGCCTGAACCAGACAGTGTTGTGGTGAAGGTTGTCCCTGTGCTTGGAACACCCTGAATCCTCAAGTTTAAATCGACGGTTCCAGGAAAGTCCCGTTTCTGTAACAGAGGAACGTTTTTGGTCGAAAGTCTATTGATTGTGAGTTGAGTTTTTAGCTCCTCATTTCTCCAGATGTCTGGATTCCGACTTGAGGGTAGGCGGGTCTCTAACAGAAAGTCGGCCCCGTATTTTTGTACCTGTCCACTTATCACCAGTTGCCCGGTTTTTTCGGGTTTCCAACCTCGCAGGATAGCATGAAGGTTAGCTAGCTCCAGTCGCAGTACGCCATCGTTATTCTGCTTCTGAAAAACCTTCAGATTGCCATTACGGACAGTCAGGGCTCGGATCCCCAATGAATTGATTAATCGCTGGGATGTCCCCTTGGTTGGGCGTTCAGGAAATGGAAGCCAGAGTTTAAATTTTGGGTTTTCGATCTGAACTTGATCGAGAATAAATTGTCCATTGATGAGAGGTGGAATTTTTAATGTCGCCGTGATATGTGGGATATCTGCCAGAATTGCGTGATCTGGCCCGATCTGCAAATTGTTTAGAGCGAGAGCCAGTCCTCGATTGAAGGTCAGCGAACTGTAGCCAATTTGAACCGGCTGGTTCAGTGCTGAACTCAGTTGTTGTTCAAGTGACAGGCGGTAGTCGTTTATATCAAGTTGGCTGAGAAAAATAAGGGCCAGGGTAAAAATTACGGCGAATAATATCAGCAGGTAAGAGGTTATTCTGGTCAGAACACGTACTGCTGATCGATTCATTGTGATTGTTCCTGTGGAAAGTTGACTGTCGATGTCCTGTGCTCATCATAGCGGTTCTGATTCTGACCAGCAAGGGCAATACTTTGGACTTCTATTCTTTACATGATTTCCCCCCCCTGATAACATGACGCCCCCGTGAAAATTGGTCACGTCATGTTAAGATGGCGTCGCAAAAAGTCCGACCTACGGCGTTACGGTGTTTTTTTCTGGATCTCGACATACTCTATGTATGCCTTCGCCCCTGAAAAACCACCAGGCCTTGCAGGACGAAATTTTTGCTTAGCCATCTCATCAGTTTTTGCGAGTGCATCTTAATTAGATGGGTTCGATATCCCAAGGAAACATCTTTAAACTGGTATGAAAATCAAGCGTCTCGATATCATAGGATTCAAATCCTTTGTCGACAAGGTATCCCTCGATTTTGAACAGGGGATTACCGGTGTTGTCGGCCCGAATGGCTGCGGCAAGAGCAATGTTGTGGATGCCATTCGTTGGGCAATGGGGGAGCAGAATCCGCGTCATCTGCGCGGGCGGATGATGGAAGATGTCATTTTCGGTGGCAGTGAAACCCGTAAACCTCACGGCTTGGCACAGGTATCGATTATTTTTGATAATCGAGCCGGTCTCTGTCCCGCGGCTTATAAAGATTTTTCTGAAATCATGGTGACGCGCCGGCTCTATCGAAGTGGTGAGAGTGAGTATCTGATTAATAAAACCCCTTGTCGGTTGCTTGATATTACCGAGTTATTTATGGATACGGGGGTTGGTGCCCGAGCTTATTCAATTATTGAGCAGGGCAAGGTCGGAATGTTAGTCAGTGCCAAGCCGGAAGAGCGGCGGGCTTTGATTGAAGAAGCGGCCGGGGTGACAAAGTTCAAGTCACGCAAGAAAACTGCTTTGCGAAAAATGGATGCCACCAAACAAAACCTGGTTCGTCTTGGAGATATTATTACCGAAGTCAGGCGGCAGATCAGCACTCTCAAGCGTCAGGCTAAGAGAGCAGAAAAGTTTCGTGATTTTCGGGGAGAGGCCAAGCAGGTTGAACTCGGTCTGGCTGGGAATCGTTTTCAAAAATTAAACGGTGAGCTTGAATTGATTTTGCAACAGGAACAGGAGCAGACAACGATCCTGTCCCGACTTGATACAAGGTTGGAAGAAGAAGATCTGCAACTTGAAGAGCAGCAGCTCCAATTGTCACTGGTAGAAACTGAGTATAGTCAGGCTCAGGAAAAAATTTATCATTTAGGTTCTGAGGTTCAGCGGGTTGAGAATGAAAGAATATTGATGACTCGGCAGCAGGAACATCTTTCTGCCCAGGATAAAGAATATCAAGGGGAGCTGACAGACCATACTGGCCGGGTGGCCGAATTGGAGAAAGAGCATCTTCATTTGCAGCAGCAGGATCAGAGTTTTTCCGACAAGCTGGAAACTCTGCAGCTTGAAGTTGAGAACCGTGAGGCTGGATTACAAGATAAATTGTCTCAAGAGCAACAGCTGAACGCTCAATTTGAGGAATGCCGCAGTGAATTGATCGATCTGTATACCCAGACCAACCGCATGGCGAATCGGCGCGATGAAATTGATCGGCGCCTTAGTGCAGAAGCTGAACGTCGTCAACATGCGGACACTGATTCGCAAAATATCCAGAAACAACAAGTTGAACTACAGTCGCGTCGTGAGCAATTAATTGAGCAGCTGGATCAGGTTCGAGCCCAGCAGAATAGTTTAAATGAGCGGACTGAAGATTTGAATGGTCAACTTGTAGAACAGAAAGGATTACGGGATAAAAAAGAAGCGACTCAAAATGAACTGCGTCAGAAATTGGGGAATAACCACTCACTCAAGGAATCATTGGAGTCTTTACAGCGCAATTTCGAAGGTTATGGTGATGGAACCCGGATTCTTTTGACCAAGAACTCTGTCAAGAAACAGATCTTTGCCGACTTACTAAAAGTTTCTGCAGAGTATGAAGTTGCTGTAGAGATGGTCGTGGGGACGCGGCTTCAGGCTGTCCCTACAGAAAACTTTTCAGATATTGCTGCAACTTTATTATCACTGACGGAGCAACAGGCTCGGGCGACACTGCTTTTTCCGTTGCGTCATTCACCAAATGTCTCCTTCCCCACTGGTATCCCATTGGCTCGGCTGGTCACGCCAAAAAAAGGGGCTGAGCAACTAGTCGATCAACTTCTCTCAGGAATTTTTCTGGTTGATGCCGTTGCCGATTATTTTGAGGAGACTCTTCCCGTTGGGGCAATGCTTGTTGATCGACAAGGTTTATGCTTTGACTGGCAGGGGGTGCTGACAGGTGGTGCGACAGGTTCCAGCGAGACCGGGTTGTTGCGTCGACAACGGCAACTTGATGAAATTGAGGCTGAAATTTCTCGATTGGATGATGAATTTGCTGTTGGTCAAAAGGAGCTGGAACATTCACAGGAAAATCTCCTTCAGCTCGAAGAGGTTCAGCTTGCAACCATTTCGGAAGGGCATCGCTTGGAATTGCAGGCACTGGAGCTTGCCAAAGATCGTCAGGGGTTACAGACCGAAGATGATCATTTGAATAAGCGACTGGCTCTGCTGGTTTTTGATTTGGAGCAGATTGATGAAGGGCGGGAAGCTCTGACGCTGGAAAAAGAACAGTTGTCAGAAGGGAGCCGCCAGACTGAAGAGCGACAGCTGCAACTGGAGAGCCTTTCTCAACAGCGACAGGAGGCCTTAACTGAATTACGATCTCAACTCGATAGTTCTCGAAATGAATTGACTGCGCAGCGGGTGGACTTGGCTTCTTTGCAGCAACAACAGCACGCTATGAGTGAAACTCTGTCACGGGTTGAAAAGCAACAACGGGAAATTGAACAGCGTATTGTTCAACTCCAACAACGAAAGAAAGCTGGACTTGATTCTCGACAACAGCTTCAAGAGAAAAATCAGCACTTACAAGTTGAGCTTGATCTACTTTTAAGTCGGCGGGCTGAGCAGCAGCAAAGCAATGAAGCAATTCGTGATCGATCTGAGCAACAGCGTTTGCAGTTGGACGAGTTTCGCGAGCAGTTGCGTCGAGTCCGTTCAGAGGCTGAGGAGTTGCGCAAGGCCGTTTCGCAGTTACAACTTCGACATCATGAACTGCAAGTTGATGCCGAACATGTCAGGCAAGGAATTTTAGAGCGCTATCGAGTCGATTTGCTGGAACATCAGGTTCCTGAAGCGACTGAAGATGAACAAGAACGGCAACAGCAGCAATTAAGGCGGTTACAGCAACGGATTGAATCGCTTGGTGAAGTCAATTTGATGGCGATTGATGAGTATCGTGAACAGGAAGAACGTTATGATTTCTTATCACAGCAGCGCGATGATCTGAATCAATCATTGGATGATTTACAAAAAGCTATCGCTCAGATCAACCGAACCACGAGAAGACGTTTTAAGGAAACCTTTGAACAGGTGAATATGAAATTCCAGCAGGTTTTTCCCCGTATGTTTAACGGTGGAAAGGCTGAATTGCAGTTGACTGATGAGAATGACTTGCTTGAAACGGGAGTAGATATCGTTGCCCAGCCACCAGGAAAACGTTTACAAAGTGTCAATCTCCTCTCTGGGGGAGAGAAGGCGTTGACCGCTGTAGCGTTGATTTTTTCACTATTTTTGATCAAGCCGACCCCGTTCTGTGTTCTGGATGAAGTTGACGCTCCACTGGATGATGCGAATATCGACCGCTTCGCCGATATCGTCAAGGAGATGACAAAACAGTCACAATTTATTATTATCACCCATAGTAAGCGAACTATGGGGATTGTCGATGTTATGTACGGAGTTACGATGCAGGAACCGGGAATATCAAAATTGGTTTCTGTGCGCATCAATGATGTCCCTTCCGGGGTTGTTGATAATGCTCTGTCTGCATAGACTATTGATATCTGCAGCTATTTTTTTTGACCACGAGGGCTGTCATGCCATTTAAATCATTATTAAACCGGTTGTTAGAGGATATTCCCGGTGCTCTGGGAGCGATAATTGTTGACTGGGAAGGGGAGTCCGTTGACCAGGTTGCGCGGGTCGATGAGTACGACATCAAGGTTCTTGGTGCTCACAGTGGGGTTATTCTTAGCCACCTGAGGGGGGCATTATCCCGGGTTGACGGTGGTATTCTTGAGGATGTTGTGATTCGTACGGATCAGAATAAAACCTTAGTTGCCCCTTTAACCGAAGATTATTTGTTGATATTGCAGTTGGGGCTGGAATCAATTACCGCTCGTGCAACATATAAAATGCGCTGTTGTATTGAAGAATTACGCAGTGAATTTGAATGATTTGTTACTCGATTATTGATTGAAATTATTAAGGATTTGAAAATATATGGAATGGTTTAAATCGTTACGTTGGGTCGATGTGCTGGAATGGTTCAATACGGTTCTTTTAAATTTGTCGCAATTATTGGCTTCTGCCGGAGTTCCAGAAGAATACCTGCAATTAGCCGCTTTTGGTATCTTGTATCTTGGTGTCACGGTTGTTGTCCTGCTGTTTGCCCTGTTTCTGCTGAAAGCATTCAGAAGACCCAAGAAGACCGATGAAGAAATAGTTCCCGCAGAAGAGCAAGAACCAACTGAAGAGCAAGACGCTGTAGTATCGGAACCGGAAGAGCTTGTTCTAGAGCCGGAACCCGAGCCTGATACGAAGGAAGTACCGGAAGAAGGTTTGGGTTTGCTGGAACGGCTCAAACGTGGTCTGTCCAAAACTCAATCTTCATTAGTGGGTCGGGTCGACAGCTTATTGCACGGTCGAACCTCTATTGATGAAGATTTGCTTGAAGAGCTCGAAGAAGTTTTGATTACTGCTGATTTGGGAATGAAAACAACGCAACAGTTGATTGGATCTTTGGAAGCGAGTCAGACAAGAGGTGAGTTGACCTCCCCTGAACAGGTGCGTCAGTTACTGATCGATGAGTTGAGGAAAATTTTAACCTTTGAGAGTAAACCATTAGATGTGAACAGTACTGCCCCTTTTGTTATTATGGTTGTCGGTGTCAATGGTGTTGGTAAAACGACGACAATTGGTAAGTTAGCCAACCAAATTGCTTTGGATGGCAAAAAGGTTATTCTTGGTGCCGGAGATACTTTTCGAGCAGCTGCGGCAGAACAGTTGCAAATCTGGGGTGAAAGAGCTGAGGTCGAGGTTATCAGCCATACTGAGGGAGCCGATCCCAGTGCGGTAGCATTTGATGCAGCTAAGGCGGCTGTTGCCCGCAAGGCTGATGTTTTGTTGCTTGATACCGCTGGCCGATTGCATACAAAAGTTAACCTGATGGAAGAATTGAAAAAAATTCGTCGGGTTCTGGATCGGGAAATTCCTGGAGCTCCTCACGAGGTTCTTTTGGTTCTTGATGCAACTACTGGACAGAATGCTTTAACTCAGGCCAAATTATTTAATGAAGCAGTGTCGCTGGATGGAATCGCCCTGACAAAGCTTGATGGTACTGCCAAAGGGGGGATCATCATCGCTATTGCCGCAGAGTTGCAAGTGCCGGTTCGTTTTGTCGGTATTGGAGAGAAGATTGATGATCTGCGACCCTTTGACCCAGAAATGTTTGTTTCAGTACTATTTGATAGTGAGTGAGCTAAACAAGATGGCGTCGCAAAAAGTCCGACCTACGGCGTTACGGTGTTTTTTCAGGATCTCGACAGACACTATATATGCCTTCGCCCCTGAAAAACCACCAGGCCTTGTAGGACGAAATTTTTGCTTAGCCATCCCATGAGTTTGCGAAAGCATCAAACAAGAAAAACAACTTGAATACTTGGGTGGGGATTTTTGAAATGGAGATATTAGATCGGTTAGAGAGTGCAATTGAGATATTGCTCGAGCAAAACAGTCGTCTGAAAGTTAATAACGACACTCTTCATACTGAAAAGATAAAGTGGCAAGAAGAGCGGAACCACCTTCTTGAAGAGATCGATCGGATCCTTAAACGTCTTGATAATGTCCAATTGGAGGAATCTTGAATTCCAGCATTCAAATTAGTATTTTGGGTCGTGAATATAGTTTTCGCAGTCAAGAGTCTGAGGAGCAAGTTCAGCGGGTGGTCAGGTTCATTGAAGAAAAATTGGCAGAGACAGGTGCTGGTATGTCTGTTGATACGAGAGACCTGACAGTTTTGACCTTACTGAACCTTGCTGGTCAGCATTTACAATTGCTGGATCAAAAAAAGCAGGACTCGGGGGGAGAAGATAGTCGCCTGGAACAGCTTGTTGAGCATTTAGAACGTGCTGTGATCAATAATTCTGGTTGCTAAAGTTGATAATTAAAATGTATTATCGGCTCACGCGTTAGAAAAACGGTTGTAGTGACCCTGTGATCAGGGCTTTTAGATAGATTGGTGCGGTACAATATATAATTAAAGTATAGACACGTACGCCTTGTTAAGGCGTTTAAAACCCTACCAAAGGTAGGGGCGTTGCAGTCCTTTTGATGACTTTTGTTGGTGCAGATACTTCTCGTTGGTTGGTGAAGAAAGTATCTGCTGATTTTCAGGTATGGATAGTTTTAATTGCTGTCATACCTGCTATTTGGATTTGCACTCGTAGTCTATTTACCCTTTCTTTGTGCCCCTCTCCCTTTTCTGTCGCTCTGAACACCTGTGATTGTCTTTTGATGATTAAATTGATATGGAAAAAAAAACGGTTCGAAAGCGACTTCTCGCTTGGCGTAAACAATTGGATCCGGTGTCATGTTCCCGCTTCAGCCATCAGGTGCAGCAGCAGTTGATGGCTTCAGCCCCTTTTGCCAGGGCGAGGACTCTGGCACTCTATAGTCCGATTCATAATGAGGTCGCAACGGAGCAGATTTTTGTTGCAGCCAGGAAACTGAATCAGCAAGTTTGTTATCCAAAAGTGGCTGGGGAGGAACTGGTATTTATTGAGGTGGGCAAGCTTGATGATCTGGTGACCGGGGCTTTTGGTGTCGCTGAGCCGGATGCGGGAGAAAGAGTACCCGTTGCTGAGCTTGATCTTATTGTCGTCCCTGGGGTAGCCTTTGATTTGCGCGGGTACCGCTTGGGTTATGGGCGCGGTTTTTATGATCGCCAGCTAGCTGGAAAGCCAGTGGACTCTGTTACGGTTGGACTCTGCTTTGAAGCTCAACTCAGTGATTGTTTGCCAAACGAGGCACACGATCAAAGGGTAGACTATGTAGCAACAGAAGCACAATTCATTCCCTGCCATATTTAATTCAGGATGGCGGGTTCATCATAAACTCTGCAAAGAGAGGATATTGCTGTGCAGACTGATATTTCAACAATTATATTTATTCTCGTGGCCTTGGCTGTGGGTGTGTTTCTCGGTATGATTTTGCGCCGGAAGCTTTCTGAATCAACAGTTAATAATGCTAAAGTTGAGGCGGAAAAAATGGTCAGCGATGCTGGCAAAGAGGCGGACTCTCTTCGCAAAGAGGCTGCTATTCAGGCTAAGGATGTAGTTCTGCAGGCGAAGACTGATTGGGATCAGGAAGTTCGCCAGTTGCGTAAAGAGATTCAGGTTCAAGAAAATCGCCTCCAACAGAAGGAGGAAAATCTTGACCGTAAGCAGGATCAGATCGAGAAGCGGGGTGAAGAGTTGGTTCGCCAGGAAACTCAACATCGCCAGCAAAGTGAGCAGTTGCAAAAAAAGAGCAATGAGCTTGATCATGTTTATACAGAACAACGTAAAACGCTGGAAGAGATCTCTGGTATGAGTGGTGAACAAGCCAAGCAGCAGTTAATTGATACAATGTTGAGCGAAGCACGGCATGATGCTGCCAAGGAAATTAGAAAAATTGAAGAAGAGGCTCAAGAAGTAGCCGACAAAAAGGCGAAAAAAATTACAGCCTTGGCAATTCAGCGTTATGCTGGAGATTTTGTAGCAGAAAAGACCGTCAGCGTCGTCCCCTTGCCATCGGATGAGATGAAGGGGCGTATTATTGGA
Source organism: Thermodesulfobacteriota bacterium (assembly GCA_034717915.1). Taxonomy (GTDB): domain Bacteria; phylum Desulfobacterota; class Desulfuromonadia; order Desulfuromonadales; family Geopsychrobacteraceae; genus Desulfuromusa. Next base: position 17,124 of record JAYEME010000124.1, read on the forward strand.
CGTGAGGGGCGGAACATCCGTGCCATTGAAGCAGCAACCGGAATTGATCTCATTATTGATGATACTCCCGAGGCCGTTGTGATCTCAGGGTTTAATCCTGTCCGCAGAGAGGTTGCCAGAATTTCATTGGAGCGACTGATTGCAGATGGGCGAATTCATCCCGCACGAATAGAAGAGTTGGTCGAAAAAGCTCAAGAGGAGGTTGCCGAGGAGATTCGCCAGGCTGGTGAGCAGGCGACCTTTGATGTTGGAGTGCATGGCATCCATCCCGAAATTATAAAGCTGCTAGGGATGCTCAAGTATCGAACCTCCTATGGACAGAATGTGCTGGTTCATTCGATTGAGGTCGCCTTCCTGTGCGGCATGATGGCTGCTGAATTGGGGATCAATGTCAAGCAGGCAAAACGCGCTGGTTTGCTCCACGATATTGGTAAAGCTGTCAGCCACGAGATGGAGGGATCCCACGCGGTCAATGGTGGTGACCTTGCACGCAAGTATGGCGAATCGCCCACAATTGTCCACGCTATTGCAGCTCACCATGAGGATGAAAAACCGGAAACGGTTCTGGCGATTTTAACCCAGGCATCAGATGCCTTGTCTGGCGCGCGCCCCGGAGCTCGGAGAGAAACTCTAGAAACCTATGTCAAGCGGTTGCGTGATCTGGAGCAGGTTGCTACCTCGTTTGACGGAGTGACTGGTTGCTTTGCCATCCAGGCTGGTCGTGAAATCCGGGTTATGGTGTCGAGTGATAAAGTTACAGATGATCATTCACATGTGTTGGCAAAAGATATCGCTAGTAAAATTGAGCAGGAACTGACCTACCCAGGGCAGATCCGGGTCAATGTTATTCGGGAAACCAGGGCTGTCGAATACGCTAAATAAGCGTCGATCTTTATGGTAAATAGGAACAGGCAGGGCTCGCGTTATCTTTCTCCTAGGAGATTCTGACCGAGCCCTGATTTTATATTTGGAGTGTTTTGTGAGACTGTTATTTATTGGCGATATTGTTGGTCGAGCGGGAAGGCGAACCCTGACTGAGAACCTGGGTCGCTTGATCGATCACCATCTGGTTGATCTGGTGGTCGCTAATGGTGAAAATGCTGCGGCTGGCTACGGTTTGACGGGAGCTGTCCTGCGTGAATTATTTAATTCCGGTGTTGACGTTGTAACCAGCGGAAATCATATCTGGGATAAAAAAGAAATCATGCCGATACTGGATCGCGAATCGCGTTTATTGCGTCCGGCAAATTATCCGCCGGGGCTTCCGGGTCGTGGCAGTGGAGTCTATGAAACTGCTGCTGGAATCAAAGTCGGCATATTGAACCTTGAAGGCCGGGTGTTTATGAAGAACCTTGATTGCCCGTTTCGTGCGGCAGATGCCCTGGCTGCTGAGCTGAAATTAGCCACCCCGATTATTCTGGTGGATTTCCATGCTGAAGCCACGAGTGAAAAACAGGCGCTCGGGTTTTACCTGGATGGCCAGGTTTCAGCCGTTATCGGAACCCATACCCATGTACAAACAGCAGATGAACGGATTTTAGCTGGTGGAACTGGTTACCTGACCGATGTTGGTATGTCCGGCAGTCAGGATGCTATTATCGGCAACCAGAAAGAGAGTGCCATGGATCGGTTTCTTACTCAGTTGCCAGTCAGGCTTGAAGTGGCTAAAAAGGATCCGCAGCTTTGTGGGGTATTGTTGACCATTAACGAAGAGACTGGTCGCTGCGAGGCTATAGAGCGCATACAGGAAAATCCGTAGGTTGACCTTAAACACACTGAACAGGTAACTATTAAAAATGAATTTTATCGAAGAATTGACTTGGCGTGGCATGATCCATGACATCATGCCCGGAACCGAAGAACAACTAAGAAAAGAAATGACATCGGCATACGTTGGGATCGATCCGACTGCCGATTCTTTGCATATCGGTCACTTAGTGGGTGTGATGATGCTTAAGCATTTTCAGCTTGCCGGTCATAAGCCTCTGGCTCTGATCGGTGGGGCGACTGGTATGATAGGCGATCCATCAGGAAAGTCTGCGGAGCGCAACCTGCTCGACGAACAGACCCTCCATCATAACGAGGCATGTTTAAAAAGGCAGTTGGAGAAGTTTCTCGATTTTAAATCGGCTGCCGCCAATGCCGCTGAGCTGGTTAATAATTACGACTGGATGAAGAACTACAGCTTTCTGGAGTTTATTCGCGATATAGGAAAGCATATTACAGTTAATTACATGATGGCCAAGGACAGCGTCAAAAAACGCTTAGGTGAAGAAGGTCAGACGGGGTTGTCCTTTACCGAATTCTCGTATCAGTTGGTGCAGGGCACCGATTTTTTACACCTCTACCGTGAAAAGAATTGCAAATTGCAAATGGGTGGTTCAGATCAGTGGGGGAATATAACAACCGGGACTGAGCTTATCCGCCGCAAGGAGAGTGGCGAAGCCTTTGCATTGACCTGTCCGCTCATCACCAAAGCCGATGGTGGTAAATTCGGAAAAACAGAAAGCGGTAATGTCTGGCTCGACTCGAAGCTGACCACGCCATATAGATTCTACCAGTTCTGGCTCAATGTCTCTGACGCTGATGCCGAGAAGTACATTAAGATTTTCACGCTTTTAAGTAAGGAAGAAGTGGCATTGCTGAGCAAAGAGCAGGAGGCTGCGCCGCACTTGCGACCGTTACAGAACCGCCTCGCTAAAGAGGTCACCTGCATGGTTCATGACGAAGACGAGTACACTAAGGCGGTAGCGGCTTCGCAGATTCTTTTTGGTAAGGCTACGACCGAGAATCTGGAAAAACTGGATAAAGAGACCTTCCTTTCGGTGTTTGAGGGTGTGCCGACCTATACGGTCGACCGTGCCAAGCTCGGCGTCG
>JAYEME010000124.1:22500-35315 GCA_034717915.1 Thermodesulfobacteriota bacterium
CCCGTTCACCTCCACCAAATTCGTAGATGGCTAAGCAAAAAAGCCTAAAAGTATTCGATCTTTGACAATTGCATATGACTGATAGATTTAGAAAGCGTCATCATCCAGAACGTGATGAACTGGAGTGATGACAAGCAAAGCGATAGCAAGTAAAGGCAAGTATAACTTAGTAAAAGACTATATATGGTCAAGCTACTAAGGGCGTATGGTGGATGCCTTGGTATCGGGAGGCGATGAAGGACGTGGTAAGCTGCGAAAAGCTTCGGTAAGCCGCTAAACAGGCTTTGACCCGGAGATGTCCGAATGGGGAAACCCGGCAGGGATTATACCCTGTCATCATAGACTGAATACATAGGTTTATGAGGCGAACGCAGGGAACTGAAACATCTAAGTACCTGTAGGAGAAGAAATCAATTGAGATTCTGCTAGTAGCGGCGAGCGAACGCGGATTAGCCCAAACCAGAGTGACTACGGTCGTTCTGGGGTTGTGGGGTCCCAACGTGGGATTGGTGATCGGTAATAGAAGGCTCTGGAAAGTGCCGCCATAGAGGGTGATAGCCCCGTATGTGAAACCGAGATCCACCCTAGGGTAACCCCGAGTACCACGGGACACGAGAAATCTTGTGGGAAGCTGGGAGGACCATCTTCCAAGGCTAAATACTCCCCGATAACCGATAGTGCATAGTACCGTGAGGGAAAGGTGAAAAGAACTCCGATGAGGAGAGTGAAATAGACCCTGAAACCGTATGCCTACAAGCAGTGGAAGCCCTATGACTTCGGTCAGGGTGACCGCGTGCCTTTTGCATAATGAGTCAGCGAGTTACGTTCAGCAGCGAGGTTAAGCCGTTAGGTGGAGCCGTAGCGAAAGCGAGTCTTAATAGGGCGATTTAGTTGCTGGGAGTAGACCCGAAACCGAGTGATCTATCCATGGGCAGGTTGAAGCGTCGGTAACACGTCGTGGAGGACCGAACCCACTTAGGTTGAAAACTGAGGGGATGACCTGTGGATAGGAGTGAAAGGCTAATCAAACTCGGAGATAGCTGGTTCTCCCCGAAATATATTTAGGTATAGCCTCGTACGAATCGTCTCGGAGGTAGAGCACTGAATGGGCTAGGGTCCTCACCAGGATACCAAACCTAATCAAACTCCGAATGCCGAGAACGTCTATACGGGAGTCAGACTGCGGGTGATAAGGTCCGTAGTCGAAAGGGAAACAACCCAGATCGCCAGCTAAGGTCCCTAAATCTGTGCTAAGTGGGAAAGGTTGTGGGAATGCATAAACAACCAGGAGGTTGGCTTAGAAGCAGCCACCCTTTAAAGAAAGCGTAATAGCTCACTGGTCGAGTGGGCCTGCGCCGAAAATGTAACGGGGCTCAAGCACAGTACCGAAGCTGCGAATTTGTACATTAGTACAAGTGGTAGGGGAGCATTGTAGCAACCGCTGAAGGTGTACCGTAAGGAGCGCTGGAGGAACTACAAGAGCTTATGCTGACATGAGTAGCGAAAATGTGGGTGAGAAACCCACACACCGTAAGCCCGAGGTTTCCTTTGTAAAGGTAATCTGCGAAGGGTTAGTCGGCCCCTAAGGCGAGGGCGAAAGCCGTAGTCGATGGGAAACAGGTTAATATTCCTGTACCTCTTTTAACTGCGATGGGGGGACGGAGAAGGGTAGACCATCCGGGTGTTGGATGTCCCGGTTTAAGCGAGTAGGCGGGGAAGGCAGGTAAATCCACTTTCCTATGAAACGCCAAGACGTGATGACGAGAGCTTTAAGCTCACAAAGTGGTTGATCCCATACTTCCAAGAAAAGCCTCTAAGCTTCAGGTTATAAGAGACCGTACCGAAAACCGACTCAGGTGGGCGGGCAGAAAATGCCAAGGTGATTGAGATAACTCTGGTTAAGGAACTCGGCAAAATAGCACCGTAACTTCGGGAGAAGGTGTGCCTCCATTAGGTGATACGACTTGCTCGTGGAGCCGAAGGAGGTCGCAGAGAAATGGCGGTAGCGACTGTTTACTAAAAACACAGCACTCTGCAAACTCGTAAGAGGAAGTATAGGGTGTGACGCCTGCCCGGTGCTGGAAGGTTAAGGGGATGTGTTAGCGCAAGCGAAGCATTGAACCGAAGCCCCAGTAAACGGCGGCCGTAACTATAACGGTCCTAAGGTAGCGAAATTCCTTGTCGGGTAAGTTCCGACCTGCACGAATGGCGTAACGACTTCCGCACTGTCTCAACCAGAGACTCAGCGAAATTGAATTGGCGGTGAAGATGCCGTCTACCCGCGGCAAGACGGAAAGACCCCGTGAACCTTTACTATAGCTTGGCAGTGATATTCGGGACAGCATGTGTAGGATAGGTGGGAGACTTTGAAACTGGCACGCTAGTGTCGGTGGAGTCGCCCTTGAAATACCACCCTTGTTCTTCTGGATATCTAACCTAGGCCCGTTATCCGGGTCGGGGACACTGCCTGGTGGGTAGTTTGACTGGGGCGGTCGCCTCCTAAATTGTAACGGAGGCGCGCGAAGGTTCCCTCAGGCTGATTGGAAACCAGCCGTAGAGTGCAAAGGCATAAGGGAGCTTGACTGCGAGACATACAGGTCGAGCAGGTACGAAAGTAGGTCTTAGTGATCCGGCGATTCTGCATGGAAGGGTCGTCGCTCAACGGATAAAAGGTACTCCGGGGATAACAGGCTTATCTCCCCCAAGAGTTCACATCGACGGGGAGGTTTGGCACCTCGATGTCGGCTCATCACATCCTGGGGCTGAAGTCGGTCCCAAGGGTTTGGCTGTTCGCCAATTAAAGTGGTACGCGAGCTGGGTTTAAAACGTCGTGAGACAGTTTGGTCCCTATCTGCCGTGGGCGTAGGAGATTTGAGAGGATCTGTTCCTAGTACGAGAGGACCGGAATGGACGAACCACTAGTGTTCCTGTTGTCACGCCAGTGGCATCGCAGGGTAGCTACGTTCGGAAAGGATAACCGCTGAAAGCATCTAAGCGGGAAGCCCACCTTAAGACTAGATCTCCCTGGGGGTTACCCCCCTGAAGGTCCGTTGGAGACTACAACGTTGATAGGCCGGGTGTGTAAGCACAGTAATGTGTTCAGCTTACCGGTACTAATTGACCGTGAGGCTTGACCATTAATAGTTTTTTGATAGGGAAGGGGGAGGTTCTCCTCCCCCGACCCCCTTAAAAGTTATCGCATTTAAAATCAGTCATAAGCGATTAGAAAACCAGTTTACGGTTTTCGGTGGCTATAGCGTAGGGGGCACACCTGTTCTCATCCCGAACACAGAAGTTAAGTCCTACAGCGCCGATGATACTGCATTGGAGACGATGTGGGAAAGTAGGTCGCCGCCGAAATTAATAGAAAAAGCCACATCCCTCTATTACGGGATGTGGTTTTTTTTTGTTAAATTTTTTTGACTGGATTTTGTTCTCCGATGCTTGCTTCATGAATTAATAAAGTTTGCAAGCTACGGGTTAGTTTATTTGTCATGTAACTTCAAAAGTTAAATTTGTTGCGCTGAAAATCTCTGTTCAACCGTTTATAATCTTTTCCTTAGATTGGCTGGGTGCTTACCTGTTCCGTTTAACGCAAGCATAAAGGGTTTCTCCAACAATTCTTTTAGATGATTGAGAAAACGGGCTCCATCTGCGCCATTGATGACCCGATGATCGAAGCCGAGGATCAGGTTTAGTATAGTGCATGGAATAAACTGATCCTGCCGCCAGACCGGTTCAATAGTCGCTGTCCCGGCTCCTAATATTGCAATCTCTGGCCAGTTGATAATCGGGAACAAACTGTCAATTCCCATCCCGCCAAGACTACTCAGGCTCATGCCTGCACCCCATAGCTGTTCAGCGCTAAACTGATTTTGTCGCCCTGCTTCCGTCAGTCTCTGTAATTGTTCACCCAGTTCGATCAGTGATAATTGATTCACATTTTGCAACACTGGAACTAACAAGCCGCGTGGAGTATCGACGGCGAGGCCAAGATGAATCTCTTTTTTTATCACCAGTTCTTCAGTTAGTTCATCAAAGCAGGCATTGAATTTGGGGAAGTGTTGAAGAGTTTGCGCCAGAGCCTTGAGTAAAAATACAGTTAAACTCAACTTCTGATTTTCATCTAGATGGGCTTTTTGTTGTTCTCTGATTTCCTCAAGTTGGGTGATGTCAGCTTTGATTTGCAACCAGGCATGGGGAATTCTTTCCCATGAACTCTTCATATTTTTGGCTGTTGTCCTGGCGATTCCGCCGAGTGGTTGTCTTTCTATTGCCGTGACTCCGGAAAAATCTGGTAACGGGTCGACCTGTTTTTGGCCAACCGTTCCTTTGGTTTGGATAAAAGTTTTGATGTCTGCGCTGGAAACTCTGCCGCCTTCAGTGCTACCTGCAATCTGGCTGATGGAAACACCGAGTTCTCGAGCCAGTCGCTGTGCGGATGGTCCTGCGTAGGCTGCGGTGGTTGTGAAAGTTTGCCTGACAGGTGAAATTGTTGAGTTTGTTCCCGATTTTGATGATTCTGCCAGTTGGTCACTAGTTTCGACATCTTCTTCCGGTAGAGGGTAATCTGAGGCTTGTACAGTTTTAGATTGTATCGATTCATCCCCAAAATCCTGAACAGAAATATTTGCAAACCGCTGACCCGGTTCGATTTTGTCGCCCTCGTTGACAAGTAATTCCTGAATAATTCCTGTCTCTTCAGCGGGCACTTCAAGGACAACCTTGTCTGATTCAACCTCGATCAATGTTTGCCCTATAGTCACCCTGTCACCAATGGTAACTTCAATTCGGGTGACAACCCCCTGGTCAATGTTTTCTCCCATTTCCGGCATAAATACTGGATAGTTCATTTTCTGATCCTCAGCGGGCAGCGGCATCAGGGTTATCAGGATTGATTGATAATATTTTTCCGGCATCCAGCAATTTCTTTTTACTCAAGTCTCCTTGCCGGTAAAGGTTTTCCAGGACAGCGTAAGCAATATGTTCAGCACTGACTTCAAAGAACTCCCGAAGTGATTCTCGCGACTCACTGAGTCCATAGCCGTCAGTTCCCAATACTGTCATCCTTCCAGGAATCCAAGGCCGGATACTGTTTGGAAGAGCTTTCAGATAGTCGCTGGAGGCAACAAAAACATCTTTGTCTTGAGTAAAAAGCTGCTGTAAATAAGGGATTTCTTCAACGCTGTCAGGATGGAGACGGTTGGTGCGCTCGCAGTTGATCGCATCCCGATAAAGCTCCGAATAACTGGTAACGCTCCAGATATTTGCAGCAAGATCGAATTGCTGCAGCAGTTCTGCAGCCCGAAGAGCTTGTTGTAACATCACTCCGCTGGCAAGGAGATGGATTCGATGTGTCTGTTTCTTGGTAATTACTGCCTCTTTAAAACAGTAAAGCCCTTTGATGATTCGTTCTGCCAGGTTAGTTTGTTCCGGTATTTCTGGCATCCGATAGTTTTCATTATACAGGGTGATATAGTAGAAAATATTTTCCTGCTGGTTATACATCCGTTCAATACCGTCACGCAGAATGACTGCCAGCTCGTAGGCAAAGGCAGGATCGTAACTTTTTAGATTGGGGAAGGTTCCGGCTAAAACCTGACTCTGGCCATCCTGATGTTGTAACCCTTCTCCATTTAATGTCGTGCGTCCAGCTGTGCCACCAAACAGGAAGCCGCGACAGAGCATATCACCGCAAGCCCAGATCATATCTCCAACCCGCTGAAAACCAAACATCGAGTAAAAAACATAGAAAGGAATCGTTGGAATTCCGTGCACAGCATAGGCGGTTCCTGCGGCAAGGAATGAGGCCATGGCACCGGTTTCACAGATGCCTTCCTGGAGAATTTGACCCTCTTTGGTCTCTCGATAGGGGAGCAGGCTACCGGCATCAACCGGCTGGTAGCGTTGCCCAACTGATGAATAAATACCAACTTCCTTGAACAGACCGTCCATCCCGAAGGTACGGGCCTCATCCGGGACAATCGGGACAATAAAGCGGCCAAGGTCTTTATCTTTGAGTAAACGTGACAACATCCGGACAAAGGCGATGGTGGTACTCGCCTCCCGCTCTCCGGTTCCGGCTAGAAATTCTTGAAAAATAGACAGCGTTGGAGTCTGAACGGCAGGGCAATTGACTGTCCGGCGGGGGATGAAGCCCTGTAGGTTTTTGCGCTTTTGATGGAGGTAACGCATCTCTTCACTGTCGTCTGCCGGACGATAAAATTCTGCGCGATCAATCTCCTCTTTTGTCAGCGGGATTCCCCACCTGGCGGCACAATCACGTCGTTCTTCCACACTGAAGTGTTTTTTCTGATGACTGGTATTGCGTCCCTGTGCAGCCGCACCCAAACTATCTCCTTTGACCGTTTTGATCAAAATAACGGTTGGTTTCTGCTGGTTTTGACAAGCCTGATGGTACGCGGCATAGATTTTCTTTGGATCCTGCCCACCCCGTTTGATAGCACGTAATTCACCATCAGTCAGGGATGACATCATTTTTCGCAGAACCGGATTATTTTCGATCCAGTGCTCGCGTTGCAGATCACCACTGGAGACTGAATACATTTGGTAATCACCATCCAGAGCCTCTTCCATACGGCGATGCAGCGCTCCCGTTGTATCCTGATCCAGCAGGGTATCCCAGCCACCACCCCAGATAACCTTGATGACATTCCAATCGGCACCACGGAAGCTTCGTTCCAGTTCCTGGATGATCTTGCCATTGCCACGAACCGGACCATCGAGACTTTGCAGGTTACAGTTAACAACCATAACCAGATTGTCCAGATTATCCCGTGACGCCATATTGATGGTTCCACGCACTTCCGGTTCATCGGTTTCTCCATCACCGACAAAGCACCAGACCCGACCGCCATTTTTCGGTTTTAATCCTCTGTTTTCCAGGTATTTCATGAACCGGGCTTGGTAAATTGCTGTTGGTGTCCCAAGCCCCATGGAGCTGCTTGGAACCTGCCAGAAATCGGGCATATTACGTGGATGTGGATAAGAAGAAAGACCGCCTCCCGGTTGCAATTCGCGGCGGAAATTTTTCAATTGTTGTTCGCTTAAGGAACCTTCCAGGAAAGCCCGAGCGTAAACACCCGGAGCTGCATGGGGTTGAACCAGTAACAGATCACCACCATATTCGTTACTTGCAGCCCGGAAAAAGTGGTTAAACCCAACCTCCATCTGGGTGGCCGCCGACGCATAAGTGGCAATATGACCGCCAACCCCAGTGCCGGCATCGTTGGCTTGAAGAACCATCGCCATCGCATTCCAGCGAATGATATTCTCAATTTTCTTTTCCAATTCCAGATCGCCAGGATACGCAGGTTGTCGGTTCCAATGGATACTGTTGACGTAAGGGGTGTTCAGGGTCGCTTCATTGACTATAACCCCTTTATTTAAAGCATGGCTCTGCAATGTCCGCAGAATTTCCCGAACCCCTTCCACTCCCTTTTCCCGGTACAAGCCGTCCATGGCATCAAGCCAGTCCTGGAGCTCTTCATCATTTAAATGGTGAGGTGGAATTTCAGCCATATTGACCTCGTAAATCAAATTAAGTAGGTACAAAACTATTCATTACTGGCAGGAAGTATACACGAAATAGTTGAGATGGAAATGATAGTGTGTTCTTGGTGATTCAATCGGTCACTTTCTGTCTCAATTCTTTCACTTTCCCACGCAGTTTTTTTTGATCGATCCGTTTCTCCACTGAGCTTTTACTTGGATGTGATTTTTTACGTGGTTTTTGTGTGACCAGAGCAGATTGAATAAGTGTCTGCAGTAATTGTAGCGCATTGATTCGATTCTGTTCCTGACTGCGGGTCTGTTGTGATTTTATGATAATGACACCCTCTTTGTTGATTCGATGATCGGATGATTGTTGCAGTCGGAGTTTTACATGATCGGGTAGCGAGGAATTCTGAATATCAAAGCGGAGGTGAATGCCGGTGGAAACTTTATTGACGTTTTGTCCTCCGGCACCTTGTGAACGGATAGCGGTTAATTCAATCTCTTGCCCGGGAATAAAAATATTGTCAGCTATCTGTATGTTGCTCATCCTGGTTCCTCTCTCCTTGTTGTCAGTATGCCAGATTGTGCTGCAGTGAACCAGTTGGATAAAAAAAGACTCCACCGGTTTTACGGTAGAGTCTTTTAATTTTAGGATGTTACCTGTTGGATTCAGTATTTGCCGAAATCATCATCATCAAGTTTTATTGTTTGAGCTGCAGGGGCTCCGCCCCATTCGGTTTCAGCTGGGGGTGATTTTGGCAGTTGCTGAACCAGAGCAGGTTGTACCGACCGCTCTGCTTGCATGGGGGCGGGTGCAACTGTTTTTTGAGCCATCTGCCCACTTAAGGTGAACCGTTGTAACATCTGCTGCATATCGGTCGTTTGGCTGGACAGTTCTTCAGCAATAGCAGCACTTTCTTCGGATGTTGAGGTGGTTGTCTGGTTGACATCGTTTAATTGTGCCAGACCCTCATTGACTTGGGAAATCCCCAATGATTGTTCATTGCTGGCTGCAGCGATTTCTGCCACCAGGTCGGAAACCTTGGTTACATCAACCACGATTTCGTTTAAAGATGTCGCTGTTTCTTGTGCAATATCGGCCCCGCTATTGGTTTTATCGACTGAACCCTGAATCAACGCAGTTGTCTCCCGCGCGGCTTTGGCGCTTCGGGCTGCCAGATTACGTACCTCCTCGGCAACGACGGCGAAGCCTTTGCCATGTTGCCCGGCTCGAGCGGCTTCAACTGCGGCATTCAGAGCCAACAGGTTGGTTTGGAAGGCTATCTCATCAATGACTTTGATGATTTTGCTGATATCCTGGGCTGAGTTTTTAATCTCTTCCATGGCATTCACCATGGTTTGCATCTGCTGATTCCCTTTCTCTGCGGCCAGTCTGGCTTCAGCGGACAGTTGGTTGGCAGCAGAAGCGTTTTCCGCATTGCTGGTCGTCTGCTGGTTCATCTCTGTCATTGAGGCAGAAATTTCTTCCAACGCGGCAGCTTGTTGAGTTGCTCCGTTAGCCAGAGAGGAACTGGTTTCCGAAACCTGAGCAGAACCAGCTGAAATTTGGTTGCTGGCATCCTGAACGGTTTGCATTGCCCCGGTTAGTCCCTGACAGGCCTTTTCCAGTGGTGCTGCAATCAGACCCTTTGCGCGGAAGCTGAAATCTTTATTGGCCAGACGGTTGAATGCCTCAAGAACTTCATCACGCAGGTTGTCGGCAAAACTGTTAAGAGATTTGGCCAGACGTCCAAGTTCATCAGTGCGGTTGGTTTTGATTCGATAATCCAGCTCACCATGTTCCAGCCCTTCAATCATCCCCATCGATTGGCGTACCGGGTTGACAACGGCTTTGGTTGCAAATAGTGAAATCAAACCTCCGGCTGCGACTAAAAGAACAATAAACAGTCCCCCTGACCAGACCAGGGTTGCTGCTAAGGCAGCATCGGCGGCCTCAAGAGAGTGGATAATTTCAAAAGCTCCATGCAATTCACCCGCTTTCCAGCCTTCCATGCGGGAACCGGTTGGGTCGAGCCCATCGGTATTGCCCCAGTACTCCTCAGATTTGGAGGGGTTCCCATGACAATAGAGGCAGGTCTCCGACAGATAGACCGCCCGGAAATAATGAACTGAATTGGTTGCCTGATTAACCTCGTAATGTTCTTTCAGATTTTTGTCTTTCATCAACTTCAAGGCACGACTTTCCAGAGCATCCGGGGTGTTTGCTGGATTGCGTGGATGAAATTTAGGGACTTTGAATATATAGCCCCCCTCTTCAGCTTTACGCATTGCTGAATTCCAGGCTGAAACGACCGGCACCGCAGCAAGAACTTTATTGTCTTGCCCCTTGGATGCCCATTCTTTCAGCATTGCAACATTGAATAAACCCTGCTGCCAGTTATCTTCCATTTCCATGCGCGCCGATTCAACTGTTCTTGCCAGGATTCTGGATTTATCGACAACGGAATCCATGGCCTGATTTTTTTCGTGGCTGTAAAATGAAATAAACAGGCCAATCAGCAGAACAGCAGGGAACAGTACTCCGCCGGCAATCAATTTAGTGCGCAGAGAAAATGAACGCATAATATCGCTCCTTGATATCGTCAGGTGGAAAACATTTTTTGGTCCATAAAAATAGTTGATGCTAACTTAAATTTAATAATAATTAATTTATTAGGGAAAATCAAGAAAAATGTGGGGCAAGAGATGAGATTGTAAAATTTTAGGCAATTGCAGTGAAACTCTGTGCAATATCTTAATTTCTGTCGATTGGTCGATACACGACTAGCCCTTTCTTTCCCCCCAGATATGGGAGCAGCTCTTCGTCAATAACTTTTTTTCGGAAAAATCTTGTGGAGGCATGCCGCAGGAAAATGGTTCCTTCTTCTTTGATAACAATTCCGGTGTGGGAAACATCCAGTCCTGGGTGAGGGCTATAAATGCCGACGTAGTCCCCACTTTGCAAGCGTGTCAGCACTGATTCATCAATTATTTCCGGTGGGATAAAAGCGACAGTCTGTTTCTTTACCGGATACCCCGGTAGGTAGAGTGTTCCATCAGCTCTCTGGTTTAGCTGCTTATCTATCCAGCGAACATTTGATCCCCCAACCTGAGCAGTTACGTCGCGCAACGAAGCGAAGAGTGCATTTCCCCACGCAGAGAAGAAATGATTTCGATCCAGAAAAGTGACCCGCCCGTATTGATAGCGGATGTGCCGCAGAGCTTCCCTAAATTCTTCAAAATCAGTGGATCTGCGGAGTGCTTCTACATAATCGAGGAGGGTGAAACAATCGACCCCGTCCAATCGGAGAACAAATTCCTCAGATGTCTCAGAGCTGCCGATCAAGGTGTTGGCAAGGTAAGGGGTTTTGAGAAAAGCGGTAGAGATGAATGTAACTCTTTGTCCCGGCTCCGGAATCTGTTTGGCTTCGCTCAACAGCTGTTCAATTTTTGACCGATTCCACTCACCTAAATCAATGGCTTTTTGCCCTGGGACAGAACAAGAGATTAACAAGACCGACAAGATCAAGAAAAATGAGACTCCCCAGACCATGCGGCGGATGCTGGTACTCTTTAATTTTGAACGTATATGCGGGGGGAGGCTTTTTAAATGCATAATCAGCGAAGTTTTTCTCTCAGTGCCTTTCTTGAAGCCCTCTCCATCCGCCAGGAGCATTAATTCAGACTGAAGGACTTGTCCCCGATCAGTCTCGCTTAGCCGAGAATTTTTCTCGTCACGAGATCTTGGCAAAGAGTGCCTCGTGTAGGTTGACGGTGTGATTCTTTATCCGTCGCAGGGCAACGGCCATATCACTGAAGGTCAAGGCGGGCAGGGCACCACAGGATCCATCTTTCATCCGGGCGAGATGCGCTGTACGAATTGTATCCGCCAGATCGTTAAGCCGGCTGGCTTCGTCGTATATTTTGCGGGTGCCGCTGACCTCTTCGATGTTAAAAGCCTTGCAGACTTGGGTGAAAAAGGAAAAAACCTCGTGATGGTAACCAATCAGGTCGTCCCAGCCATCTTCACTGTAGTCAAGCTCATATCTATCGAGCCGTTTCATATAAGAACAGAGAGATGCTGAATAGTCGGCAATTGACTCCAGCTCATCAGCAGCTCGGATAAAGCCATAGGCTCGATCCGACTGCTTGTTACTGGCATTACCGGATTGCATCAGGGTGACGGTAAAGGTTGTGATTTCATGTTGAATGATATCTGTCTCATCTTCGAGAGACATCACTTTGCGGTAGAAACGATCCCGCCCTTTAAGGTTGCGTTGCAGATAACTGCCGGAATGGCGCAGCGCCTTGTGAACAAGCTTCTCCATCCGTTTAAGTTCCTCAAAGATCATGGTGTTGCCCATTGCCACAGGTATGGTTCCGGGATTGCCAATATATTTAAATGAACCTTTTTGGTGCCCTTGTTTTTCTGGAATAATTTTGATGACAAGCTGGGCCAGTTGGTTGAGAAAAGGTAGCATTACTAAAGTCGCGGTGACATTGAAGAAGGTATGTGCCATGGCAATGTGGGCGGCAACATAGGGGTGATTCCCTTCAGCATTGGCAAAGCTGGAAAGTCCTGGGACAAAATTTTCGATCATACCAACATAGGGTATGAAGAAAGAGATAATGATAAAAACCCCCAGCAGGTTGAACACGCTATGGGCCAGTGCTGCGCGACGAGAGGAAATTGTCCCGCCGATTGCTGCAAACTGGGCGGTAATCGTGGTGCCAATATTTTCTCCCATGACGAGGGCAACAGCTGTGTACAGCGGGATGGCGCCAGTTGTCGCAAGGGCAATGGTGATACCGAGCATCGCCGAGCTGCTTTGGATAATCATAGTCATCATGCAGCCGATGGCAACGCAACCAAGAATACTCAGCAGCGATTGGGCATCGAGGGAGAGCATCAGATTCATGAACCCTTCGTCGCTGCGAAGTGGTTTGAAGGCACCACTCATGATCTCAAGACCGAAGAAGATCAGCCCCAAGGCGACTAAAATCTTGCTACTCGCCGAGATGCGCTCATTTTTTGAAAAGAGCATTGGAAAGACGCCGATGGCGATCAGCAGCAGGCCATATTTGCCGACTTTGACCGCCAGTATCCAACCTGTAATGGTGGTGCCGATATTGGCACCGAGGATAACGCCGATCGCTTGAGTCAGTTGCATTAGGCCGGCGTTGGTCAGGCCGACAACCATGACCGTGGTGATCGATGATGACTGCACAAAGGTTGTGACAAACAGACCAACCAGAACCGCCAGGAAGCGATTGGAGGTCAATGACGAGATCGCTTT
>JAYEME010000124.1:35415-37523 GCA_034717915.1 Thermodesulfobacteriota bacterium
AGATCTTCGACTTGTTTTCTTGCCCAAGGCGTTCTGCGCAGAAATTTGAGACTGGACTTCACTGATGGGTTGCTGTTGAAGCAGCGGATGTCGATCAGTTGTCCCAGTTCATCCCAGTCGTAATAATCAACCAAGCTGTTGATGATATTTTCCAGAGTAACACCGTGCAAGGGGTCATTGCTTTTCTGTTCAGTCATGGGTGAAAAATATCCTTATTATTCCGAAAGAGGGTCAGGAGTGCCGCCGCAACAAGAGGTAGCGGGAAGCGTACCAGAGGAGCACGATCAGGGCAATCAGAGGTAATGCCGGAAGAAAGAGTCCTGTTAGCTGTGCCAGCAGGGTTGCAGCAAACAGAGCGAGCACTGATACCGGCAGGTAGCGACCGACTTTTCTTTTTTGAGCCAGGGTCTCGCCAGAAGCTCCAATCAGGTTGTCATTAACTTCGAAGCGAGAGGAAACGACCGCAAAGAATACCACCATAATCCAGTCAGAAATGCCGAAGACTGGAGCCAATCCGCTAGAACCTGGGGATGCCAGTTTGATCAGCACCATGTCGATGAGTGGCTGAGGCTCCTCGGGTGCCAAATAATACTCTTTGATCTGTTGGGTAAAACTGGCGGTTGGACCAACGAGCCAGCTGGCAAGGTCAGCCAACGTCATCGCAATGCAGATTGGAATGATTTCCCACAAGCGTTGGACGTATCTGGCCAATGCAGTTCCAATAAGAGTTGCAACCAACAATAATAGTCCAGATTTAATTGCCGTCAGTAACGGCTGCCAGCTATTGACAGAGGGGAACTGGTTGATCAGCCAGATACTTAGCAACAAGGAAATTCCCCAGAAAAAATAAAAGCTGCGTGAGCGTTTTTCAGCATGCAGAAGCAGGGCAGGTAATAGCAGTTGGGCTGCAGCGTAGAGTTGCAGGGCGAGGAATCCACTGGACCACCAGGGCAAGGCTGTCTTGAGCAAACCTCCAGCTGCCCAGAGAACTATAATAGCGCCACTCCATAAAATATGGCTGGCGATCAGTAGAAGGATCAGGCGTTGATTTGATTTACTGAAAGTTATAAAAGGATGGTACGACACGGTTATGTTATGCCTTGCTTGGTTTATGGTAACGAGTATCGGTTTTATCAATCATTGCCTTTGCTCTCTGATCTATGAAAGCATAATTGTCCGTTGCTATGAAGGATATAAACCGGTGGAGATGGTTGAAATCTATCCTCTCGACGCATCTCTGTCTCCATGCTACCGTGTACAATATATTCAGGTAAAGGTTAAGTTGTGATCGACCGCAAACAGAAAGTCAACATAAACTGGAAAGTTTATATTATCCTCTGCTCTGATGACTCTCTTTACACCGGTATTACGACCGATATCAGGCGGCGTTATGCCCAGCATCAGACAGGGACGGGAGCCAAATATTTTCGCGGTCGATCGCCGTGTCGTCTAGTGTATTTGGAGGACGATCATGATCGCAGTAGTGCCAGCCGCCGCGAATCTCAGATTAAGAAACTACGTCCAGTTGACAAGCGGCATTTGATCATGTCGTCCGATAACCGGCTTGCAGAAGAAATTGAATGAAATTGAATGTGTTGAGGTGATTTGTGTCTCAGGATAAAATAGTTGACCATGGTGAGGAGGGGATAGACATCCCGTACGAGCAAATTAATGCAGAGACCTTGCGAAGGATGATCCAGGAATTCGTCAGCAGGGATGGGGCGGACTGGGCAGATGCCGGTTGTACGTTGGAGGATAAGGTCGATCAAGTTCTTCAGCAACTGAGAAACAAGACGGTTAAAGTTGTTTTTGATCTAAAGTCACAAACGGTGAATCTTGTTGTTTGTCGCTGAATAGAAAAGCTCTTAAGCTCTATCTGTATCGATAATGTGTCGGGCGTGATTCACCAGCTGTCCCGCTGAAAAAAATGTAAAATCAGTGAACGGTTCTCATCTTCAAAGAGTTTTAAACTTATATCTATTACCTGAATCCGTGAGTAACCGACGGCGAATAGCGCAAGTCATTGAATTGCCTAAGCGTCCAAAAAATCGCCGCTGCACCTATAGGTGAAACTAAGATTTTTTGAATCGCTTATTCAATCCAAGCAC
>JAYEME010000125.1:0-9919 GCA_034717915.1 Thermodesulfobacteriota bacterium
TTGGTGGGTTTGTAATATCGTGGTCTTACCGGGAAAATAGTGTTCTCTGGGATTGTCTATGTTGCCGTTCCTTACTCCTCATTGGGGATAGAATAACTATCAAGCACCCCAGGGATTTTCATTAATCGATCACAGTTGATTCGGCTGGTATCACCAACAACCCCAAGAATAATTCGATCAGCTCCCGTTGATTGATGAAAATCGCAATCCTGCTCAACTAGAAATTGCTTAACCTGTTCCAGATTGTCCTCAGTTGCTGTTTTTTTCATTATAACAAGCATTTTAGCGGCTTCCTTTCGTCTGTATCCGTTCCAGACTGCGGCTTTCGTCGATCACTCGCTCAAATAATCGGATGATAGCCGAATTATCCAGGGGACCGTTGTTTTCTCTTTGGATCCGTTCAAAAATCAATTTTTCCCGCTTGGGATCGTAGATTGGGAGATCTAAGCTCTTCTTCACCTTACCTATTTCAAGAGCCAGAGCTGCTCGCTCATTAAATATACGCAGCAGGTCATTATCAAGCTGATTGATCTTCTTCCGAATTGTATCGATATCCAAAATGTTTACCCCATACTGTTTTTGTTAGCCATCCCATGAGTTTTTGCGAAAGCATCACAGATCATATCATTCTCTGCCTGAGTACTGAGCACCGGGAACGATTGTGTCGTGTTGGAAATTAACATCATCCCGGGTTGGGTAGTCAATGGTGTAGTGTAGCCCACGGCTTTCATGGCGTGACAAGGCACTTTGAACAATCAACCTGGCAACTGTGGTGATATTGCGCAGCTCAATCAAGTCCGAAGTTAGCAGGAAATCCCAATAGTACTCATCAATTTCTTTTTGAATCAGAAGAATCCGATTCATAGCCCGCTGCAAACGTTTATCAGAGCGGACAATGCCGACGTAGTTCCACATGCAGCGGCGAATTTCATCCCAGTTGTGGGCAACGATAACTTCCTCGTCACTGTCTGTTGCAGTTCCGCAATCCCAGGGGGGGGCAGACAGATTTTTTGGGTTTTGTGTGTCTAGTCGTGATAGTGAAGCTTCAGCGGCTTTCTTGGCAAAAACAATCCCTTCGAGAAGACTGTTGCTGGCCAGGCGGTTGGCACCATGGAGTCCGGTGCAGGCAACTTCACCAATAGCAAATAGATTATGTATGTTGGTTTCACCATTTTTATCGGCACATAAACCGCCGCAGAGATAGTGTGCTGCCGGAACTACCGGGATTGGCTCTTTGGTCATGTCAATGTCAAAACCGAGGCAGGTTTCGTTAATCATGGGAAAATGGTCTTTGATAAAATCAGGATCTTTATGGGTGATATCAAGAAATACGCAGTCATCACCGGTCTTTTTCATCTCACTGTCAATGGCTCTAGCCACTATATCGCGTGGTGCCAGATCCTTCAATTCGTGGTAGTCAGGCATAAAAGCATAACCATCTCCACGGCGCAGAATTCCCCCCTCTCCGCGGACTGCTTCTGAGATCAGGAATGATTTTGCGAGGGGGTGATAAAGGGTGGTGGGGTGAAACTGCATAAATTCCATATTGGCAACATCTGCGCCGGCACGCCAACCGATAGCGACTCCGTCACCGGTCGCAATGTCAGGATTACAGGTAAAGAAATAAACTTTACCGGCTCCCCCGGTCGCTAGAACGGTAAACTCAGCACCGAAGGTTATCACTTCCCTGTTTTTTTTATTTAAAACGTACGCGCCAAGGCAGCGATTCTGATCAATGTTTTTGTGTAAAACTTTACTCTCGGTGATGAGGTCAACCGCAATATGGTGTTTGTAGAGGGTAATATTGGGATGATTGAGTGCTGCATCAACCAAAGCCCGTTCAATTTCACGGCCGGTGGCATCCTTGGCATGAAGGATACGGCGATAACTGTGTCCCCCCTCACGGGTCAGATCGTATAAATTATCTGAGTTACGACTGAATTTAACCCCCCAATCAATCAGATCAGCAATAGCCTTGGGGCCAGACTGAACAACAAGATCAACAATTTCAGGATCAGAGAGATAAGCACCGGCCACCATTGTATCTTGAGCGTGAGAGGTGAAACTATCTTCGGCAGAAAAAACGGTCGCAATGCCACCCTGGGCTAACTGGGTTGCCGAAATGTCAATATCACGCTTGGTGACCAGCGAGACAGTTCCCTGATCGGCGACCTTCAGGGCATAAGAGAGTCCGGCAATTCCGGTTCCAATAACTAAAAAATCGGTGCTAATCTTCATTTTCATCCTCACCGGCAAGTAGTCTAAAAAAACATGGAAAATGTGAATGGCATTATCTGTCCCGACTTAAGAGTTGTCAAGTTGCACCAACTTATCTACAACGTTTTCTTGACAGGGGAAAATATGAAGGTTATAAATTGCTCATGATTAAACAACTTCACCTATGTTTTGGATTTTTCCTGCTGTTGCTATTGTTTCTAAGTAACTTTTGCTGCGCGGGAATTTATCGTTATGTTGATGCACAGGGGAAGTTGCATTTTACCAATGTTCCAACCTCAACCAAGTTTCGCTTTTATACAGGTGAAATAAAAAAGGGTAATCTGGAAGATTTTATTGAACAATCTGCACAGAGATTTCAGTTGGATCGGGCATTGATTAAAGCTGTTATCAAGGTTGAAAGCGATTTTAATCCACGGGTTATTTCTGCCAAGGGGGCTCAAGGGTTGATGCAGCTCATGCCTGATACCGCAAAAGAGGTTGGAGTCTACAATCCTTTTGATCCGTCTGAATCCATTTACGGTGGATCATTTTATTTGCGTAAAATGCTTGATTCTTTTGACAGTAATCTGGATTATGCACTAGCGGCTTATAATGCTGGCCCGGGCGCAGTTCGTAAGTATGGTGGTATTCCTCCATATGAAGAGACTCAAAATTATGTCAAACGGGTTAAACATTACTTTGACTATTATTCCCGATCAGAGGATATTTTTTGATGGTTAGTGATAAAAAATTGCTGAATCTGCCAAATATTCTGACTCTGTCACGGATTGCAGCCGTACCTATTATTGTTTTGTTGTTGTTGTTTGAGTCAAAACAGAGCTGCTTCTGGGCGGCAGTTGTTTTTACCGCTGCATCGATAACCGACTGGTTAGATGGATACCTGGCACGAAAATGGGGAATCGTAACAATTCTCGGAAAGTTCCTTGATCCTCTGGCGGACAAACTGATCGTTATGGCTGCCTTGATCATGCTCATTCCTCTTGATCGTGTCCCGGCTTGGGCGGTCTTCGTGATTCTTGCCCGGGAGTTAATCGTTTCTGGTATCCGTTCGATTGCTTCATCGGAAGGGATTGTTATCGCTGCTAGTGATCTGGGGAAATACAAGACTATCTTTCAAATGATTGCAATTGTCGGGTTGTTGCTCCATTACCGTTACTATTGGTTCTTTGGGGTTCAGTTCGACTTTCTCTATCCGTCACTGCATAACGCCGGCATCTTTGTTTTCTATATTTCATTGTTTCTGACGGTTTGGTCCGGGATTGATTACTTTGTGAAATTTTTTAAGGTTTTTGCCAAATAAGAAAGACTAATTTTTATTGACACTCGATAAACCGTTTTGCTATACATACATCCGCTCGTTACGGCGGGCTTATTTGAGCGGGAATAACTCAGTGGTAGAGTGCAACCTTGCCAAGGTTGACGTCGCGAGTTCGAATCTCGTTTCCCGCTCCATTAAAATTCAAAAGACCAGATCATTTAGATCTGGTCTTTTTTTTATCAAAATTCAAGGGGCGACAATTCCCCCCTTATCAACAAAAATCCCTTAAAAGCCTTGCTTTAAGCAGCCATTTGATGACAAAATATCAAGTTTGTGGAACAAAATCTCAACTTTTTATCGAGGTGTTTGATGGAGTTTATTCGCGCAAAGAGTGCCGGCTTTTGTATGGGGGTTAGTCTGGCTTTGCACAAGTTGGATGAAATTATTGAGAAGAAGAATATCTCTGGGGATATTTACATTCTCGGTTCCATTATTCACAACCCCCAAGTGGTTGCAGAATATGCTGAAAAAGGGATTATCAGTGCCGATTCACCAGAAGAAATTCCTACCGGTTCAATCGTTGTTATCCGTGCTCATGGTATTACCAAGCAGGTACAACACTCCCTGTCTCAGCGCGGTATTCATATTGTCGATGCAACCTGTCCAAAGGTGAAGGATGCCTGTTTATTAATTGAAGAAAATACCGAGAACGGTAGGATCCTGCTCCTGTTTGGTGAGGAAGCTCACCCTGAAGTGAAATGTCTGCTTAGTTACGCTGCTGGAGATACTGTTGTTTTTGATACCTTTGAAGAGTGCCAAAAATGTAATCTTAACCCAGATCTCAAGTATTGTCTTGCTGCACAGACAACTCAGGATAAGCATGTTTTTGATGCAATCAGCCGGGAGTTGTTAAAACGTAAAGGTCTTGATCTTGCCGTCCTGCCGACAATTTGTAATGCGACCAGAACGCGTCAAACAGAGGCAACTAAGATCGCAGATCAGAGTGATTTCGTTATTGTCGCTGGTGGCTATAACAGCAGCAACACCAGGCGTTTGGCTCAAGTGGTAGAAACGAATGGAACGACAGCATTGCACGTTGAAACGGTGGATGAGTTACCTTTGGACGATTTACGGAAATTCCAGAAGATTGGTTTAACCGCCGGAGCTTCGACACCAAAGAAGATTGTTGACCAGATTCAAGCTGCTTTGGAAGCACTTTAGGGGGTTAATTTGAAGGTTGTAGCAACAAGTAATTCTAATATCCTTTCGCAACTGCGGAATATCCGTAATCCATTATATTTGTTGAAAAATGATGGTGAAACAGAGCTGCACAACGGAACTGTATATTCAGATCTTGATAATCAGCAGGCGGCCAGGAACTTTTCGGGAATGATCCTTCCTTCTCCGCTGGAAAATCTTGGCGATTCCCGATTTTGTCAGGATCATGGAATTCAGTATCCTTATCTGGGTGGATCCATGGCTAAGGGGATCAGTTCTGTCAAAATGGCTCAGGAATTTGGTCAGGCGGGAATGCTGGGCTTTTTTGGAGCTGCCGGACAAAGCCTGGAGGATATTGAAGTTGCCATTAACAGTTTGAAACAATCTGGTTATCCTTTTGGTTTTAATCTGATCCATAGCCCTACCGAACCGGAATTGGAAAAGGCTCTGGTTGAACTTTATCTTCGCCACGAAATTCATCTTATTGAGGCGTCTGCTTTTCTTGCATTGACTCTGCCGATTGTTCGTTATCGCACCATGGGCATCCATCGCAATGATAAGGGTGAGGTGGTTGTTCCAAATCGAATTATTGCCAAGGTTTCCCGTGAAGAAGTTGCCGCCCGTTTTTTTGCTCCACCTCCGGAAAAATTCTTGCGTCTGCTGGTTGAATCTGGTGATCTGACAGTTGAACAAGCTGAAATGTCTGCTGAAATCCCGGTCGCACAAGACGTTACGGTTGAAGCCGATTCGGGTGGCCATACCGATAACCGACCGGCATTGTCATTGTTCCCAACAATATCGGCACAGAAAGAGCAGTTTCAGCAGCAATACGGTTACCGTGAAAAGCTTCGGGTCGGTTTGGGAGGTGGTATTTCAACTCCTGCTTCTGCTTTAGCTGCTTTTTCCATGGGTGCGGCCTATCTGGTGACTGGATCAGTCAATCAAGCCTGTATCGAATCAGGCACCTGTGATGAAGTGCGAAAAATGTTGGCTGAAACTCGGCAGGCAGATATCACCATGGCACCATCGGGCGACATGTTCGAAATGGGGGTCAAGGTTCAAGTGGTAAAACGGGGCACCATGTTTTCTATCCGCGCGCATAAGCTTTATGAATTGTATCGTGCCTATGAGAGCATGGAACAACTCCCGGCAACGGAGCGAGAAAAACTGGAAAAGACTTTCTTCCGGGCTCCCTTGGAGACCGTCTGGGAACAGACGCGCAGCTATTTTTCTGTACGCGATCCCCGTCAGGTAGAAAAGGGCGAGGCTGACCCAAAATACAAAATGGCTCTGGTGTTTCGCTGGTATCTGGGGCAGTCCCCAGTCTGGGCGAATCGGGGTGAGGCCTCACGCAAAATTGATTATCAGATCTGGTGTGGCCCGGCGATGGGTGCATTCAACGAATGGGCTCGCGGATCATTTTTAGAAAATGTGGCGCAACGCAAAGTTGTGACCGTTGCTTATAATATCCTTTTTGGCGCTGCAGTGTTGCAGCGTGCAAATCAATTAAAACAGCAGGAGAGCCAGTTCCAATTTGATTCCGGTCTACTGGCACCTTTGGAAATTGAAGAGATCAAGGAGTTTCTCAGTTGAAAACTGACAGCAGAGACAAAAATCATCCGGCAAACACTGTAGCCACCGTACCTATTGCCATCATCGGCCTGGGTTCCATCTATCCGCAAGCTGATACGACCGGAAAGTTCTGGACCAATATCAAAGACCGCGTTGATGCCATAACCGAGGTACCTGAAAGTCACTGGCGTTCTGACGATTACTACGATCAGGATCCCAAGGTGGCAGATAAAGTTTATGCCAAACTTGGCGGTTTTCTGTCGCCGGTTGAATTCAGTCCGATGGATTACGGTATCTTGCCGAATGCTATAGAGGCGATTGACACTTCACAACTCCTGGGTCTGTTGGCGGTTGAACAGGCCCTTAAAGATGCTGGATATGGTGCAGAAAAAGATTATGACCATGAACAAGTCAGTGTCATTCTAGGGATCACTGGAACGTTGGAACTGGTTGTTCCTCTCGGAGCCAGACTCGGCTATCCACGTTGGAAAGAAGCATTGGCCGATGCCGGAGTAGAAAAAGAGCTCGCTGAAGATGTTATTAAACGGATTTCCGATTCCTACGTTCCATGGCAGGAAAACTCTTTTCCGGGTCTTCTTGGTAATGTTGTTGCCGGCCGAATCAGCAAGCACTTCAATTTTGGCGGAACCAACTGTACCGTTGACGCCGCTTGCGGAAGCTCGCTGAGTGCCCTTAATCTGGCGATTCTTGAACTCAGCTCGGGGCGTTCCGATATGGCTGTCACCGGGGGCATCGATACTTTTAACGATGTCTTCATGTATACCTGTTTCAGTAAAACTCCAGCATTATCGCCCTCAGGCCATGCGCGCCCCTATGATGCTAATAGTGATGGTACCACGCTGGGTGAAGGTCTGGGAATTATGGTTCTGAAGCGCTTGGAAGATGCCGAACGCGATGGCGACAATATCTATGCGGTTGTCAAAGGGATCGGAGCATCGAGCGATGGCAAAGGTTCGGCGATCTATGAGCCGAGCTCCAAGGGACAGGCAAAGGCGTTCAGACGTGCCTATGAACAAGGTAAAGTAACCCCTGATACGATTGAATTGATTGAGGGGCATGGTACCGGAACCAGGGTAGGGGATGCCGTTGAAGTTGCTGCTCTGCACGAAGTTTTTGGCAAGGCAGAAAAGCCGTGGTGCGCTCTGGGTTCAATTAAATCTCAGATTGGCCATGCGAAAGCGGCTGCCGGGGTTGCCGGATTAATCAAAGCAAGTCTGGCTCTGTACCACAAGGTTTTACCGCCAACGATTAAGGTTGAGCAGCCAGCCGAGAGTCTGACTTCTGCTGATACCCCCTTCTATGTCAATACCGAAGCGCGGCCATGGATAACCCGAGGTGATCACCCCCGTCGTGCCGGGATCAGCGCTCTGGGTTTCGGCGGCAGCAATTTTCATTGTCTGTTGGAGGAATATCGATCGGACAAGCAGGTTGTCGATTGGGATGGCAATGTTCAAATTATCCCATTTTCTGCTGCCGATGATGCCGGGTTGAAGCGTCAGTTGAGCGATTTTAGTGCTGAGATGGATTGGCAGCAGCTGCGTCTTGAGGCCGATAAATTGCGGCATCAATATCAACCAACCGACTCAAGTCGACTGATTCTGGTGGTTGAAAAAAATCAGACTAAACGTTCAGCCCAGTTACAGAATGCTCTGGCAATGCTGGAGAAAAATAGCGGTCAGAAACTATGGGAAACCCCTGATGGGATCTATTATGCTGCTGGTGAGATAGAAGGTTCTACCGCACTGTTGTTCCCCGGGCAAGGGGCGCAATACCCCGGTATGCTCAAGGATCTGGCAATTCAGTTTCCTGAATTTCTGACTTCTTTGATTGATGCCGACCATGCTTTTGCCACAAATACCAACTCAACTTGTGGCAGTCTGACTGATACCATTTATCCGCACCCACAATTCACTCCTGAAGCGACCCGGGCCGCAATTGCCACGTTGCAAGCAACAGAAGTCGCACAACCGGCACTTGGCGCGGTCAGTTTGGCCGCTGGACGGGTATTGGCTCGCTTTGGTGTCGTGGCAGATTCTGTTGCTGGCCACAGTTATGGTGAATTGACCGCCCTCTGTGCTGCGGAAGTTTTTACCACCGCTGCCTTGCATAATCTGTCTCGATTGCGCGGTGAGTTGATGGCCGCTGGTGACGGGGATCGTGGTTCGATGGTGGCTGTTTCTGCACCGTTACAGGACGTTGTAAAATTTTTGCAGGAAGAGAGCCTCGATCTGGTTATTGCTAATCGTAATACCCCGGAACAGGCTGTTCTTTCTGGAGCAACGAAAGAGATTGAGGCTGCAATTGAGAAGCTTAATCAAAAAGGGATCAGTAATAAACAACTGGCTGTTGCCGCCGCTTTTCACAGCAAGCTGATTGCCGATGCCGCTCAACCCTTTGCAGAAAAACTGAATAAAGTAAATTTCAGCGATCCGCTGAAAAAAGTTTACTCCAATACGACAGGCAATATTTATCCCGCGTCTGCAACCGAAGTCAGAAACCTATTGACTGAGCAATTGGCGAGTCCCGTTGATTTTGTAGCTGAAATTGAATCGATGTATCAAGCTGGAGTTAGAACCTTTGTCGAAGTTGGTCCTGGAGGTCGTTTGACCGGGATGGTTAAGGCGATCCTCGGCGATCGAGATTATCAGGCGATTGCTCTCGATTCTTCTAATGGTCGGCGCTCGGGAAGCAATGACCTGGCAAGAACTCTGGCGAAACTGTCAGCGCTAGGCAATGCAGTAAAGTTGACCCTCTGGGATGAAGGGTTTGCCGCCAGTCAACCAACTGTCAAGAAAAAGAAGGGACTTACCGTCTCAGTCTGTGGCGCCAACTATTATAAAAAACCCGAGAAACGCCCACCTTTGAAATTAAAAAAACCGGTGACTGCTCCTGAAATGACACCGCCCGTTGCTGCGGTAAAAAGCCCAACCCAACCAGCAATCAGCCAACCGGCAGCAGCTCAGAATGAATCAGGGAATCTACAGGAGGCTCTGCAGATCACCCAACAGAGTATGCAGGCGTTGCAAACATTACAGGAACAAACTTCAAAACTTCACCAACAGTTTCTTGAGGGGCAGCAGCATGCCACCAAATCCTTCATGCAACTGGTGGAACAGCAGCGGCAGTTATTGCAGGGAACCGCTGGTGCGGCAGCGATTACTGCTACTCTGCCAAGTGTCGCTCCGACGCCTGAACCACGGGTTGTGACAGCTCCACAGCAGCAACCAGAACCCAGCACCGCAGTTTCCATATCTCAACCTGTTATGCCCAGTGGTAACACCGATATCGCTCCCCAGTTACTTGAAATTATTGCTGAGAAAACCGGTTATCCCGTTGAGATGCTGGAACTCGATATGGCTCTCGATACCGATCTGGGGATCGATTCGATCAAGCGGGTTGAAATTTTATCTGCGCTGCAGGAAAAATTGCCAGCTGCCCCAACTATTCGTCCTGAGGATCTTGGTGCACTGCAAACTTTGGGACAGATTGTCGATTATCTGAGTGCTGGCATGTCTGGTACAGATGTGGTTCAAAAGGGTGCAAGCGGTGCTGATAAGGATCAGGTTTCCGCTGTATTATTGGGAGTTGTTGCTGAAAAAACCGGCTACCCGG
>JAYEME010000125.1:10019-12858 GCA_034717915.1 Thermodesulfobacteriota bacterium
GATTCGATCAAGCGGGTTGAAATTCTCTCTGCTCTACAGGGGCAATTACCAGATCTGCCAGCAGTGCGACCCGAAGATTTGGGTGTGCTACAAACTTTGGGTCAGATTATTGATCATTTGTGTCAAGGAAATCAACAGAGTGTCACAGCCACACCGACAGAACCTCCACAGATGGGACAGGTCGATCGACAGCAGGTTTCGACAGTCTTGTTGGATGTGATTGCCGAGAAAACCGGTTATCCAGTTGAGATGCTGGAACTGGAGATGGCACTCGATACTGATCTGGGAATCGATTCGATCAAGCGGGTCGAAATTCTCTCAGCCTTGCAGGAGCGTTTGCCTGGAGCTCCGGCGGTCAAACCTGAGCATCTTGGTACGTTGCAAACAGTGGGGCAAATTGTCGACTTTCTTGCCAGCATATCGAGTTCAAAGGAGAAAGGAATTGAGGTAAGTCAGCGTGAAACTGCCGCTGCAAAAGGGATCATAAGGCAGGTATTGCACTCAGTTTCTTTACCGCAAAAAAGAGCAGCAAAAGAATTTAAATTCGTCATTGGAGCAGAGGTCTGGATTACTGATGATGGTTCGACCTTGTCTGATGCCGTTTGTTCCCGCCTGACTGATCGTCAGTTGATACCGCGTAAAATTTCTATAGGGGATATTGATTCTCTCCCTCTCCCTGAAAATCTGGCGGGGCTGGTTCTCCTCGCACCACTGTCAGGGGTCGATGCTCTGTTTCTTCGCAATGCTTTCATGTTGCTGCAAAAAGTTGAACCAGCATTGCACCAGAGTGCTAAGCATGGTGGTGCTTTTTTCAGCACTGTTTCCCGTTTGGATGGCTGTTTTGGTATCGGAACAACTGGAACAGTTAATGATTCTCTTTCCGGTGGTTTAGCTGGGTTAAGCAAGACGGCTGCATTGGAGTGGCCGACAATCCATTGTAAAGCCCTTGATCTTGCAATGGGGATGGAAATTCTGCCAACTGCGACTGCGATTGCTGATGAAATATTTACAGCAAGCCCACTTGAGGTCGGAATCAGCACTCGAGGGTTAAATGCTCTTGAGTTGGTTTCAGAACCACTCGACAACAATGTTCACAAGGTGCCAGTTCAGACCGGTGATCTGATAGTTGTCAGTGGGGGGGCACGAGGGGTGACAGCAGAAGTTGCTATTGCTCTCAGTGTCGCAACCCAGGCTACCTTGTTGCTGTTGGGGCGCACTTCAGCTCCGGAGAATGAACCCACTTGGTTGGCTGATCTTCGAGATGAAGGAGAGATCAAGAAGGCTCTTGTAGCTCAATCTGAAGTTCCTTTGAAGCCGCTTGATGTGGCTCGTCAATATCAGCAGTTAATGGCTGCACGGGAAATTCGTACAACTCTGGAACGAATCCTTAAATCTGGCGGGACAGCAATTTATCGTTCTGTTGATTTGCGTAATGCGCAAGAGCTTAATTCTCTTCTTGATGAAATGTGCCAGCAATATGGTTCGGTCAAAGGGTTGATCCATGGTGCCGGAGTGTTGGCTGACAAGTTGATCAAAGAGAAAACCGCAGAACAGTTTGAGCAGGTTTATTCAACTAAGGTTGATGGTTTGCGAGCACTCCTTGATGCCGTTGGTGGGGATAATCTGAAATTTATGGCGATGTTCTCCTCTTCAACAGGGCGTTTCGGTAGAATCGGACAGGTTGACTATGCCGTTGCCAATGAAGTTCTCAATAAAATTGCTGACCAGCAAGCTGCGTTGCGGCCTGACTGTCGGGTTCTTTCATTGAATTGGGGTCCTTGGGATGGGGGGATGGTCACTCCAGCGCTGAAAAAAGTTTTTGCGCAAGAGGGGATCGATGTGATCGATTTGCAGGCCGGAGCTGACTATCTGATTAACGAACTTTCGACCCCTCCGGGTGGTCCAGTTGAACTGATTATTTCCGGTGGTGATGGTGTAGACTCGATTGAAGAGTTGTCCGAACCACCACAAAATATCTGTGTCTCCAAGGCTTTTGATCTGGATCTTGATATTGAACAGTTTCCTTTTTTAAAGTCACACGTTATTGATGGTAAAGCGGTTTTGCCGATGGCCATTATTGTCGAGTGGTTGGCTCATGGCGCCGTCCACAACAATCCAGGTTTAAATTTTCAGGGTTTCAACGATCTACGCATTCTTAAAGGGGTTACCCTCGAACCAGGGCAAAGTGTAACTCTACAGGTGATGACTGGTAAGGCAATTAAGAGTGATGGTGTTCATGTTGTCCCGGTTGAACTCTCTGGAGTTGATGAACAGGGGCAACTGATAGCTCATGCCCGGGCAAGAATTGTCCTTGCCTCTCGCTTGCCTGAGCGGAAAGTGGCTAACGCGAAGTTGGATTTGCTCGATTATCCTCATCCGATCAGTGAGGTTTACCAACCAGAACGTCTTTTCCATGGTAATGATTTTCATGGTATCCGTGAAATTATTGGCTGCTCTGTCGACGGGATCAGTGCGTTGGTCAATCCGGCACCATTGCCGAATCGGTGGATAGAACACCCCTTGCGTAACTCCTGGTTTGCTGACCCTCTGGCATTGGATAGTAGTTTCCAAATGTTGATTCTGTGGAGCTTTGAACAATACAAGGCTGGATCTTTACCAGTTTTTGCCGGTCGCTATCGGCAATATCAACAGAAATTCCCTGAAAGTGGTGTCGAAATACGGGTTCAGTTGACCAAGCAGAATCATAACCGGGCTATCGCAAATATCGATTTTATTGATTCTCTCAATCATCTATTGGTTGCTCGGATAGAAAACTATGAATGTATTATCGACGCATCATTAAATGCGACATTTCAGCGTAACAAGCTGATTGGAGTTG
>JAYEME010000126.1:0-3077 GCA_034717915.1 Thermodesulfobacteriota bacterium
GCTAAATCAACGCCACCCATACTGAGGCTAACCAGCGGGTGGTGTTTTTCTTCCCCTTCACGATTGATAGCAACGACATAACCCTTTTCAATATCTTCAGGACTATAAAATTCAGCAAGCCCCAGATCCATTCGGCGGATAATTTCTTCCGCGACAGCGGAGCATTTTTCGGTCGGAACCACGATGACAAAATCATCGCCCCCGATATGCCCCAGAAAAGAATCACCACAACCCGCACCTTGTAAAGCGACTTGAATCACATTTGCAGTGAAGATGATGACATCGTCACCACGAGCAAATCCATAGGTGTCGTTGTAGACTTTGAAGTAGTCCAGATCCGCATAAACAACACAGACATTTTCCTTTTCAGTCACAACACGCTGAATTTCACTCAGAATACTATTATTCCCCGGTAGCTTGGTATTGGGATTTGCATCGAGAGCAAGTTGGTGGAGTCGCTGCACTTCCAGAGTTGCAGCGCGGAGTTTCAGTTGATTTTTGATCCGGATTGTGACTGTTGGTGCATTGAAGGGCTTGGTGATATAATCAACAGCACCTGCTTCAAAGCCTTTTTCTTCGTCAGTAACAGAATTCTGGGCGGTAATGAAGATGACGGGAATGTCTTCAGTTTGTTTATCTGCTTTTAATTGTCGACAAATTTCAAATCCATCGATATCTGGAAATCGGGTATCGAGAAGAACCATATCAACTTGGTTTTTTCTCAACTGTTTGAAAACCTCAGCACCATTTTTAGCTACAACGACGTGGTAATTATCCTTTAAGGTGCCGATCAGGGTTGCCAGATTAAAAATTTCGGCATCCGCAACGAGGATCCGTTTTTTTTCTGTCACTCTCATAGACTTCTCCTGAAGTGGAAAGAGTTTCCGCTCGGGATGTTCTCAGGTTGTTGTTTATCAATGTTGATATACTTCAACTCTTTCCACCTGTCAAACTTGAGTTCAGTTTTGTTGTGAGTGATCGGTCTCGTAACAATTTCAACCGTTCTCGAATCTGGTCAGCATCTCTCTCCCTATGTTACTCTCCATGTGTTGAATCGCAGAAATTTAAGTTGAAATTGTCAGAATGT
This sequence comes from Thermodesulfobacteriota bacterium, assembly GCA_034717915.1. Lineage (GTDB taxonomy): Bacteria > Desulfobacterota > Desulfuromonadia > Desulfuromonadales > Geopsychrobacteraceae > Desulfuromusa. The sequence goes on from JAYEME010000126.1 coordinate 1,088, forward strand.
GGGGCGTGGACATGAGCAAGCAGAAACTTCTTTTCCTCTGTACTGGAAATTCCTGCCGCAGCCAGATGGCTGAAGGGTGGTGCCGCCATCTGAACAGTGAGGACTACGAGGTTTATTCTGCTGGGATTGAAATTCACGGGCTCAATTCCAACGCAGTTAAGGTGATGGCAGAATCCGGGGTGGACATCTCGACCCACAGAAGTCAGCTTGTTGATGAGTTTGACGGGCTTCATTTTGATACAGTTGTGACCGTATGTGGTCACGCCCATGAGCACTGTCCTCTTTTTACCCATGCGACCAGTATTATCCACATGGGTTTTGACGATCCGCCCGCTTTGGCAAAAAATGCAGCAACAGAAGACGAGGCTCTTAATCATTACCGGCGCGTACGTGATGAAATCCGGGATTTTGTTGCCACGATGCCAGCTTCTTTACCAAGGTGATCGTAATTCCTTCTACCGAGATAAACTCCCACTTGCTGTTTTGAAATTTGATTGGTAGTATTGAATTAAGAATATCTTAGTTGTCTGATTTTGCTGCGTAAACCACCACAGTTCTTCGTGGCTCGTAAACTTTCGGGACAGCTCCCGGTGGGACTGGGGACAGTCCCAAGTTAACTATATAAGTTGCGCATTTGGAGCTATCTCCCTTTTTTCCTCGAAAAACAGACTGTTTATGGTGTTGAACATGATAGAAAAATCGAAAACAGAAGCTCAGAAAAGGGTTAATCAGATAGAAAATTTTCGGATTGAATTGAGCCTTCTTGAACGTGATGGTGTTGTGGCTCTGGAAGCTGCTATTCCGGTAAATTTTCAAAGATCACGAAACTCTAAACTTCAGTTCCCTGTAGATTTATATTGAAAAAATAGTTATTTTCCGATCCGTCAGAAATAGGATTCAGGAGAAATTATGCGCACCAAAAATATACTTATTAGCTGTCTGCTCATTATTTGCAGTTTCATTGTCCTCACCAATAATTGTTCTGCAACTCAACAAACCGCTTCCCCATCAACTCAGGGTGAGACAAATGAGAGTGCACTGACTTTGGGGCAGGCAGCAATTCTGGGGGTGGTGGAAGGTTTGACGGAATACCTGCCGGTCAGTTCCACTGGTCACTTGTTGTTAGCGCAACGGATCCTCTCTATCGGTGACAATAAATCTGCTTCAGTCGAGGAACAGGCGCGCACCAAGGAGGCCACCGATGCCTATACCATCTGCATTCAGATCGGTGCCATTATTGCCGTGCTGGGATTGTATTTCCGTCGAGTTAAACAGATGTTGCTTGGACTGGTTGGAAAAGATGTTGAAGGGCGTCAATTGTTGATCTGTGTTATCGCTGGTTTTCTTCCCGCCGCTGTTATCGGATTGATTTTTAATAAACTGATCAAATCTTATTTGTTTGGAACTTGGCCGGTCATTGTCGCCTGGTTTGTTGGCGGTGTGGCGATTCTTGTTGTCAGCCGCTGGAATCAAAGAAAAGCTGACCGATCTCCCCAGAGTGGCCGATCAATTCTCGAACTGACCTGGAAGATGGCTTTGATCATCGGACTGGCGCAGTGTATCGCCATGTGGCCTGGAGTCAGCCGCAGTTTGATTACGATTGTTGGTGGGCTTCTGGTGGGATTGTCTCTTTCCGCTGCGGTGGAATTCAGTTTTTTGCTCGGGTTGATCACCTTGAGTGCTGCCACCGGTTACGACGCCTTAAAGCATGGTCAGGTCATGTTGCAGACCTTCGATGTTCTTTCTCTCGCTGTCGGCGTTATTTTTGCTTTTATCGCGGCACTTCTATCAGTAAAATGGATGGTTGGCTATTTAAACCGTCATGGGCTGGCTATTTTCGGTTACTATCGCGTCGTGCTGGCGCTGGTCACGGGAACACTGTTAATGACCGGGGTGTTGTGATCCAGTTTGGCACTCTACAAAACCAGTTTTTTAAATGAAGGAGAATAAGATGAACAGCTGTCCTTGTGGTAGCGGTAACGACTACGCT
>JAYEME010000127.1:0-12774 GCA_034717915.1 Thermodesulfobacteriota bacterium
AGGTGGTTCGTCAGGATTATATCTTGACCGCTCGAGCCAAAGGGCTGTCGGAACGGACAGTCATCTATAAGCATGCATTACGTAATGCGCTGCTACCGGTTATTACTATTCTTGGACTCTCTGTTCCTGGGTTAATTGGCGGGAGTGTGATTTTTGAAACAATTTTTGCTATTCCAGGAATGGGAAAGTTGTTTTACGATGGTGTTATGATGCGCGACTACCCATTGATCATGGGAATCCTGGTTATGGGTGCGGTTTTGACATTGATTGGCAACTTATTGGCGGATATCTGCTATGCTCTGGCGGATCCGCGTATCCGTCACAGTCAACAGGGTGGGGGATCATCCTGATGACCAAATTCAAGAAAAAAACAGGGGGATCTATGCAAGTTAACGCAAATCGTCTCGGAGAAATGTTGCTGCAAGCAGGGCTGATCGATCAGTTTCAACTTGAATCAGCACTCTCTATGCAACGCAATCTAGGTGGTCGAATTGGGAGTGCCTTGGTTAAGCTCGGCTATCTGCCTGAAGAGACAATCATCGAATTTCTGGAATCTCAGGAAAAATACTCACGGGTCTCTCTGCAGGATTTTGAGGTTCCTGCGCAGCTTATGACCCATTTGTCTCCTGAGCGGATGTTGGAATTGATGGTCGTTCCAATTGAATTGCGCAAGATTGGTAACGAAAAATCGTTGCGTGTCGCGATGACTGATCCAACAAATCTAAAACTGATTGATGATCTACAGTTTGCAACCGGATGCAAGGTGATACCGGTTTTGGCCATAGAGGATGAGATCGAACAGGCAATCAAAAACAATATGCCCAAAGAGCCGCCTGAACCACCGGAGGAGCCGGAGGTTGAAAAGAGTGTCATTGATTATGGCGCGGTCGATTTCAGTGATATATCCTCAGAAGATCCTCGCCTTGATCGTTTGCTAGTGCTATTGAAAGAAAAAGGGATTTTAAGTGTGCTTGATATCGAACGGGTGAAGTTTAACTGATTATGTCACGATCTCGACGTATTTTTCTTCTCGATGTTGTCTGGCAACGGTTACGTCATAACCGGATGGCTCTGGTTGGCGCCGGAATCGTTCTGGTGATGTTTCTGATGGCTGCTGTCGCATCATTCAGCCGTGTTGATCCGGCAGCCATAGATGTTGGGCAGAGTCTACTTCCACCAAGTATGGCGCACCCTTTTGGAACCGATGATCTGGGTCGAGAGGTGTTTGTGCGGATGTTGTATGGTGCACGGATTTCACTTCTGGTTGGCTTTGTTGCAGTTGGAATCTCAACTGTCATTGGCATTATCCTCGGTTCTCTGGCCGGTTATTATGGCAGTTGGGTTGATGCACTGGTGATGCGTTTTGTCGATATCATGCTCTGCTTTCCCACCTTCTTTCTGATTCTGGCAGTTATTGCGTTTCTTAATCCATCAATCTGGAATATCATGATTGTGATTGGATTGACCAGCTGGATGGGAGTGGCGCGTTTGATTCGTGCTGAGTTTCTCAGTCTGCGGCAGCGTGATTTTGTTCTCGCTGCGCAGGCACTGGGGGCTTCCGATCTAAGACTTATTTTTCGTCACATTCTCCCCAATGCCATGTCGCCGGTTCTGGTCTCTGCCACCTTAGGTGTTGCAGGTGCGATTCTGACTGAAAGTGCCTTGTCATTTCTTGGTATTGGGGTGCAACCGCCAACGCCATCTTGGGGAAACATGCTGATTGTCGGTAAGCAAACTCTCGGCAGTGCCTGGTGGTTGTCGGTTTTTCCGGGTCTGGCAATCTTAATTACTGTTTTAGGTTACAATCTTCTGGGTGAGGGAGTTCGTGATGCTCTCGATCCAAGGTTGAAAGAGTGACAGTTCTGCAATTTTTAGAGCAGCGCTTTTTCGCTTTAAGTGCTGGCGATTATTCCGCACTCTATGACAGTTACCATCATGATGCACCATTTCGACAGCAATTCACTGGTCGTAGCACCTATATCCGTTTTGCTCAGCAGCATCTGGGTTCCGTTAAAATTAAAAATTGGCACTGTCTACGCCAGCGAGCCATTGATGACAAACAGCTGGAAGCAATTTTGGTCATGGAAGTTGCTGTCGATGATGAGTCTCAGTATTTTTATGAATTGGCCTTGCTTATCGAAACGGATAGCGGCTGGTGTTATCATTCAGCCCAGAAATTGGGGATGGATGACTATCCCGGTCCTCCCGATCTGATTGATTTCTGTCACTTTGACGATGCTACCCCGAAGATCCGCTTTTGAAGGCAACAAAATAGGGCTGAGGCAAAACAAAGGCTGAAGGGATTTACCTGTCAGCCTACAGCCTAAACCCCTTATAACCTGAATTTACTATGCCTGAATTGCCCGAAGTTGAAACAACTCTGCGTGGGATAGCGCCCCATGTGACTGATCGAACTATCCTTGAATGTGTCCTCCGCTCCGACAAATTACGTTGGCCTCTCGATTCAACCCTCTGTCATATCCTTCCTGGGCAGAAAATATGCAGAGTTGAACGTCGGGCAAAATATCTTTTGTTGGTCTGCAATCATGGGACAATCCTTCTCCATTTGGGAATGTCGGGGAGTTTACGGATTGTCCCAGCGGGGACAACAGAGCAGAAACATGATCACATTGACCTGATTTTTACTGACGGGCAGTGTTTGCGAATGACCGATCCGCGTAAATTTGGTGCATTCCTTTATACCAGCAGCAATCCCTACAACCATAAACTGCTTCAAGAGCTTGGCCCCGAACCATTGACTGATGCTTTTAACGGGGGGTATCTCTATAACAGGTCAAGAGGGAAAAAACAGTCGATTAAACAATTTATAATGGATCAAAAGACGGTTGTTGGAGTCGGTAATATCTATGCAAGCGAATCCTTGTTTGCAGCGGGTATTCGTCCTGATCGAGGGGCGGGAAGGGTTAGCCTTGAGCGATACGAGAAACTGTCTCGCGCAATCAAGAAAATTTTACGAGAGGCTATCATTGCTGGAGGGACGACCATTCACGATTTCAGCCAGGCGGATGGTCGGCCAGGTTATTTTACACAGCAATTGCAGGTTTATGGTCGCAATGGTGATCACTGTGTGGTTTGTGGACAGCCAATTCTCAGCCAGAAGCTGGGACAGCGTTCAACTTTTTATTGCCCGAGCTGCCAACGTTAAACCTGATTTTCGAATTTACCATCAACCCTTCGTATATTGTTTGTTTTTTTACGTCTTGTTGATACTTAAAATTCCAGCGCAGCATTGCGATAGCTTAAGATCTTTCTCATTTTTATAGTAGCCGTTGCTATAACCATGGTCGGCAAAGGTAGCGGTAATTTCTATGTTGCGTGGTGCGGGACATTCTTAAATAATACAATAAAATCATCATTTGATCTATTTGGCACAAAATGGAGTGGAAAGTTTTTTAATTTCTTAGGAGCGGTTTATATTCCAAGTCAGAATGCTGCCAGGAACTTACCACTGTCTTCAGAAAACAGCTGGAAGTTATCAGGGGTTATGATGATGGGTTGAGCGACACCAAATTTTTTTATAAATAACTCAAGTCCTTTAGCTGTTTTGCGTTTTCCAGATTTGACTTCAATGGCATAAAGCTTCCCCTGATAACTGTAAACAAAATCAACTTCAGCATTTCTTTCACGCCAGTAGTATAACTCTCCCGGTAATTGTACGAGGTGAGCCCCTACTGCCACCTCAAACAAGCGTCCTTTTTTTTCGGGGTCATCAAGGGTACCCGGGCCTTGTGTCATTGTGAACAATGCAGGACAAGCGGTGATGATTTTGGGACTGGATGATCGGGTTAAGCGACCCTTTGATGAATACTTTTGTAGGGGATATACTAGAAAAGCTCCGGCATACAGTTCAATGTAGTATTTGACAAGATCTGTATTCCCTCTGTCTTGTAATTGGCCCAGAAGTTTCGTGTAGCTTATTTCCTGCGCGGGATAATGACAGAGAATTTCAAATGCTTGCCGGAAGAGAGCCGGATTGCCGACTTTTCTATTCAGCAAGATATCCTTGCCGATAACTGCTTCAACGATGGATTCTTTCAGGTAGGCGTACCAGCGGTCGTAATCATCTTCGAACTCAACCGAGCCGGGGTAGCCGCCATAGAGAAGAAAGCGTTCTAGATCATAATCAAATGCTGATTGTAGCTCTGCATAAGTCCAGTGATGGATTCTCGTTAATTCAAAGCGTCCTGCAAGGCTTTCTGTTAACCCGGTTTGGATTTGTAGAGAACTTGATCCCAAGACAACAACCCGAAGTTTATAGGGGCTTTTGTCCCACAATGCTTTGAGTGTGTTAGACCAGTCAGGGACTTTCTGAACTTCATCGATGACCAGAAGTGAACCTTCGCCTGAAACAAGAGCCTTTTGCCATTGCTCCAGTAACCAATGTCGATCTGTCATGAGCAGGTCATCGGCATTGGCATAATTACTTTTCCCTGGATAGCGGGCAAGTAATTGACGCATGCCCGTTGTTTTACCCACTTGCCGTGGACCAATGAGAACCTGAATAAGCAATCGCTCTGACGGCAGTCGTTTTTCAAGTTGTTCTACAAAAGGGCGTTCATAGTTAGTCATGCAGGCATCGTAAGACAGTTTACTAGATATGTCTAGTTTTTTTACTAGTATTGTCTAGTAAATTGTCTAAGATGAAAAGAAGATAGATTTTAATGGTCACATATTGAAAACCTTGTTTTACTGAATCAATTGCGTGCCATTGACAAGTCCCGGTTGATACAACGGTCAGTCTGGACGACTAGACATTAGATGATGCATATTGGCATAATTCAGCCATTGCTTTGTCCTGACATGGTTGCGATGGCAAGGTTTACAAATTTTTTGCGGTGTGAAAATAATACCGTTATCGGAGTATTGAATGGATACGGAGTTTTCTAAATTTCAATTTTCCTACCGTGTCGGTGTTGCCGATATCAATTATGGTGGACATGTTGCCAACTCGGCTGTGTTGAATTTTTTTCAGGATGCCCGGATTGATTATCTGGCTAACCTTGGTTCCTATTCCGAGATTGATCTTGGTGGTTGCGGAATTATTATGCCAGAGGCGCATGTGTTTTTTCGCAAAGAGATGTTTCTTGGTGATGAGTTGCAAATTGGGGTCAAATCACGGGATTTGAAACGCTCCAGTTGGGTGATGGAATATCGTATCGAACGGGATGCTGAATTAACCGCAGTGGGGGAAACTCCTTTGATTTGCTTCAACTATCAAAGCCGCAAACCCTGCCGAATGCCGGCTGAGTTTCGTGCTGCACTAAGCGATTTTGAAAGACTATCAAGCTAAGCCTTTAGATCTCTGTGCAAATTACTCCATTGCGCGTTCTCCCAAAACATATCTGCATTGGTGCCCTGTAACCTTCAAAGGGGCTTTCTGCCTTGACGAACGCTGGTCTCTGAGGTTATCGTGCGACTCCAAATTTGAGCTGTTAAAGGATCGAAAATCATGGAAGAACTGAACGAATTATTACAACAGCGGCGAGCCAAAGTTGAAAGCTATCAAGCGGCCGGTGTTAACCCTTTTGCAAATGATTTTGCCGTAACCCACAATTCCCGGCAGGTGCTTGATGCACATGCGACTGACACTAAGCAAAAACTGGAAGAAATCGATGTCACCTATTGCATTGGTGGCCGAATTATGGCCCGGCGCGATTTTGGGAAAGCGGCTTTTTTGCAGTTGCAGGATGGCCGTGGGCGGATTCAAGTTTACGTTGCAAAAAATCAAATCGGTGAAGATGCTTTTGAGAATTTCAAGAAGTTTGATATCGGTGATATTGTCGGAGTTTCCGGTGCCCCTTTTCGGACTAAGACCGACGAACTCTCTATTCGGTCTGCTGAGATTCGCTTACTGACTAAATCACTGTTACCGTTGCCCGAAAAGTGGCACGGTTTAACCGATGTGGAAACCCGTTATCGTCAGCGTTATCTCGACCTGATTGTCAACCCCGATGTACGTGAGGTGTTTCGTAAACGGAGTCAGATTGTCAGCCTGATTCGTCAATACATGCTTGATGGCGATTATCTGGAGGTTGAAACGCCAATGATGCATCAAATTGCTGGCGGTGCGACGGCTAAACCATTTGTCACACACCACAATACGCTGAAGATGGATCTGTTTCTACGGATTGCTCCAGAACTTTATCTGAAGCGCCTGGTTGTCGGCGGGTTTGACAGAGTTTTTGAGATCAACCGTAACTTTCGTAATGAGGGCATCTCAATTCAGCATAATCCTGAATTCACTATGATGGAATTCTATCAGGCTTATGCGACTTACGCTGATATGATGGATTTTACTGAGGAATTGGTTTGCCATGTGACGAACAAGATTTGTGGCAGCCTGGTTATCCCTTACGGAGACAAAGAGGTAGATCTGACTCCGCCGTGGGATCGCCTCACCCTGAAGGAATCTATTGTCAAGTATGGAACTATTGAGATGGCGGTTCTGGAAGATCGGGATCAATCATTTGCCTATGCCCAATCGCTTGGATTGGACTTAGAAGGTAGAATCAGTCACGGGAAGCTGCTGGCAGAAATTTTTGATGAGGTAGTTGAACCAAAGCTATGGCAACCAACATTTATTACCGAATATCCAACTGAAATTTCGCCCTTGTCACGTAAAAATGACCAGAATCCGGATGTGGTTGATCGGTTTGAGTTGTTTATTGTCGGTCGTGAACTCGCCAATGCCTTCTCTGAGCTTAATGATCCGATGGATCAGAAAGAACGTTTTCTCCAGCAGCTGGAGGAAAAAGCTGCCGGGGATGAAGAGGCGCATGGAATGGATGAAGATTATATCCGCGCTCTCGAATACGGGCTGCCGCCCACGGCGGGGGAGGGGATCGGGATTGATCGTCTGGTGATGTTATTGACCAATTCTGCATCAATTCGCGATGTGATTCTGTTTCCTCAATTACGCCCTGAAATCAGCTGATTATATGCTTTCCAACGCGTGTTTTTTGCCGAATAATTGCGACGGATAATGATGTCTTACGAATGGTTCATCAGTCTCCGCTATCTGCGTGCCAAGCGGAAGCAGACCTTTATTTCCGTTATCTCCTTTATCTCGATTGCCGGAGTCACTCTGGGCGTTGCGGCTCTCATTCTGGTTCTGGCAGTGATGACTGGTTTTACCGATGGAGTGCGCCAGCAGATTCTGGGAAATGTTCCCCATGTATTAATCCAGCGTTTTGGTGAGGGGATTGAAAATTCGCAAGAGTTGGTCACTGCGGCAAAACAAACTCCCCATGTGATTTCTGCCTCTCCCTTTGTCTCTAAGGAGGCGATGTTACTCTCCAAAGGGAATGTGTCTGCGGTCAGTGTTAAAGGGATTGAGCCGGAGCACAAAATTTTTTCTCAACCATTGATGACCCTGGATGGTCAACCGGCGACTGAGCAATTTTTTAGTCCGAATCTTGATCGACCCGGGATTATCATCGGGCTCGATACCGCGAGCAGTCTTGGTGTTGCTGTTGGTGACTCCATCAATGTCATCCCCCCATTATTTACCATGACCCCTTTTGGGATGATCCCTAAAATGAAGCCATTTCAGGTTGTGGCTATCTTTGAGAAACAGAGCAGCCTGGTGGATAGCTTTTATGCCTATATTCCTCTGTCTGTGGCGCAACATTTTTTTGATCTGGAAGGGGTTGTCAGCGGTGTTGAGCTTGAAGTTGATCGTTATGAACAAGCTCCCGAGGTCGCCGATTCTCTGAGTACCCAGTTTGAATTCCCCACCGTTGTCCGCCCTTGGCAAAGTATTTATGGCTCTTTTCTGTCGGCTCTTAAATTGGAAAAGTTGGGCCTGTTTATTATTCTGGGTATTATCGTTCTGGTGGCAGCCTTTAATATTGCGACAACCCTGATTATGGTCGTGATGGAAAAAAATCGTGATATTGCTATCCTGCGTGCCATGGGAGCCAATGCTCGCAGTATCATGAGAATATTTATGATAGAAGGCTTTATTATTGGCACGCTGGGAACTGGAATAGGGGCGGCATTGGGGGTTCTCCTGGCAACTTATGCTGATACTGCAATTAAATTTCTTGAACAGACTTTCGATATCCGGATTTTTGATCAAACCGTTTACGGGATGGAACACTTCCCTTCAGAAATTGTTGTCAGCGATGTGGTTATTGTTGTCGTGACGGCCATGAGTATTTGCCTGTTGGCGACTATCTATCCGGCCTGGCGAGCTTCACGAATGGATCCGACTGAGGCGCTCCGCTATGAATGAGAAGGCGATGATTGAAGTTTCCGAGCTGGGCAAGAGTTTTACGACTCCAGGTGGAATCATCGATGTTCTTCGTGGGGTCAATTTAAAAATATGTGCTGGTGAACGCGTTGCTGTGGTTGGGACATCCGGGGCAGGAAAGACAACCCTGATGCATATTCTCGGGGGATTGGATCATCCAACCTCGGGTGAGGTGTTATTTGAGGGTGACGGTCTGTTTGCTTTACGCGGGGCGGAACTGGATGCCTTCCGGAATCGTACGGTTGGTTTCGTTTTCCAGTTCCATCAGTTGCTTCCCGAATTTACGGCTTTGGAAAACGTTATGATGCCCCTCCTGATTGGTGGTGACAGGCGAGCTAATGCTGCAAAAAAAGCCTCTGAAATTTTAGCAGAAGTTGGCTTGGAACATCGGCTGACTCATAAACCAGGAGCTCTGTCGGGCGGAGAACAACAGCGGGTGGCTATTGCTCGCGCTCTGATTCGAGAACCACGACTGTTATTGGCAGATGAACCAACGGGAAACCTGGATAGCCGTATCTCTGATGAAATCATGCTATTGCTTAATCGGATGCACCGTATTCGTGGCCTGACAATGATTATTGTCACCCATAATATTGCTTTGGCGAATAGTCTCGACCGAACCTTGCGAATCGAGGACGGAATTCTTGCTGGGGATAATTTAAATTGATGTTCTTAATGCTATTTTCTATAATCACGCCTTTATTGTTTTTCTATGTTGAGGGTTGCAGATGTTAAAGAGATTTCTACTGACACTTTTCTTCTTATTGATGACAACGTTTGCTGCTGCTCAGAATTTTACAGTGGCTGACATCCAAATTGAGGGGAATAGCCGGATTGAAACAGCTTCAGTTCTGGCATCAATCTCTATCAGCCCGGGTGATACAGTTTCCCTGGATGATGTAGATCAGGCAATGCACAGCCTCTTTGCCTTGGATCGTTTTGATGATATTTCTGCTGAATTGACTGAGGTTCAGGGGGCAAAAATTCTCACTTTTGTTGTTCAGGAACTCCCCTTGATCCGGCGCATCATTTTTACTGGTAATGATGAACTTTCCAAAGCAAAATTGCGTCCTCTGGTGAAAATGAGAACTCCCTCAATCTATAGTCGGGTTAAGATTGATGAAAGCATTCAAGAAATTAAAAATGCTTATATTGAGGATGGTTATCACGCGGTAAAAATTAAGCCAGAACTACAAACCGATGCAAAGAATGAAGCTACCCTTACTTTTGAGATTGCTGAGGGGAAACAGGTTCTTATTCGTGATATCAAGTTTGTTGGTAATACAGTTTTTAAAAAAAGAAAACTGATGAAGAAAATTGAAACTCGGGAACGTTGGTTTCTATCCTGGATTACCGACCGGGGGGCTTACCTTAAAGACACCATGGATTTGGATATTGAAAGAATCAAGGCGGCCTATCATGACGAAGGTTATCAGGATGTCAAAGTTAAACCGGCTGAAGTGACCCTGGTTAAGGATAAATATCTGGATATCTTGATTGAAATTGATGAGGGGTCGCTATACACCGTTGGGACAGTTAACATCTCTGGTGACCTGATGTTTGCGGAAGAAAAATTGCTACCGTTAGTAAAGCTACAGCCTGGTGGTATCTTCAGTCGTTCAGAATTGCGCGACAGTATTCTGGCTCTGACAGACCTCTATGCAGACAGCGGCTATGCTTACGCAAATGTAGCCCCCTTGACGAATAAGGATAAAAAAAGAGATGTGATTGATCTTAATCTTGAAGTTGAGCAGGGAATTCAGGTGTCTGTAGAACGGATTGAGGTCAGTGGCAATACAAAAACCCGGGACAAGGTTATTCGCCGGGAAATACCTCTTCTTGAGGGGGATCTTTTTAGTGCCAGAAGGGTTAAGGATGCAAATCGTAGAGTGCGTAATCTGGGTTTTTTTGAAGAGGTCAATATAACCAAAAAGCCAGGTTCTGACGAGAGTAAAACTATTCTTGATGTCGAAGTCGCGGAGAAGCCGACCGGTACTTTTTCCATCGGGCTTGGTTATTCTTCGGCTGATAAATTGATGGCTCAGGGATCACTTTCCCAGGATAATTTTATGGGTTATGGCGTTCGTCTCAGCCTCAGCGGTTCGTTTGGCTCAACCAGCACAACATATTCTGTTGGGATCAGTGATCCGCACTTCCTCGATACCAATTGGACGCTGGGTGGCGAAGTTTATAAGTCGGAAAGAGAATATGACGATTACGACGATTTTCGCACTGGTGGATCGATCCGGGCGGGGCATCCGGTCAGCAGAAATTCAAAAGCTTATTTGACTTATCGTTTTGAGGAGCAGGAAATATTAAATATTGCCGCCACTGTCGATCCCAACGATCCATGGATTCAAGCCCGTGAATCGACACTTTCATCAGTGACAGCAGAATGGATTCGCAATAGTACCGATTTTTATCAGGATCCCAGCCGGGGTGGCATTACTAAATTGAGTCTGGAATATGCCGGTTTGGGTGGCACAGAAGACTTTGTTAAGTCAATTGCCGAACATCGACATTTCTTCCCCCTATTCTGGGGAACCGTCTTCTCCATTCACGGTGAGGTTGGCTACGTTGTCTCTACAAATAGTGATGATGTGTCGATCACTGAAAGGTTTTTCTTAGGGGGGATCAGAACGCTCCGTGGATTTGAAAATCGAGAGGTAGGTCCGACCGATGAAGATGGTAATTTCATTGGTGGCGAGAAAATGGGATATTTCAATTTTGAATATCTATTTCCGATTGTTAAAGATCTGGGATTGAAAGGAGTTTTATTTTACGATACCGGTAATGCCTGGACGGATGATGAGGAATACTTTTCCGATATGCGTAATAGTGTCGGAGCAGGAATTCGCTGGCAGAGCCCGCTGGGTCCATTACGTTTTGAGTGGGGGTATAATCTGTCTCCCCGGGATACTGAAAAACAGTCGATATTTGAATTTACCATAGGAAGAGCCTTTTAGCAGGCTTAATTACAGGAGGAAATTATGAAAAAAATTGTTATTGTTTTAGGTGCTCTACTTTTATTTGCCGTTCCGGCTTTTGCTGCAACAGAAATTGCTTATGTTGACCTGCAAAAAGCGTTAAATTTGTCCAAAGCAGGTGCGCAAGCAAAAACTGATATTGCAGCCCAGGCAAAAGAACTTGAAAATGAGTTTAAGATAAAGCAGGGTGAATTTTTGAAGCTGAAGGGAGAATTGGAAAAGCAAGCCGACCTTCTCTCTGAAAGCGCTAAGGCTGAAAAAGTCAAAGAATATCAAAAAAGAGGTGTTGAGCTACAACAATTTCAAAAAGAAGCACAACGCAAGCTACAGCAGGAAGATTCAAAACGTACTCAATCAATTATTAAAGAGCTGACCACACTTTTGCAGGGATTTGGCAAGGATGGTGGCTATACGATGATTATCGAAAGGAGTGAGGGGGGTGTCGTTTATGTCGCTGAAGATGTGGTTGATTTGACCGATAAACTCATCAAAGCTTATGACGCTGGCAAATAGAATCCATTGAACTCGCTAAATAATTGAATAGTTGTCGAAGGATTTTGTCATGGCAAAATTACAGCAGTTAGCAGATTTGGTCGGTGGTGAGATTAAGGGTGATGCTGATGTGGATATTTTTCAAGTTGCGCCCATTGATCAGGCTCAGCAAGGAGATATCACCTTTGTTGCCAACCCCAAGTATCTAGCAAAACTCGATGATTGTCAGGCATCAGCAGTGATTCTTGCACCCGGAATTGACGCTACGGGTATGGATCTGATCATATGCAAGAATCCCTATTTGGCATTTGCCAGGATTCTTACTTTTCTACAGGTCTCAAATCGACCGGTTAAGGGAGTCATGCCAGGTGCCTGGGTTGCTGATTCTGCTATAGTTGATAAAACTGCGACAATTTATCCTGGCTGTGTGGTGGGTGAGGGAGTCAGTATTGGCGCTGGTTCAACCCTTTATCCAGGGGTTGTTATTTATGATGATGTAACCATTGGTCAGGATTGTTTACTGCATGCCCAATCGATTGTTCGTGAAGGTTGTCGTTTGGAAGATCGGGTTATTCTGCAACCTGCTGTTGTGATTGGTTCAGATGGTTTCGGTTTTGCTCCTGATGGTGACAGCTATTACAAAATTCCTCAGGTGGGAATTGTCGTACTGGAAGATGATGTCGAGATTGGCTCCAATAGCTGCGTTGATCGGGCAGCACTTGGTGAAACCAGAATTCGTCGGGGCACGAAACTCGATAATTTGGTGCAGATCGCTCATAATGTGAATGTTGGAGAAGACTGTATTCTGGTCTCTCAAACTGGGATTGCTGGAAGCTCAACAATCGGTAATCATTGTACTTTTGGGGGGCAGGCAGCTATTGCCGGTCATTTAAAAGTAGGGGACAATGTTATGATTGGCGGCAGGGGTGGCGCAACTGGAAACGTGGATTCAAATCAGATTTTATCTGGTTTGCCGCTAATGCCACATAAACAATGGCTTCGGGCGACAATGACTTTGCC
>JAYEME010000128.1:0-3007 GCA_034717915.1 Thermodesulfobacteriota bacterium
ACCTGCTGGTAAGGACGGGTGCCATCAAATTTGGGGATCGGGGTATTGAAGGTTTCAAAATCAAGGTGGCAAAGTGGGTACCAGAGAGTATCAAGAAACTTTTTAACCTTTTCTCCATCAGTTGAATTCTGTTGATTCAAAGTTGCTTCAGTCTGCTGGCGCTGATTTTTGTTGAGATCATCGAGGGGCAGATTTTCAAGTTTTATAATCCCTCGATTGTAGTAGTCGAACTTCTTGATACCGATTCCCCGGAGATCAAAGATTGAATTCTTAGGAATATGTTGCCAGCAGTATGGAATGAAATCACATTCATACGGATCGTTGCAGTGTGATCCGATGTCGATATCAGGCTCATTGCCTGCGCGCATTGTTTCGCGCAGTTCAGTGACGATTTCAGGTAAACTCTGTTGTCGTGCCGCGACTTTGAGGCTGATATCCTCGCTGGTGAATAGTTTCTCTACCTCGATTGCGCCCTGGCGTACATAGGTGTTGTCGATATGGACGAGAAACGATTTCGAAACCGACAGGCCGCAGCCGTTGAGAACATAATGCTGTACGGCGACGTCGTCGAGGTTAACCGGTTTGACCCCAGTGCCCATCTTGACCTCGTGGATTTGCCAGGTATCTTTCTCTCCATTGCTATCACGCACCAGAATATCAACTTTGATAAAGATGGCGGAAAAGGAAAAAGAGGCTTCATATATGATCTTGGCACCACTATCGATAAGTTGTTTCGTGCGGGCAAGTTGGCCGGGAAAGGAGAGCCCCTCGTAGGGAACCTCAATGCCACCGGGGAAGAGTTGCTGAGCGAGGATACCGACTTCGGTGCCTGCTCTGAACTTGGCCTCAAGATCGGGTTGCGGAGGGAAGTCAAAATCGGGAGGGTTCTTGGTCAACCAGAGTGCTTTCTGGCACTGTAAGCCTTTGAGAATCAGTGATTTGCTGAGCCCACTACTACGTGATCGACCCATGTTTTCTCCTCAAACTGATGATTATAGTTCCAATGATTTTATTATCACTCAAGTTCCATCCCGATATGTCTCATCCCACTTTGCGTTCAAGAACCACTTTGCATCGCCAACTTCAAGTTTGAAACGTCTTTCAATCGAGCTAGCCTTTCATTTTTTTGTAATTTGCTGAGGATCCGCACTTCATCATAAAAACACCCAAGGTCTCCCTGACATTGTTTCAGCATAATTTGAAAACCGGGGATTAACTCACGGTAGGTGGCGATACCGGCTAAGCGGGCATTATTGATGCCGTGCAACATCCAACGATCAAAGCGCTGATCCAGTTGACCGGTCGCTTTCAATTGTTCAAAACGATCAAGTGCCTTGCTGATCAACTTTTTCTTGTCTGTACGCATCTGCTCAAGGGGAAGATTTCGGCGGTAAAGATGCTTCAACTTTTCACGGGTAGTGTGAAGATAATGGTGGAACACTTCACCCTGTTTTTGATGATCGAGAAATCGTTGCCAATCTTCCTGGTTAGCTGTTTGTTGAAACCAGCGTCGAACCCCTTCGATCTGCACGGTCATGGCAAAGGCTTCGTTGAAGGAACTGTCATCGGCAATATAAATTAGCTGGTGTGCCAATTCATGGAATAGAAGTCCTGCCAGGCGCGTATCTGAAGAATTCAGGTAGGTGTTCAGAAGTGGGTCGTCAAACCAGTTGAGGGTTGAATAGGCCTGAACACCATAAAGGTCAACGTCGTAGTTTTTTCTTCTCATCGTTGCAGCCAGTTTCTCTGCCTTTGCCTGTTTGAAGTAACCTTTGTAGGAGACACATCCTGCTACCGGGAAACACCATTGCTTTGGTTCGAGAGAAAATTCTGTTGTAGCAACCACATTCCAGACTACGTAGGGTCGACCGATATCGGCATAGCTGCGGTAACTGTCATTCTCTGGTAGACCAAGTTCTGTCACTGCAAAATTGCGCATTAGCAGAACTTTTTCCAGGTTTTGTCTGGTTTCTGGTTCAGTCTGTGGGTCTTTTATGACCTCTATGATGGGTCGGGCATTGGACATTACCTTTATGTGTCCTTGAGCACACTGATAGTAATAGCCCAGATCGCTGCAGCCTGTTAGGGGGACTGTTGTAAGCAGGAAGATGAGGGATGTCAGACTTTTTAAATTTAGATCGATACTGCGTAACAGAGCCATGTTTCCTCCTATAAATATGATTTGGACAGTAACAGGCTCTGTTGAGGGGCGCAAAGAGAAATAATCACAATCGTCGGTTCCCGGACCGACAGCCGACTTCATTTTCTTTGGATCGCAAAGAAAACGAAGCAAAAGAAACTCTTTTTATTTCTGTCGCGAGGTTTCCGATGCTTTTTTGGAGAGGTGGTGGTCAGATACCGCACATAGCACTTTATCGCTGTGGCAGCTGAGAGCGATAAGCCCCAACGAGCAAAAGACCGCTCGAATGGGTTGGCTGGAAATGAAGGTGGGTGCAATGGAGGTTGCAGCAGATTTGGAGTTTTTAAAACCGGGAGGTGTTATTGCCACAATTACAATAGAAGCACCGCCGTATCAATTCCGCCCGTGTGAGCCTGCGAGCCGGGCTTTTCGGTTTAAGCTGAATCGAAGCTCGGTATTATTTAGTTGATCTGGGATGAATAAAAACACCGAATCTGGCGGGACGCGACCCGCCGGTTATGGTGTAAAAGGGTTATGACTGGCAAATAGCCACACTTTATCCCCCCAGATAAGCCTTCTTAACCTCAGGATTATTCATCAAATCTTCCCCGGTACCTTCTGCTACAATATTTCCCGTGTCCATGACATAACCACGATGAGCTAGTTGGAGTGCCAGATTGGCATTCTGTTCAACCAGAAGAATTGTCATACCATCTTCGTTGAGCTGCTTGAGTTTACGAAACATTTCATATTTAAGAACCGGTGCCAGTCCCATACTCGGTTCGTCCAACAGAAGAATTTTGCATCCCGTCATCAGGGCTCGCCCCACAGCCAGCATCTGTTGTTCTCCGCCGCTCAATGACTCGC
>JAYEME010000129.1:0-12535 GCA_034717915.1 Thermodesulfobacteriota bacterium
GCCAATCGGCTGCCCTGAATTTCTGAAAAAAACATCTTTTTCGATTTTTCGTCGAGATTATCTGTTACGAGGTTTAGTTTTGAAATCACTGAAAAAACTGTTTCTGTTGTTGATTTTTGTTGGTCTGATTGCTGCCGGGGTTTTTTATTTTCGCGATACCGAAGCGCCACAGTTGAGCCTGGCTCCGGGAAGTGGTTCGGTTTCCAAAGAAACGAAACTGCTTTTATCCCTCAATGATGAAGGAACGGGGATAAAAAATGTTCAGGTGGTTGTGCTTCAGGGGGAGAACCGCTTTCCGTTAGTAAAGCGGGATTTTCCACCGCAAACCGGAGTGGCTGATTTAGAGCTTGATCTTTCTGTGTTGAAACTGCAGGAGGGTGGGCTGCAGATTGAGGTCAGTACCACCGATCAATCAATTTACCATTTTACCAAGGGGAATAGTACTCAACAGCTGTTTACTTTGACTTATGATTCTCGAGCTCCAATTATTTCGCTCCTCAGCAAAGCGCATAATTTTATTAAGGGTGGTAGCGGTCTGGTTGTTTTCGGTCTGAATGAAGAGATTGAAACTGCCGGGGTTCAGTTCGGAGACTACTTCTTTCCGGCATTTCAACAGAAATCGGGTCACTATGCTTGCCTGTTGGCCTACCCCTATAACGTGAAGGAGAGTGATTTTGTCCCTCGGGTCGTGGCTCGTGATCTGGCGGGAAACGAACGCCAGTTGGGGATTTACTATCGCGCTACCAACAAAAAATTCCGCCAGCGTAAAATCAATATCTCTGACAGATTTCTCTCGCAGAAAATCCCCGAATTTGAAACTATGGCTCCTGATGCCGTTAATCCCCTGGATATCTTTCTCTATGTCAATCGAGAGGTTCGCCAGCAGAATCGGGATAAGATAGCGGAATTCAGCAGTAAGACCGCCTCAACACCGCTCTGGGAGGGACATTTTCTCCGCCAGCCAAAGGCAGCAAGTCTGGCGCGATTTGCCGATTATCGCACCTATTACTATAAGAAAAAGAAAATCGATAAACAGGTTCATCTGGGACAGGATCTCGCTTCGGTCGCTCAGGCGGAAATTGTGGCCGAAAACACTGGAGAGGTTATCTGGGCGGAATATATGGGGATCTACGGTCTTTGTGTCATTGTTGACCACGGACTTGGTTTGCAGTCACTTTATGCTCATATGAGTCAACTTGATGTCCAACTCGGAGAAATGGTGACCCGCGGACAGGTTCTCGGTCGCAGTGGTGCAACCGGTATGGCTGGCGGAGATCATCTGCATCTGGGTATTTTTGTTTCTGGCGTTCCGGTGCAGCCGATCGAATGGTGGGATGCTCACTGGTTGCGGGACAATATCGAGAGTAAGTTGTGATGGCGCCATTCCATGACGTTTTTGGTAAAGCATCAGTTGTAAAAAAACATACAGGTAGATTGGTCTGCTAACTCAAGAGTAGAAGGGGCTTCTTGACACTCCTGCCGGTCTGGTCTAGAAGATACCTTTTCACTCTCTTTCCCTAAATATTGAGAAAGGTACAATCCCATGAAGAAAGTTGCCCTGCTTCTGCTGGTCATCCTGGCCGTCTGTTTTTCCGGCAATGCTTTTGCTGTCTCGGCGCAAAAAGAGATCAAAGCTGGTTTTATTTATGTCGGTCCTGTCGGTGATGCTGGCTGGACTTACGCTCATGATCAGGGACGTCAGGAGATGGAAAAACTCTCCTACGTCAAGCCTTCAACTTTTATTGAAACGGTTCCAGAAGGTGCGGAATCGGCTCGGGTTATCAATGGTTTGGTACGCAAAGGTCACAACCTGATTTTTACCACCAGTTTCGGCTACATGGATGCGACGATTGATGTTGCAAAACGGAATAAAGATGTAGTGTTCATGCATTGTTCCGGTTTTAAAACCGCGGAAAATGTTGGCACTTACTTTGGCCGGATGTATGAGCCCCGTTACCTGTCAGGTATTGTTGCTGGAAAAATGACCAAGAAAAACGTTATCGGCTACGTTGCCGCTTTCCCAATCCCTGAAGTTATCCGTGGTATCAACGCCTTTACTCTTGGCGTGCGCAGCGTCAATCCGAAAGCTGAAGTCAAAGTTGTCTGGACTCAAACCTGGTTCGATCCAGGTGTTGAGCGCGATGCTGCTGACAGTCTGCTGGATGTCGGTGCTGACGTCCTCACCATGCATCAGGATGCGCCGGCAACAATGCAGGCCGCAGAAGCTCGTGGTGCTTACGTTATTGGCTACAATTCCGATATGCGCCATTTTGCTCCTAAGGCTTTCTTGACGGCTCCGATCTGGAACTGGGGTGCTCTCTACACTAAACTGGCTGAAGAGGTTCATAACGGCACCTGGAAATCTGAACAGGTATGGTCGGGAATGAAAGAAGATCTGGTTGGCTTGGCTGATTTTAGTGCGGCGGTTCCTGCGGAGGTGCAAGCCTTGGTGACTGACGAAGCCAACGCGATCAAGGCGGGCTCTCTGCACCCCTTTACCGGTCCAATCAAAGATCAGAGCGGCAAAGTTGTTGTTGCCGCGGGTCAAACTCCACAGGATGGCGATCTTCTCGGCATGAACTATTTTGTCGAGGGCGTTCAGGGGACGATTTCGAAGTAAATTGAGTCAATTTATTCAAGGCACGCTGTAAGGCGTGCCTTTTTTATTCAGTCTGCCATATGTCTGATATCCTGCACATCGAAAATATCCGTAAAACTTTTCCCGGGGTGATTGCGCTGGATGATGTCTCTTTTTCGGTTGCCCGGGGGGAGATTCATACCCTGTTGGGTGAAAATGGCGCGGGGAAAAGTACCCTGATGAATGTTTTGACCGGACTCTATCATCCGGATCGGGGTCAGATCAGGATTGCCGGAGAGAAAATTCATTTTACCAGCCCACGTGATTCTCTTGCCTGTGGTATCGGTATGGTGCACCAACACTTTATGCTGGTTCCGGCACATTCGGTTTTTGAAAATATCCTGCTGGCACTCGACAACGTTCCCAATTTTTACAGCCGCAAAACCTATAAAGAAAAAATTCAGCAACTGATTGATGAATTTGATCTTGATCTTGACCTCAGCACCCCGGTCTGGAAACTCTCTATCGGGGCACAGCAATGGATTGAACTGATCAAATTATTGATGCGTGATTGTCAGTTGCTGATACTGGATGAACCGACTGCCGTTCTTACCCCACAGGAAGCTGATCGCCTTTTTGATGTTCTGAGACGATTAAAAAAACAGGGAAAAAGTATTATTTTCATTTCTCACAAAATGCGTGAAGTGATGGAAATTTCAGACCGCGTGACCATCCTCAAAAAAGGTTGTAGCCTTGACACTCTGGCTCGTGGTGACTTTGATGAGTCAAAACTTGCCTCTCTGATGATTGGCAAGGATAAAATTCCGCAGTGGCAGAAAACTCTGCAAATGTCAGATGAGATTGTATTGGATATCCAGGGTTTATCGGTTCGTAATGATCGTGGTTTGTCTGATCTGGATAAATTTAATCTGCAATTGAAAAAAGGTGAAATCCTTGGGGTCGCTGGTGTTGCCGGGAATGGGCAGAAAGCTTTAGCTGAAGTTTTAACCGGTTTGAAAAATACCAGTCATGGTCGTATTCTGGCAAGGGAGAAAGATATCACCAACAGCAATGCCCGTTATTCCTATATCGCCGGAATCGCACATATCCCTGAAGACCGTAAAACCATTGGGATCGCTCCCGATATGAGTGTTGACGAAAACCTCATCATGAAGAGCTTTAAAAGTGGTTCATTCCGTAACTGGATCTTCCAGAATAAAAAAGCGATCCGCCGTAATGCGGAAGAAAAAATTGAACAATTTGCGATAAAAACCGGACCTGATGGTACGCCGGTTCGCTATTTGTCAGGTGGAAATATCCAAAAGGTTATTATCGCACGAGAATTATCCGAACATCCGGCAGTCCTGGTTGCTCTCTATCCAACCCGTGGTCTCGATATTGGCAGCGCTGGCTATGTTCATAAGGTTATTGCGGATGGTGCTGACCGGGGCATGAGTACCATTTTGATTGCCGAAGATCTGGATGAATTACTCAAGCTCAGTGACCGGATTGCGGTTATGTTTCGTGGCAAGCTGATTGGCTATGTCAATCCGCGTAAGACCACACGAGAAGAGATTGGGTTGATGATGAGCGGAGAAACTCCGGGAGATACAGCATGAAGTTGGTGATTGAGCGCCGTGAAATATCTTCTCCCTTACTCCGTTTCAGTGCTCCAATTGCGTCGATTGGAGTCGCACTGTTTGTTGCAGGTTTTCTGCTTCTTGCCAGCGGTGTCAGCCCCTTGGTTGCCTACAAAGAAATTATCATTGAAGCACTTGGATCCCTTTATGGTCTGTCAGAAACTCTGGTTAAAACGACACCACTGATTTTTGCCGGGCTCGGTGTCAGTCTGGCTTTCCGGATGCAGATCTGGAATATTGGTGCTGAAGGTCAGATCTATGTTGGTGCTATGGGTGCAACCTGGGTGGCACTTTTTTCCGGGCTGCAGAATCACTGGGTGATGCTGGTTGCGATGTTTTTTGCGGCATTCTTCTGTGCTGGTCTATGGGCCGGGGTGGCCGGTTTTTTGCGAGCCCGTTGGCAAGTTAACGAGGTTATTGTCACTCTGCTGATGAATTATATCGCTATCCTCTGGGTTGATTATCTGATCTATGGTCCCTGGAAAGATCCAAAAGGGTTCAATTTTCCACTGACAGCTCAATTCAGCGATACGGCTCGCTTTGCAGAATATTTCAATACCCGGATGCACAGTGGTTTTTTTCTCGCCCTGTTTTGTGCTCTGGTTCTTTATCTGTTCATAGAACGAACCGTCTGGGGCTATGAAATAAAAGTGATCGGCAGCAATCAAAAAGCGGCGCAATACGCCGGGATGAATACCGGAATGGCGATTTTTTTCGTCCTGTTTCTCAGTGGTGCCATTGCCGGGATTGCCGGGTTCAGCGAAGTTGCCGGATTGCAGCACCGCCTCCAGCATGGAATCTCCCCGGGTTATGGCTACACAGCTATTATTATCGCCTGGTTGGCTAAACGCAGTGCCATAGGGGTGGTCATCGTCTCCTTTTTGCTGGGGGTGTTACTGGTTGGTGGTGATAGCTTGCAGCTTCTGTGGCAGTTACCGGTTGCCTTTGTTTACGCCTTTCAGGGCTTGATCCTGTTTTTTCTTCTGGCTTCGGATTTCTTCATTATTTATCGGGTCAAGTTGGTCAAGGGGGTTGCTCATGCTTGAGATTTTACTTGACGCAACCGTACGCGCCGGCACCCCGATTTTATTTGCTACCCTGGGTGCGATTATCAACGAACGTGCCGGGATTATTAACCTTGGTATCGAAGGATTGATGCTGATTGGAGCCCTGGCTGGTTTTGCGGGAACCTATTTAAGTGGTTCATTACTGGTGGGAGTTTTACTGGCTTTCGCCGCTTCTTTTCTTGCTGGCAGCATTCACGCTCTGATTACTGTTCAGCTGCGTGGAAATCAAATTGTCAGTGGTTTAGCTTTAACCATGTTCGGGATTGGGATTACGGCATTGTTTGGTAAGGGGATGGTTGGCCTGACCATCGTTGGTTTTAAACGGATTGCAATTCCCGGACTAAGCCAATTACCGATTGTTGGCAAAGCTTTTTTCAATCAGGATCTACTGATCTATTTCAGCTTTCTGCTGGTTTTTTTGATCTGGTTCTTCTTTTACCGTACCCGGTGGGGGTTGGGAGTCCGCAGTGTCGGTGAAAACCCAGCCGCCGCCGATACCTGTGGCTTTTCAGTGAGCACCTACCGTTTTTTTGCCGTGACAATCGGATCCGGTCTGGTTGGAATCGGCGGCGCTTATCTGAGTCTGGCGAGTACCCCGATGTGGATTGAAAACATGTCGGCAGGGCGTGGCTGGATTGCGGTCGCTCTGGTTATTTTTGCGGGATGGTCAAGTCCACGAGCGATGCTGGGAGCCTATTTGTTCGGTGGAATTACCGCAATGCAGTTGCGCTTTCAAGCGATGGGAACCACCGTCAGTGCTCACATCCTGCAGATGTTGCCCTATTTCTTCACTATTCTGGTTCTGGTCATCTCGACCCTGCGACTTAAAAAAGGTGCCAGCCAGCAACCGGAAGGGTTGGGTTTGCCCTATGATCGGGAGGATCGCAAATGAGTGCTGCTGAACTTTTGTTAGAGCGTATCCGTCAAGAGGGGGCCATTGACGGCATGATCGTCAAAGTTGATCAGTTTCTCAATCACATGGTGGATCCGGTGTTGGTTCATCTGCTCGGTGATGATATTGCCGCACGCTTTGTTGATCACTCAATTACAAAAATACTAACGGCTGAAACCAGTGGAATCATGCTGGCACAAGCCGTTGCTTTGAAACTGCAAATTCCGTTCGTTTACGCCAAAAAAAAACGTCCCATTACCATGCCCGAATATTTTGCGGCAGCCAGTTATTCCTTTACCAAACAGGAATCGACTACTCTCTATGTCTCCAAAGAAGTCCTCCACCAAGAGGATAAGGTTCTATTCATCGATGATTTTTTCGCCAAAGGGACAACCCTTAAAGCGATCGAAGAAATCCTTGCCCAAGCTGGAGCCAGTCTGGTGGGAGCAGCTGTGATTGTCAATAAATCGCAGCGACGGGATATTGAATCAATTCTGACTTTGGACGATCTGTATTAGCCAGTTTCACATCCAACAATGGCACTCTCCCTTTCAAATTTCTTTATCTCTGATAGAATTTCACCAACGAACTGGTTTTGAGTCGTTTTTTTGTAATATATCCCAGACAAAGGGGTTTCAAAGGTTTACGCTTCGGGGCATACTCCGGGTTGCAATCGCTGCAATGCCTGTTTCCGCAACATCATTTAAAATAACTTGCCCCATCTGAACCGGAGCTTCGATTTCGATGGTGTGCAGCGTTTCAACGACCGCCATAACTTTGTCTTTAGGAACCGCTTCTGCTGTTTTGACCGGCAAGCGGAGCCAGAGACCTGCGTTGCAGGAAACCGTCGTGCTGATCATTCTGCGGGGGTCGATGTACTCCTGCCGGGCATAATCTTCTCCGCGTTTACACTCATTTCCGGTAATTTCACGAATTTTACCATCAACAATAACAAGCTCCAGAGGGCAACCCATCGGGCAGCCAATGCAGGTGAGATGTTTTTTCTCAAGCATCTATATCACCTCCCGTGGCCGAACATCGATGGTTAAGTTGTCTCCAAAGTAGTGATCGAGAATCTCCGGGGTGAGAGTCAGGCGAATCATCTCTGAGGGGGTGAGCACGCGGAAATATTTTTCATAACGATGACCAATTGTCAGCGTGCAATTTTTTATCGGCTGCTTGACTCGAAGATAGATGATTTGCTCTCGATCCGGGGAGAGAGAGTGGGGGACACAGGACGCAATATTTTCACCGGGCTGTAGAGAAATATTGTCGCAGGGTCGACGTAATCCGTTGGCAAGATCAGCAGCAAACCGGCCAGCGCGATGGGATTCTTCAGAAACAAAATCGACGATGTCATGAACGTGGAGGACATTTCCGCAGGCAAACACTCCGGGCAGAGAAGTTTCCAGGGTGCTGGTAACCTGTGGTCCGCCAGTCGCGGGATCCATACGCAGTCTGAGCTTGGTTGAAAGTTCATTCTCAGGAATCAGTCCTATCGAGAGGAGCAGGGTGTCACAGTCAACATCCCAGGAGTGGCTGGAATCAGGGATCAGTTGATCATTGACCGGGGCAATTGTCAGCCGTTCCACACGATCCCGGCCATGAATGAAAGCTACAGTTGTGGAGAGGTGCAGTGGAATATCGAAGTCATTCAGGCACTGAACCACATTGCGGGTTAGACCGTTGGAATAAGGCATGAGTTCGTAGACTCCGACAACGTCACATCCTTCCAGAATCAAACGTCGCGCCATGATCAGTCCGATATCGCCTGAGCCGAGGATGGCAATGCGCCGTCCGGGGAGAAGTCCCTTCATATTGACCATTTTCTGTGCCAAGCCTGCCGTCATAACTCCGGCGGGTCTGAATCCTGGGGTACGAATTGCGCCACGTGTCCGTTCACGACAACCCATTGCCAGGACAACAGCCTCCCCCTGCAGATGGAGATATCCATACTCTCCGCTGATAACCTCCAGATGCAGGTCAGGGCTGATATCCAAAACGTAGGAGTCGGTGAGTATTTCGACATTGCCGGAAAGGACGCTGAAAATGAAACGTTCAGCGTATTCAGGACCAGTGAGTTCTTCTTTGAAATAGTGCAATCCGAAGCCACTGTGGATACATTGATTGAGAATACCACCTGCTTCAATCTCCCGATCAATAACCAGAATATGTTCCGCCCCTGCTTCATGCGCACCCAGAGCAGCGGCTAACCCGGCAGGGCCACCACCGACAATCACGACATCATATTTTTTCTTCAGTGGATTTTTCATCCCAAATCCTCCACGGATATAGCGTCATGACGTGGAGTGCAAACTTCTGATCCCTGACCACGCTTGGTGATTTCAGCCAAAGGGATTCCCAATCTTTGCGAGAGCAGATCCATAACCCGCGTGGTGCAGAATCCTCCCTGACAGCGCCCCATTCCAGCGCGAACCCTGAACTTCACTCCGTCGAGGGTTCGGGCACCATGTTTGATTGCGTAAAGAACCTCTGCCTCTGTCACCGACTCACAGCGACAGACAATGCGTCCATAAGCGGGATCTTTTTTAATGGCTGCTTTTCGTTGTTTCGGTGTCATCGAGGAAAAGTGGGGAGGCCCATCAATAGAGGCTTTCCAGTTCAGTTTTTCTACAAGATTCAAACCATCAGAACGAAGTATTTCTGTGACGTATGTGGCAATTGCCGGTGCAGCTGTCAGTCCCGGGGATTGAATCCCTGCGATATTGTAGAAATTTTTAACCGGGGATGGCTCGATAATAAAATCGTTGCCGTCTGCTATCGCCCGCAGACCGGAAAATTCAGTAATGGTGTCCCGTTCAGAGATTGCCGGGCAATATTTGCGTACTGCCGCAAAAATCCTGGTTGCTCCGGCAAAACTGGTTGATCGATCTTCGCGATTATCGATATCTTCCGCTGTCGGACCGACCATGATGGGACCGTCGACCGTCGGGATAATCAGAACGCCCTTGCTGGTCGGGGTGGGGGTGGGAAAGATCAACCGGCTTACAATCCCCTCCAAGCGACGATCCAGCATGTATTCCTCACCCTTGCGGGGGGAAATTTTAAAGTTATCAGCACCGACCATTTCTGCCACTTGATCAGCAAACAGACCGGCCGCGTTGAGAACAATCCGACCATGGAATTTTTTCTGCGGGGTCTGGATAGAAAAACCATCCTTACTTTGATCAATAGAAACAACCGGATGGTTGCAGAACAGTTCAGCACCATTTTGCTCTGCGCATTCGATCAGCCCGAAGCAGGCTTCGTAGGGATTGATAACGGCAGCGGTGGGGGCATGGAGAGCTTGAAGAATGGTATGACTGAGGTTGGGCTCCTCTCTTTGCACCCGCTTTTGAGGCCATATCTCAAGACCGGTAACACCTCTGGATTCCCCCTGTTGTTTGAGGTTTTCCAGATATTCCAGGTCTTCAGGTTTCTGAGCCAGGAGCAGCTCACCAATCCGTTTGAAGCCAAACTTGAGATCGCGAGCCAGATCGTCCCACCTCTGATTGCCAGCCCACTCGAACTTGCCCTTTAGCGTGTCTGGGGGCGAATGGTGGCCGGCGTGGATAATTCCTGAATTGGTTTTACTGGTCTCAAAACCAACCTCGATCTCTTTTTCAATCAGAGCCAGGCGCAGATTATATCGAGATAACTCTCGAGCCAAAGCACAGCCAATGACTCCACCACCGATAATGACGACATCATACATCTATCGCCTCCAAAATAAGATGAGTGTTCTGCGGCTGAAAAATATGTCTTACAGTTATATTTAATCACCACTTGTGGGTAAAACAAGTGATCAATGGAAGAAATTATGAATTCTGAGAGGGAAGATGGGAGATAGGACTAGGTTGAAATGGATAGCGGTAGATATTTCCTGGAAAATATCTACCGCCAATATCTATTCAGTAATCACTTCAAATTCCGGTGGATCT
Source organism: Thermodesulfobacteriota bacterium (assembly GCA_034717915.1). GTDB lineage: Bacteria > Desulfobacterota > Desulfuromonadia > Desulfuromonadales > Geopsychrobacteraceae > Desulfuromusa. The sequence continues at coordinate 10,119 of JAYEME010000129.1, forward strand.
GCAATCGCTTTTTTGACCGAACACATTCCGGCCGCACGAATCACGGCCTTTTTATACTTTGGAGGGAAGCCTTCGGGAAGTTGGATCGCCATTTTGATTTTATCCAGACGGCGCGTCTCCGGATTGCGTTCGATATCCAGAGTCATCGCCATCCCCTCTGTATCCAGTTTACGTTGTTGACAAAAGCGTTGCACATAAAATCCGGCACAGGTAACGATGGATGATAAAAACAGCATGTAGGGTTCCGGGGCAGTATCAGTTCCCCCTTCATCCAGCGGCTGGTCGGTTGGAACTTCAAACTTGCCAAAATTTGACGTAACCACCGATCCTCCGGGAAATGTAACTTTAATCATGGGCATAAATGTTCTCCTTGTTTTCTTCTCTATTTGTGAAATTGACTAATCTTCAAACATCTGACTGATATTAGCAAAAAAACTACTGGCGCTAGCGGCCTCATCTTCCGGAGCATCTTTTCCTGATTGTTCTCCATCGAATTTATGCAACAGCTCTTCCGGAACTTCACTGAGAAACCGGCTTGGTTCTCGCTGTTCCAATTTGCCATATTTACGCCGTTGCCGGGCTCCCAGGAGAAACAACTGTTTTTGCGCGCGGGTTATGCCGACATAGCAGAGGCGCCGTTCTTCATCAATATCAAAGGTTTCGTAAATCGATTTCTTATGGGGTAAAAAACCCTCTTCCAGCCCGGTCAGAAAGACGACCGGGAACTCCAGACCTTTGCTTGAGTGTAAACTCATCAGGGTGACGGCATCAAGAGCCAGCTTGCTCTCCTTGTCATTTTTTGCGGGAGCAACATCGTCAAACAGCGATATCCTTTCAAGAAAACCGGCCAGGGTTGGTTGGGGAGTGCGTTCCAGGTAAATTGACATGCTGTTTAGTAATTCTTCCTGATTCTGAACCCGCCGCTGGGCAATCTGCGGATCTTTTTCTTGTCGATAGATCTCCTTTGCCAGCTTCAGCTCAGTAAAGAGTTCCTGTAGGGTTTCAAGCAACCGTAGCGGTTGTTTAAAACTTTTTTGATAGTGCTTGATCAGGTCGACAAATGAACCACATGCGGCTGCCGTTCGATCGTTCATTTCAGGAACCTGATCGACCTGTTGGAGAACTTTCCAGAGGGATCTGTTTGTGTCGGCAGAGTAGCGGATGATTCGATCAATACTCCCTTCACCAATACCGCGCTTGGGATAGTTAAGTATGCGCAGCAGATTGACTTCGTCTGCAGGGTTTTGAATAATTTTCAGATAGGCAACAACATCCTTGATCTCTTTGCGATCAAAAAACTGTTGGCCGCCGATCAGGACGTAAGGAATGTTTTCATAGCGCAACTGTTCTTCAAAGGCGCGTGATTGACTATTGGTACGGTAGAGAATGGCAAAGTCGCCATAATTGAGTTTACCCCGATATTTTTCAGTATGAATCTGTTCCATCACCTGACGGGCTTCATCTTCACCATCTTCACAAAGTAGATAGCCGATCTTGGCTCCGGCACCACTATCAGTCCAAAGGGCTTTTTCTTTCCGTTTCTGATTATTCTTGATAACGGTGTTGGCAGCGGCAAGAATATTTCCAGTCGAGCGATAATTCTGTTCCAGTTTGATCACTTTGGTGCCGGGAAAATCGAGTTCAAAATCGAGGATATTCGCAACATCGGCACCACGAAAAGCGTAGATCGATTGATCATCATCACCCACGACGCACAGATTGCCATGAGTGCTTGCCAGTAGTTTTAATAACCGGTATTGAACCGGGTTGGTATCCTGATATTCATCGACCATTTGATATTGAAAACGGTCGCAATAATATTTGTGCAGGTCGACGTGTTGTTCCAACAGCTGCACCGTAAACATCAGTAGGTCGTCAAAATCTACCGCATTGTAAGCTTTAAGGGATTTCTGGTAGCGCGGATAAATTGTGGCGACCAGAGCTGAAAGCGGATCCCGATCATTGGGCAGATAACTGTCTGGAGGAATTAGGTGGTTTTTTGCCGAACTGATTCGCCAGAGAATTTGATCTGCCGCGGTGGAGCTGTTTTCTGCACCGATTTCGCGTAATAAGTCCCGGATTAAACGTTGTTGGTCGGCGGCGGCATAGATGGAAAAATTCTTTTTGAAACCCAGCCGATCAATATGGGTTTTAAGAATCCGGACACAGAGGGAGTGAAAGGTGGCAATGACCATCCCTTTAGAGGCCTTTCGGCCAACCATTTCCTGCACCCGTTCGGACATCTCCCGAGCCGCTTTGTTGGTAAACGTGACGGCGAGAATTTGTTCAGCTGGAACGCCCTGTTGTCTCAAATGAGCAATGCGACAGGTAATGACCCGGGTTTTGCCGGAACCAGCTCCGGCCAGAAGGAGCAGGGAGCCTTTCTTGTGAGTGACCGCTTCACGTTGTTGCGGGTT